>CASFDQ010000039.1 GCA_949293385.1 uncultured bacterium | reverse complement strand
TCAGAAACGACCTTGAATATATACACCCATATCACCGACAATATGCAGCGGAGTGCTGCTAACAAAATTGAGCAGGGCTTCGGGCGAAATGAGGGCAGTTTAAGCGAGGTCGAGCAAACACCCGACCAAGCGGTAAAAACGTCCGTGAGAGCGAAATTTGAGCCGAAACAACCAAAAATCCGCCGCCCCGGAACCGGATGTATCACGGAGATCAACGACCACCTGTTCGAAGGTCGGTACTCGCCGACAAACGCATACGGAAAGCGCATACCGAAAAACGTGTACGCCAAGACAAGAGAGGAATGTGAGAAAAAGCTCGCCGAGCTGATTGCACAGATGAATTCCGAGATCGCCGATGAGAAAGAACGGCTCAAATCGGGACAGACGGCGTAAAAAATGCGCTGGCAAGGAGTAAAACCCTTGCCAGTGCTCCGTTGTTGCTAAAAAATAAAATATATGGTATAATTTGTACGGTGGTGATTAACTTGAAAAGAATTTTAACACTAATGATATCTTTAATAATGGTGTTTTCTCTTGTTGCTTGTAATTCCAATGACGAAGGCAAGGATATCCTAAATCCTTACTTCACAGGCAAGGTCGTAGAAATTTATGATAAAAGTTGTCTTATTGAAGTGACCGATATTGGAAACGGACATTTTGCGGTTGGTGATAAAGTGGTGGTCAGTACCGATATTACGAATTGTCCGATTTATTCAGTCGGTGATTATCTGACTATATCCTTTGACGGAAAGGTCGCAGAATCGTATCCTCCGCAAATTCTAAAGGTGTTTATGATCAGTAAGGCAGACGGCGATGTAGAAGTGGCAAAGGAAGATACATCGACAAAAACAGACGGCCATACTGAAACTACCAATAAAGACAGTAATCCCGATAGCACACAAGGAGATACAACCCCTAAAACAGAGGGTGTTGCAGAAACATCCAAGTCTCAAGATGATGAAAACAGCAAATCTAATAGTAGCACAAAGGGAGAACAAAACGACAATATAGATATCGAAGTTATTGACGCTACCTTTACGATGCAACAGTACGCATCAATCAAATATTGGCTTTACACACCTGAAAATCCTAAAAAGGATATGCCGCTTATCGTTTATCTGCACGGTGGTAGCGGTAAAGGAGATGATTTAGAATTGATAACAGCTGTGGATGGATTTCCGCAGTATGTTAAGGATAAAAAAGTCTGTCCCGATGCATATATCATTATGCCACAGGTTTCCTCTGACTACAAAGGCTGGGGTGATATAAAAGCAAATCTTATGAAACTAATCAATTTCGTGAAAACAGAGTATAAAATTGATGAAAATAAGATTTCGTTGACCGGACACAGCATGGGTGGAACAGGAACATGGCAGCTTGCGTTGGCATATCCAAATACATTCTCAGCGATTGCTCCTTTAAGTGGTAGTGTGAAATTTACGGATGCAAATATAAGCAAACTGAAAAATACGCCGGTATGGGCAATTGTAGGTGAGGTAGACAAGATTGTCGATCCATCTTCCTCTATTTCATTTATAGAAGAACTCCAAAAGATCAATCCGAAAGCAAAAATAACCGTAATTACAGGAGCAGATCACTTTGCGGTTCCCACCTCATATTTGTCAGGCGAATACAATATTGTAAGTTGGTTAATAGAACAGTAGATTTTATAACCGCCACGGATTTCACTGTGGCGGTTATTCGTTTGACTGTCAAAATTTGAGCCACAGTAATCAAAGAAAAGGGGATTTTGCAGGCCACATTTGATTATGTGGTCGTAAAAAATGTGATTTTCTTAAAAGTGGCGGTAAAACACCTAAAAAGTATAAAAAATTGACCGAAAGTGGAGGCGAAACCTCTGTTTTCGGTCAAAATTTGGTCGGAGTGACAGGGTTCGAACCTGCGGCATCGACATCCCAAATGTCGCGCGCTACCAACTGCGCCACACCCCGATTTATTCAATTTTACGCTCGGATTTTAACAGAAATTCCGCAACTGTGGGACACTATGTGGTCGTAAGCCTATTATAGCATATTTCCCCAAAATATGAAAGCGGAAAAACCGCAGTATTAAAGGCTTTTTTGAGGTGTCTGGAATTTTACTTGAATTACCTATCTCACAGTCCCAAATGCGGCGCGCTATCAACTGCGCTACACCCCGATAGTTATTAAATTGTGGTCGTGTAAGTGGTCAACTCTGTGGTCAAACACATTTTTGACTGCTTTTTTCTTTTTCCGAACCGCCCGAAATTCACACGGTTGAAGGGCTTTCGGCGGTTTTCGCTTTTGCACGGTGCGAACACCGTCTACGCTCCCAAACCACCCGCGCTCCCAGCTGCGCCACACCCGGAAATAGTTTTCGTGCTTCGTTATTATACGGCAAAACGGGCGTTTTGTCAAATGTTTAATTAAGCGCTTAATTTTTTGCCGGATCGGGTGTATAATAAATAAAACGGGAGGCGGTAAAATGACGGTTTTCGAGAAAATATACGAGGTTGTAAAAAACATCCCCGAAGGTAGGGTGATGACCTACGGTCGGGTGGCTCTCCTTGCGGGCAATCCCCGATGGGCGCGGGTGGTTGGGTACGCTCTGCATCAAAATCCCTTTCCGGGGATCGTTCCCTGCCACAGAGTGGTTAACCGAGAGGGCAGGGTGGCCGAAACCTTCGCCTTCGGAGGGCGCGACGTTCAGCAGGCTCTTCTCGAGTCAGAGGGAATAATCTTCGAGCCCGACGGCCGCATCGACCTTAAGAAATACGGGATGTAACGACCGAAGGTCGCAGTGGTCAGTGGTCAGTGGTCAGACGGATACCGAAGCAGTTTAGGGACGAGGGGCTGCGCAGGGGCAAAACTGCGTTTTGCAGGGGTGCTTCGCACAGAAAAAGAGTAAAACGCCCTTTGAGTAGCGCTACGCGCGAGTAAAAAGAGTAACGGATACCGAAAACGCAAATATATACGGCTACGATAAAATGAGGCCGTCAGGGGTACGCCACTTAGTTTTATAAAACCAGAAGGACATACGTATCTTTACCGATATGTATGTCCTAAAATTATCTCTTAACAAAACTTTCTCAGGTATACGTCTTTTTGTTTTTGAACTCGTTATGAAGCATATCGAAGAGGAGGGTGTTGGTCCAACCGTAGTCTCTTATCGCCTGATACCTTACGGTAAAATCGTAGGGCTCGAAGGATGCCCCTTTGCGGTTAAGACGGGCGGGGGAGGTAAGGTCCTCGGGGTCGTAAAATTCGAAAAGGGTCCCCGTATTTTTGTACCACTTATCAAGGACCGCGAAGGTCTTTTCTTTTACATCCTGCGCATAATCCGTAAAGCCGTAGCCGATAAGTCCCTCGATAAGCATATAGTTGTAGTTAAGCCAGACGGGTCCCCGCCACATATCGGTGCCGTAGGTTTCGTCCTTTTTCGAAATACTGGGTATTGGGAAGGGCGAATAGAAGGTTTCGGGATCTAAAAGGTGAGAAAGGAGCCTCTTTGCCCTATGCTCGTCACAAATTCCCGCAAAAAGGGGCAGGAAGGAGGCCACCGACCATACCTTATGGAGCTTTTTATCTAAAATGTCGTAGTCGAAATAGAAGCCGTCCTCCTCGCTCCAAAGCTTTTCGTTAACGTCGGCCTTAATTTCCTCGAACCATTTATCATAAAACTCTTTTTCTTCCTCAAGACCGAGAATTTCGGCTATTTTGCTCATAGTCCTTGCCTCGTTTGCCATAAAGCAGGAAAAATCTATAGCCTCTAAATAGGTAAGCTTATCGAATCTCGGGGAGTTGTCCATTCCGCACTCATCACAGCGGCAGACGACGTTGTTGGCGGTAAGCCAGGTGTAAAGCTGACGGTCGCTCTGACGGCGGTTTTTACTGCACCAATCGAGGAAGCTTTTATTATGCTCGAAAACGGTTTTTAAAAATTCCTTATTGCCCGATTTTTCAAAAACCGGCAGGGACCCCCAGGCGATAACCGGTGGCTGAGCAATCTTCGAAGCGTAGCCGACACCTGCCATGTGGGGAATAAAGCCGTCGCTGTCCTGACCGTCAAAGATGTCCAGAATAAGATCCTCGGCTAAAGAGGGGTTCATATTTCGGTGACCTATTGCATGGAAGACCGAATCCCAGAGCCAAAGATACTTATGGGGCAGGCGGTCGGGGGTCGACCAGATACGAGTGTATTTTTCCTCGGGGGAATAAAGCTGACTCTTCATTACCGAAATACATTTTCCGTAGAGCCCGGCGTATTTATTGTCGGCACCGAGGGAAAATTTTTCGTAAAGAGAAAGACGTTTTTCTTTTATCGTCTCCATATCGAGGGCAATACCTCTAACGGCAAGCTCGGCGGCCTCGGCGGCACTGTGTCCGTAGGCGAAGGCGAACCTATTGCCTTCTCTTAAAAGAGCGGTAAACTCTCGGTCGGCGGTATTTTGAATTTTATAGCTTCCTATGGTTTCGGTCTCGCTTTCTCCCTCGACCAAAACCGTAACCCCTACGTCGGACGCGGTATTTCCTATTATAAGGTGAGCCTCGGCGTAAAGGATATTCATATCTCGGCTTGGCGTTCCTACCGTTATAAGATCGCTTGTGACCGCCTTAAAGATCGGGACGAAGCCTCTGATCCCCGTAAAGGCAAGCTCTCTTACGGTCTTTGTGTGAAAACGGATACCGATCTTGTCGCCGCTTAGGGTTCCGACGAGATCGTCCGAGAAAAGAGAATTTCCGTCAAGGGCCGAAAAGGCAAAAAGCTGACCCTGACCCCAGATATTCGGTATAGCCATAAAACCGCTCCTTATTGACAATTTTTTGCTTTATGATATTATAATTATATCTGCAAATGTATCGGTTTTATATATTAAAATCGACAAAAAACAGTACAATTTCGATATTTGTTGGAGAAAAAGCAAAATGTATAAATTCGAAAGGTTTAAGTATCCCGATTTTAAGGTCTATTCGTCGGAGCAAAGGGGTACGGGGCGGCTTGTGGTGCCCCACTATCACGACAGCGCCGAGGTTATTTTGCTTAAAGAGGGTAGTGCGGAAATCGGCATAAACACAAAGCATATTGAGCTAAAAAGCGGAGATATCGTTTTTATACCGCCCTACTGTGTCCATAGCCTGACGGGGGAAGCGGCCGAAACTATAGGAATAGTATACGGCCTTTCTCTTATTACTCAGGACGTTTCGTCGCGATCGGTCGAGGAGGTTCTTTGCCGCGACCGTATAACCGATTTTGTTATAGACGAAAGCGTAGGCTGCTACTTTGCCCTCAGAAAGGCCGTGACCGAAGGGCGGGAAATATATTTAGCCGAAGGGCCCGCATATAAGCTTAATATGCTTGCCTCCCTTCTCGAAATTACCGCAATTCTTGCGGAAAACTATCTTACCGAGGAGGAAGAAACCGAAAGGGAGGAAAGGCTACGTCCCGTTTTCAGATATATCGAGCAAAACTACGCCCAAAACATTCCCATATCGGTGCTCAGCCGAATGATAAACGTCTGTGACGATCATTTTATACGGCTGTTTAAGGCCGCAACCAATAAATCTCCCGTAAAATATATAAACGATTTTCGAATAGGTGAGGCTATGAAGCTGCTTATCAATACCGACCTTACCGTGGCCGAGATCGCCTATAAAACGGGGTTTTCCGACCAAAGCTATATGACCCGCTGCTTTAAGGCCGCCCTTAAAATCACCCCCATCGGATATCGCCGCTCGGTGATCGGGGGTCAGTGACCGATGATGCCTGCGGCGAATTAACCAAACCATAAACGTGTACGGCGTCGGTGAGCCGAGTTGACACGAGGTTCTGCGCATGGTATAATATAGTTGTAATTTTAGGAGGTGTTTCATCGTGAGAAAAACGGTCAAGCTTATCGGAGCCGTGCTCCTTTGTGCTCTTTTCCTTGCTGCCCTTTCTCTTTCTGCTTTAGCCAACTCTGCCGTAACGACCTACGGCGGTATCGACGGAATTTCTCCGATCGTGATCGACGGGAATACCCCTCTGTGTGTCGAAAAGGAGCTTTTGACCTTCGATATTGAGACCTTCCCTGAGAGCTGGTACCGCTATCCCGAGCAGGGGGCCGACTACGGCTCTTCGGTTACCGCCGAATATACAGTTTATAATCCCACCGACAGCGATCAGACCGCCCGTCTGCTTTTCCCCTTCGGCGCCGCCCCTACCTATATGGAGACGGAGACCGTGGGGGAGGTCCTTAAAAACGAAAAATACGGTATCGAGCTTTTCGGCGAAAGGGTCGAGGGTACCGTCCGTCACACCTATGCGCCCTTTTTAGGTTACGACGATTTCAATATCGAAAAGGAGCTTTCGAAGCTCAGCGACGACTATATAGACGACGGATTTTTCTCCCCGAGCCTTACCGTAGCGAAATATACCTACGAGGTCAAAGAGGCGAAATTCGGTTTTGACGATTTAGCCGAGGTCACCTTTAATATAAACGATAAAAGCGGCGACAGGATGTATTTCCTCCCCGATCATAGCCGGTATTTTACCAATGACGACGGCTCGGCAGAGCTTGGCGCCTGGGTAGACGAGCTTGGTCAGGAGATAGAGCTTTTTATTTTGGGAGATCCTCTTGCCGATCCCCTTAAATGGCAATTTTATTTGGGCGAAAAGAAAACGGGAGGTAGGTTAGAGCTTATTTCGACCGAAAAAACTACCTTTGAGGAGTTTGCCCTTATGGAATGGAGCGAGAACTCGGGAATTTCCCGCGTCGATATGTTTAACGCGGTGGTGGCCGAGGCAAAGGACAGTGCCGCCTCCTACGAGCAGAATATAATAAGTATCGGAAGCTACGTCTACGGACTCGACGACTACAGTCTGCTGCAGTGGTACGACTACAGGATAACCGTACCCGCGGGCGAGAGGGTCGTAAATTCGGTCTGTGCGCCGATCTTCCCTCTTATCGACGAGGGCTATACCCCGCCCATATACGAGTATACCTATCTTCTTTCTCCCGCCGAGAGCTGGAAGGAATTCGGCGAGCTTGAGATAGTTATTAACACGCCCCATTACCTCGCTCTAAAATCGTCGGTAGCCTTTTCGAAGACCGACGGCGGATATACCGCAAAGCTCAGCGGCTTGCCGGATAAGGAGCTTACGTTTATCTTATCGTCGTCGCCCGACCCCGAAAGTCCGACGAGTTTTTTCGAAGACCTTTTTTCGGCTGATAATCTGCTTATCGCCCTGCCGATAATAGGCGTCGTGGGTATGCTTATCGGCGGAATAGTTATCGTAATAGTCGCGAAAAGCAGGAACAAAGAGGGAAAGAATAAATAAACGGCAACCGTAGGGGCAAGCGGCCTTTGGCCGCAGTGGACAGTGATCAGTGGACAGTGAATAGAAAAGGGTAAAACACAAATACATACGGCAACCGTAGGGGCGTCCGATAAAAAAGTTTCGTTTGCTCCTCCCGTTGCAAAATTAATTTTTATAAAAGAAAAACGGCTACGATGCACCTCATCTGTAAGGTATATCGTAGCCATTATTTTTTATCTGATGTTCAGCTCTGTTCGGGTGTGCGCCGTATATATTTTGCATTTATTTGCATCCGTCGCAGTCCTTGCAGTTGCAGTCGCAGGGGGATGCGTCGGCGGGAACGTCGGTAAAGAGGACCTCGTTTACAAAACGTCTTATAAAGAGATATGCGTCGAATTCCATATAGTATTTATCTTCGTTTCTCATAATATAGGCGCGAAGCTCGGCCACCGCCTTAATATAGGACTGACCGATGGCGCCGAAGAAAAGTGCCTTGGAAAGACGCTTCATAATTTCACCGTGGTAGTAAAGAAGCTCGAAGGAACGCTTTACCGTCTCGTTATCCTCGTTTTCGAGGTATTCGGCGACGTTTGCCGCAAACTCGTCCACAAGGGCGGGAACCTTTATGAATTTAGCCGCCATTTCGGGACTGTTTTTCCAGGCAAAATCGGCGTTAGCACTGCCCTCGCCTGCCACGTCGAGCTTGGCGGTCAGAATATCGCGGCTCATAAGGGTGCCGAGGGCCTCGAGATACTTTCGGGTCTCCTTAGCGTAGCCGCCGAAGGCCGAAGCGAAATAATCTTTGGCTATCTCCTCATAGTCCTTATCGGGGTCGACAAGCAGCTCTCCGAAGGAGTAGATAGGCAGGGAGGTCGGCATAAAG
>CASFDQ010000038.1 GCA_949293385.1 uncultured bacterium | reverse complement strand
TTGCACGCCGCGGATATTATGACATATCCGAAGCGTACAAGTCTATGCACTTAATATGATTGAACCGCCGTGTACCGAACGGTACGCACGGTGGTGTGAGAGGTCGGCTGGTCAACTAATGGTCAGCCTCCTACTCGATTGTTAAATTACGAGACCTCCGTTTACCCCAAGTATCTGACCAGTGATAAACTGTGACTCGTCACTTGTAAGAAACAGGGCGGCAGATGCAACGTCATCGGTGCTTCCTATTCTTCCCATAGGCGTATCTTCTACGATAGAAGTGATATCTTCAACGGTGAGCCCCTGATTCATGGAGGTTTCGATAAGACCGGGTGTAATACAGTTAACCGTAATGCCGCTCGGTCCGACTTCTTTTGCGAGAGCTTTTGTGAATCCTATTACTCCTGCTTTAGCGGCTGAATAAGCAACTTCACAAGATGCACCGACTTCACCCCACATTGAAGAGATGTTGATTATTTTGCCGGATTTTTGGTTAATCATGTGGGGGAGTACGGCCTGCGTGCAGTTGAAAACACCTGTAAGATTAACTCCGATTATGTCATTCCAATCCTGCTCTGATAAATCGGTTATAAGGGACTGATTGGAAATACCTGCGTTATTTATAAGTATATCGATAGATCCGAATCGATAAAGCGCTTCTTTTACCATAAGATCTACCTCTAAACGATTTCTTACGTTAGCTTTATACGCGATAACGCTGTATCCGCTTTCTTTAAGTGAACGCTGAAGAATAATTGCCGACTGAACCGAATTGTTGTAATTCATAACTACGTTGTAGCCTTTTTCGGCAAATCTGATAGCCATATTGGCTCCGATCCCTTTTGATGCACCGGTGATAAGTACTGTTTTGCTCATAAAAAATCATCCTATCAAAGTTTTTAAGTAGTATATCATAAAAAACTTTTTTTGAAAAGTAAATGTTTCAAAAACACTACAAATTGATTTACATAATGTATGAAATCATAGATATTGTGTGGTTTACATAATGAGTTTACATAATATTTTGCTACCGCAAAATATTTGGTTGACATAACATATTTTTTGTTGTATAAATAATATTGTTCTTAAAAACTTAGTAATAGGCGGGATTTTTATGTCAGAAAACAAGATCGGATTTATCGGTACCGGCAATATTGCGGGTGCGATATTCGGAGGTATTGTCTCCTCGGGTTACATAAAACCGGAAAACATCCTTGTGTTTGACAAAGATTCCGATAAAACCTTTCCTTTTGTCAAAGAGGGCGCTAAGATCGCCAAAGACGCAAAAGAGCTCGTTTTGGCTTCTGATTTCGTTTTCCTGACGATCAAGCCTCAGATATATCCCGCAGTTTTGGAAGAGATCAGATCCGTTTCGGAGGGCACCTGCTTCATAGACGTTGCGGCTGGGATTTCTACTTTGTACGTAAAAGAGTTTCTTGGCCCTTACGCTCACGTTATCCGAGCTATGCCCAATACTCCTCTTATGTGCGGTATGGGCTCTACTGCGCTCGTAAAATCCGATCCCGTGACCGATAAAGAATTTGATTTTGTCAGAGGATGTTTTGACAGTTCGGGAATTACTGTCGTGGTTGATGAGTCGATGATAAACGTTATAACCGCAATCAGCGGAAGCGCTCCTGCTTACGTTATGCGCTTCGCATCCGATATAATAAGTTTCGGTGTCGCGGCAGGGCTTAGTGCTGATGACTGTAAGAAGCTTGTTCTTCAGGTGTTTTCCGGCTCGGCTAAGCTTGCTTCCGAGAGTCCTCAGTCTTTAGATCAGCTTATTAAAAACGTTACGTCTCCTAACGGGACTACCGAGGCCGGACTTAAAACGCTTACCTCCGACGGCTTTGATAAGATAGTCGATGCTTGTCTGAGCGCTACCGTAAGACGCGCCGAAGAGCTTTCAAAATAGTGAATAATGTTTTATTTCACAGCATAGTATTTATAAAAACCTTTTTGGAGGACTTGCTATGCGAAGGAATAAAACGTTTACGGTCGATTTAAAAGCCTTAAAACCTCATCTTCCGATAATTATATGTTTTTCCGTTTTTATCGTAGGAATTATCTTAGGCTCGGTTCTCGTGGGAAGCTTCGAGCCGATTAAAGAATTATTTTCAAATAAACTTGAGCAACATATCGATATCAGATTATCGAAAAACATAACGAAAATACTTCTCGATTCTTTAAAAGACATCTTTCCTCTCTATGTTTTGGTGTTTTTACTAGGAACTTCGGTCGTTGGATGTGCATTGTCTCCCTCTATCTTACTTTGGCACGGATTTTCGTACGGAAGTATTTCGGGTATTTTATATTCAACCTACGCTCTTGAAGGCGTAATGTGTAACGCAATTATATACATTCCTTCGGTTCTGTTCTGCGCGTTTGGTTTGGCAGTGCTTGCAAGGAATGCGGTTTCGTTTTCATACCTGCTTTCAGGTATATGCATTAAGGCAAATAAGCCGATAAATATTTATTCGAATTTTAAAGTCTATTGTCTGCAAGGAGTAATTACACTGCTGTTTGCCGTATCGTCGGTTGTATTCGATATCGTTATGTCAGTGCTCTTTATAAATTATTTCAACTTTTAGAATAAAAGGAATGTTTAAATGCAAGGATTCATTTCAAAGTTTGAAAGTTATCTAAGAAATGAAAAAAAATCGTCTGACAATACGCTCGACTCTTATCTAAGAGATCTTGGGCAGTTTTTGTCGTACTGCGAAATGAACGAGATCAAGGAAGTTTCTCAGGTTGATAAAAAGACTATAGAGAAGTTCTTTGAATACCTTACCGTTATCGGAAAGTCTAATGCAACGGTTTCGAGAGTCGCCGCATCATTGCGCTGTTTTTTTAATTATCTTATAAAAACGTCGGAAATTGAAAGCAGTCCTCTATCGGGAATTAAACTGAAGAGCACCGAGAAGAAATTACCTGAAATTTTATCGGGAAAAGAGGTTCTTAATCTTTTATCGCAGCCTTCCGACAGCGATTATAAAAGTATTCGCGACAGAGCTATGCTCGAGCTTCTTTATGCTACCGGAATTAAGGTTTCTGAGCTTACCGAACTGGAAGTTAGTGATGTAAATATACAAATCGGTATACTTAATCTTAAAAACGCAAAAAACGAACGTATTATTCCTATTTATCCTGCCGCAGTCAAGACCATTCAAAATTATATGGTTAACGTCCGTCCCATAATAGTTACCGACAGAAAAGAATATCGTCTTTTTACGAATATGAGCGGACAGCCCCTTTCGAGACAGGGCTTTTGGAAGATAGTTAAATTTTATGCACAAAAGGCTAATATAAAGAAGGAGATAACTCCTCATACTCTTCGTCATTCATTTGCCGCACATCTGCTTGAAAACGGTGCCGATCTCAAAGATATTAAGGAAATGCTCGGCCACTCCGATATTTCAACAACCCAGATCTATGCACAGCTTATGAAGAATAAGTACGCTCTTGATTATAAAAAATTCCATCCTCTTGCAAAATAACCGCTATGTACGAGCATAACTTAATGTGCCCCCTGTCAAGTAGACAGACTAAAAAACAAAAACGACTGTGTTAATTGAATAATTTCTTTCATCTCCCCCTGCTGCGCAGCAGGGGGAGATTTTTCGTCACGCGGAGGTGGCGAGGTAATACTCGCACGGTGACATACAATTCAGACGCTTTTGATAGCGGCGAGTGTTGTAAAAGTGTATGTAATCTTCAATAGCAGAAACGAGAGCTTCACGATTCGTAAA
>CASFDQ010000037.1 GCA_949293385.1 uncultured bacterium | reverse complement strand
TTGCACGCCGCGGATATTATGACATATCCGAAGCGTACAAGTCTATGCACTTAATATGATTGAACCGCCGTGTACCGAACGGTACGCACGGTGGTGTGAGAGGTCGGCTGGTCAACTAATGGTCAGCCTCCTACTCGATTTATATTTTTCGGTCTGTGCATATTTCGGAAGGCCTCACAAAGCGGATTTGAACTGCTGAATAAACTGGGTTGCCGTTCTTCCCGAATATCCCCCGTGGGCAACCCCCCATTTCCTTGCTTCGGCAATAAGGGTGTCGCGGTCGGCCTCAATGCCCTCTATGTCGGCAAGATGAAGAACGATGTTGAAATACTCCTGCTGCATCGGCTTCGGATAGAAGATAGAGAGTCCGAAGCGGTCGGAGAGGGAGATCTTTTCCTGAATGGATTCGTTTCTGTGAATATCGTCGCCGCCTTCGCGCTCGGTAAAGGTCTCCTTAATAAGGTGACGGCGGTTGGAGGTTGCGTAGATAAGAACGTTTTCGGGCTTTTCTTCGAGGCCGCCTTCGATAGCCGCCTTAAGGTATTTGTACTCAACCTCGAAGTCCTCGAAGGATAGGTCGTCCATATATAAAACGAAGCGGTAATTGCGCTTTTTAAGCTGCTCGGTAAGGGTAGAGAGATGTACGAACTGATGCTTTTGTATCTGTATCATACGAATACCCTTGTCGTAGAACATATTCAGAATAGCCTTTATCGCGGTGGATTTTCCGGTACCGCTGTCGCCGTAGAGAAGAACGTTATTGGCTCCGCCGCCCGAAACGAAGGAGGCGGTGTTTGCGATAAGCTTCTGCTTCTGGGTCTCGTAGCCGTAGATAAGGTCAAAGGAAATGTCGCGGATGTGGGAAACGGGAACGAGCCTTCCGTCGTCGAGCATATAAAACGCCTTGTTCATTCCGAAATCGCCGACGCCGTATTTTCCGTAAAGGCTTTTAACCTCGGCGAAAAAGGCCTCGTCGTCGGCCGCTTCCTCAAGCTTTGCTGCAAAATCCGAAATAAGCTCGCCGATACGGGCTTCTTCTCCCGAAACGCGGGTATTCTGAGGAAGGTAGCAGCCTAAAATATCGTCCTTCGGGGATATGAAGAAAAGGTCGCGGAGCTCGGTAAGGTCTCTTTTAGCGTAGACCTCGGCGCTTCCCGACACGCCGCTGCGCTCGATTGACAGCGAGAAGGGATTTTCGTCCATCATTATAAGCCAGGCGATCTTTGCCTTTATAAGGTTGCCTTTTAAAGCGTATTTTTCGGCAAACTCCAAAAGCGCGCCGATGTTTTCATCGTCCTCGGGCATAAGGGCCTTAAAAAGCTCGTTTTTTCCGTAGAGTATCATCTTATCAATCCTAAAAAGTTTTTTTCTATTATAACATAATTTTTCTTAAATGGAACATTTTTTTATAATCTACACAAAATATGAATATTTTGTTAAAAATACTGTTAAATTTAAAGATTATAATGTATAATGGAATAAAAGGGGGGATGACCGTGAAGATAAAAAGCATATTTAAGCGCTACGAGCTTAAATATCTTATAAGCAGGGATATGGCCGAAGAGCTTCTTGCGGTCGTGAAAGAGCACGCTTCCCCCGACGAATACGGAGAAACGGTAATAAACAATATCTACTACGATACCGATACCAACCGTCTTATCCGAAACTCAATAGAAAAGCCAACGGTATATAAGGAAAAGCTCAGACTTCGCTGCTACGGAACCCCTGCCGACGATAGCCCCGCCTTTATCGAGCTTAAGAAAAAATACGACTCGGTGGTATATAAGCGGCGACTGAAGCTGACCTATAGGGAGGCGGTCGAGGCGCTTAAAACGGGTGATCTTCCCGATAGCCAGATAGGCCGAGAGATCGAATATTTTTTAAGGTTCTACGAAACGCTCTCCCCGAAAATGATAATTACATACTCCCGTCAGGCTTTTTTTGAGGGAGAATTCCGAATAACCTTTGATACCGATATCAAATACCGCAGGACCGACCTCGACCTTCGTCTCGGTTCCTATGGCGAAAGTGTTACCGATATGGTAGTAATGGAGCTTAAGAGCGAGAGGGCGATACCCTTCTGGATGCTCGAGCAGCTGAGAAAATATAAGATCTATAAAACCGCTTTTTCAAAATACGGAACGGCATACAAAGGAGAAATGAAAAATGGAAAACTTTTTTAAAGGAATATTCGACACTACGGGCATCGGGGTCATAGATCCCTTCGACTTCCTGCTGTGCGTCGGCACCGCTCTGCTTATAGGTCTGTTTCTGGCCTTCACCTATACCTTTAAGACCAAGTACACCAAGAGCTTTGTCGTAACCATGGCCATACTCCCCGCGATAGTCTGTGTAGTTATTATGATGGTAAACGGAAACATCGGCGCAGGTGTTGCCGTTGCAGGCGCATTCAGTCTCGTCCGTTTCCGCTCGGTACCGGGTACTGCAAGGGAGATCGGCGCAATATTCCTCGCTATGGGAACGGGGCTTATCTGCGGAATGGGCTACCTCGGCTACGCCTTTCTGTTTGCCCTTATAATGGGGGTTGCTCTCGTTATCTATACCGCCTCCTCCCTCGGTAAGCATAGCGACAGAAGCCGAATTCTTCGCATAATCATACCCGAGGAGCTTAACTATACGACGGTATTTAACGACCTTTTCGAAAAATATACTACCTACCATAAGCTTACCCGCTCCAAGACGACAAACCTCGGAAGTATGTATAAGCTTTGGTACGAGATAACCCTTAAGGATGCGGCACAGGAGAAGGAATTCATCGACGAGCTCCGTATCCGCAACGGAAATCTGGAAATAAGTATGATAAACGGTAGAGAGGATGCTTTCAATGAGCTTTAAAAACCGAATTATCGCAGTAGCTTTATCCTGCCTGCTTACAGTGTCCCTTGCCGCCTGCGGCGGAAAGGAGGGGTCATCCTCGACCTCATCGGGCGGAAACACCTCGGCTCCCACGGCCCCCGTTATAGACGAGACTATGTTCTCCGACTCCGATAAGAAGACCGAGCCCTCCGATCCTACGGCGGTGACCCTCGACGGAAAGACCCTGACCATAGGAAAAGCAGGGGAATACGTTATAACTAACAGCATAAAGAGCGGTCAGCTTATCGTCGACACCGATAAAAACAGCGAGGTGCATCTCGTTTTAAACGGCGTTAATATAACCTCGGACGCCGCTCCCGCGATCTATATAAAAAAGGCAAAAAAGGTTATAATAACCCTTGCCGAGGGAAGCGAGAACCTCCTTAGCGTTAAGGGAACTATCGCCGACGGTGAGGAGGACGGCGCGATCTATTCGAAATGCGACCTGACCGTAAACGGAAAGGGAAGCCTTAAGGCTAATACCGAAAGCGGAAAGGGGATCACCTCCAAGGATAACCTTATGATAACGGGCGGAAGCTTCGATATTACCTCAAAGGGTCACGCCCTCGACGGCAACGACAGTATCCGTATTCTTGACGGAAGCTTCAAGATAAATACCTCGGGCGACGGCCTTCACGCCGAAAACCTCGAGAATATCGATCTCGGTTTTATCTATTTGGCGGGGGGAAGCTTCGATATTACCGCGGGCCTCGACGGAATATCCGCCTTGGGAAGCCTTAAAATACTTAGCGGAAGCTATAAAATAACCGCAGGCGGCGGAGCCGCAAAGGGCGAACAGGCCGTAAACGGAGGCTTTAACTTTTACGACAAGTTCTTTTCCTCTGCCGATACCGACACGGCCAGCACCAAGGGTATAAAGTCGGGCTCCAACCTCGAGATTTCAGGCGGCGAGTTTAATATCGACTCGGCCGACGACGCTCTTCACGCAAACGGAAAGGTAACGGTTTCGGGGGGAAGCGGAACTATCTCTTCGGGGGACGACGGAATTCACGCCGACGATGCCCTGACCCTTTCGGGCGGTAAATACGATATAAAAAGAAGCTACGAGGGCCTTGAAGGCCTTTCTATAACTATTTCAAAGGGAGAATACTCGGTTACCTCCTCCGACGACGGACTTAACGCCGCAGGCGGAAACGACGACAGCGGCTTCGGCGGCGGTATGCGACCCGATATGTTCGGTGCTTCCTCCGACAGCTTTATTAAAATAAGCGGCGGAAAGCTTTTAGTCGACGCTTCGGGTGACGGAATCGACTCCAACGGCGATATTATCGTTACGGGCGGCGAGACCTACGTTTCGGGCCCCACAAACAGCGGTAACGGCGCTATTGACTTCGGCGGTAACGCTACCATCTCGGGCGGTATATTCGCGGCGGCAGGTGCCGCGGGAATGGCGCAGAATTTCTCCTCCACCTCGACTCAGGGCGCGATTTTCTTAACTACAAAGAATTATACCGCGGGAACAATCATAAAGCTTACCGACAGTAAGGGTAAGACCCTGTTCTCCCACGCTTTCTCGAAAACGTTCGGCTCTATCGTTATTTCGACCCCCGATATCAAGGTCGGCGAGACCTATAAGCTTTATGCTGATAACGAGGAGATCTCTACGGTAGAAATGACCTCCGTTATCTACGGCTCGGGCGGCGGTATGGGCGGTCACGGAGGACACGGCGGACCGGGCGGTATGCCTCCGGGACAAAGATGGTAGAAGGTGATAGTGAGTGTCATTTAAAGAAATAATTAAAAACCTGTCGGAGCAGCTGCTTCACTTTTTGCCGAAGCTGATTTTTGCCCTGCTTATCTTTCTTATAGGTCATATTGTCGTAAGGATCGTATGTAAAATTCTTAATAAGACCCTCGAGAAATTCAAGCTCGACCCTTCCCTTATCGGCTTTTTCGGAAAGACTGCGAATATTTCGCTTCATATTATCCTTATACTAAGCGCTCTTTCTATGATAGGGGTCTCTACTACGGGGCTTATCGCCGCCTTCTCGGCCTGCGCCGTGGCAATATCCCTTGCCCTTAAGGACAGCCTTTCGAACATCGCTTCGGGACTTATGCTCCTTATATCGAAGCCCTTTTCTACCGGCGACTTTGTTGAGATAGGGGAGGATAGCGGTACCGTCATGAAGATCGACCTTATGCATACGACTATCAAGACCTACGATAACCGTCACGTAATAATCCCTAACGGTCAGCTTGCTACCTTAGAGGTTATAAACTACTCCTTGGAAACGACCCGTCTCGCTACTCTAAGCTTTTCGGTAAGCTATAATAACGACATCGCCGAGGTAAAGACGGCAATTATGAACTGCCTTCAGGCCGACGAAAGGGTCCTTAAGGAGGAGGGCAAGGAGCCGATCGTAAGAATACAGTCCTACGGCGAAAGCGCAATAAACTTCTCGGCCCGTTTTTGGACCAACTCGGCCGATTATTGGGGCGCATATTACGAGCTTCTTGAAAAGGTAAAGCTTGAATTTGATGAGCAGGGAATAACTATCCCCTATAATCAGCTCGACGTTCATCTCATTAAAGAAGAAAACGAAAAAAACCATTCTTAAGGCGGTTATGCTTAGGGATAAAATTAGAGGAAATGTATCTGATTAGGTACATCTCCTCTTTGTTTTTGTAAAATTTTACGGTTGCAGCTTTAGGGAAGAGGGATGAGGGCAGAGGGGATTTCCCAAAAGAGAGATATAAATTTGTTCTCCCTCTTCCCTTTTCCCTTTTCCCTTATCCCTAACGATAAGAACTAAACCTCCGCCGACGGCGGAACCTAAAAAACCGCCCGTAACGGGTGTGCGCCATAGTGAGAAATTGCCCGAAAACGGCGCTTTTTCCGTAATAATGCGTTAAAAAGCCGTGGTACGCGACAGCGTTACCACGGCTTTTTGCCTTTTCTTACATAAAAATCATCCATTTATCTGTGCGTAGCAGTTTTGTAGGTGTAAATTTGTTTCCAAAGCGAAGATGAAAAATGCAGTAATACTGCCGTATTATAAGGCTTTTCAGCGAGATTTGGGGCAAATTTACCCGAAAAACCAAATTTTCACTATGGCGCACACCCGAAGGTGGGTTTTTTATTTTTTACACGTATAACCGACTCGAACTCTATAAGTTCACGATCCCTATTGCGGTTTCGGGCAGAGGGTGGTATAATCTCCTTGAGGTGGTAAAAAATGATAAAACCTTATGAACTGATAAAGAAAAACATCCGCATAAAGCTGCTTGGCGACTCTATTACTCACGGCGTGGGCGGCAGTGGCTTTGAGCAAAACGGCGCCCCCATAACCGAGGGCTTTGCCCGAAATCCGAAGGGCTATTGCTGGGCTAAAAGGTTTAAAGAGTATATGGAAGAAAACTACGGCTGTACCGTTATTAACAACGGCTGCACCGGTACGAGGATCGAGTTTATAATTAAAAATTTCGATGCCTTGGTCGATCCCGAGGACGACCTTATAATCTGCACCATCGGCACCAATAACCGTCAATTTTATTTTCAAGACGGAGAAAAGCCTACCCGCGAGGAGTACGGCTCTCGTTTTTTCGAGAACATAAAAACGCTTTACGGCCTTTTTGAAAAGGCGGACAAAAAGGTTATTTTTATGGCCAACATCCCCGCCTCCTCTGCTAACGAGCAGGACGGCGCAGAATTTTGGCGCATACTTCACATGGATGATATAAACGCTATCTACAAAGCCGCCTCCGAAAAGCTCGGCTTCCCCCTTATAAGTATGTACGAGCTATTTTCGGCCTACTGTGATAAAAAGGGTATCGCCGTCGACTCCCTCCTTTCCGACGGACTTCATCCGAACGACCGCGGCTACGACGTTATGTTTGACCTGCT
This sequence comes from uncultured bacterium, assembly GCA_949293385.1. Classification (GTDB taxonomy): domain Bacteria; phylum Bacillota; class Clostridia; order Oscillospirales; family Acutalibacteraceae; genus SFWF01. Next base: position 192 of record CASFDQ010000037.1, on the reverse strand, counting down.
GACAGCGGAGCTGCGCGTAAAACGATAAGGTGACAAGAGCCGAACCCTTTGCGGTTTCGCTCGCCGCCTTTATTCATCAGGCTTTGCGTTCTCTCGCCGCAGGCGGCAGCCTTGCGGCAAGCTCACGCTTCGCCTGCTAAAAAACTCGGTGGCAGAAACTCTTCGACCTGCCAAAACGGAAAATTTTTGTGT
>CASFDQ010000036.1 GCA_949293385.1 uncultured bacterium | reverse complement strand
GGAGTGGTGAAGAGGTTCTGTCCGCCGGGCCACTGATCTGCGCCGAAGAGCATGGGGCAGTTCTCAATTGCGACCTTAACGCCCTTTTCCTCGGCAAGCTTTATAATGGGAGGCCAAACCTCTTTGAAGATCTCGAGGTTTTCTTCGACCGTCTTGGTCTGATCGCGGCCGATAAAGGTGGTGACCATATTTACGCCGAGAAGAGCCGACATATTTATGACCTTCTTAAGATGATCGATAGCGGCCTGACGCTTTGCAAGGTCTCCGTCCATGGTGTTGGGGTAGAAAGCGAGGGAAGAAATGGAAATGTTCTTCTTTGCGCAGTAGTCCTTAACGTAGGCGATATACTCTGCCGAGGTGTTGTCTACGTCGATGTGGGAAACGCCTGCATAACGGCGCTCTGCCTTGCCCTGAGGCCAGCAGGCAACCTCTACGCACTCGTAGCCGGTGGCCGATGCGTGGTCGATCATTTCCTCGAAGGTGAATCCGTCGTAGATCGCACTAACGATACCAAGTTTCATAAAAATTCCTCCTAATATATAATCTGTGCTGATTTCTTAATTTCGTCCATACAGGTATGGACTGATATACAAAGCCTTGATGCGGCTGCGTATTTGTCTAGGTCCTTGCCCTCGATAAAGTCGGCAAAGGCGGAGGCCTCCATTCCCATAAGAAGGGGCTTGTCGGTAAAGGGGGTAAGGTCGGTGACCTTTCCGTCTTTTACGAGCTTTGCCTCGGCGTAAAGACCGATTCGGCCTATCTGCAGGCTTCCTTTGTCCCCGACTATCTCGCTTGGAGCGGTGGACTGACCCGTTTTGGAGTAGGTCAGAGCGGCGGTAAAGCCGTCGTAACCGAAGATGGCTGAGCCCGAGCCGTCACAGCCGTTTCTAAGATATGAAGCCGAGGCGGCGATGCTATCGGGCATACCGAGAAGATCCACCGCGGCATAAACGCAGTAAATACCTAAATCCATAAGGGTTCCCGCGTGAAGCGACATATCGAAAATATTTACCTGCTCCCCTGCCATAAAGGCGTCGTAGCGGGAAGAACGCTGACAAAAGTCCAGCTTGGCCATAGAAATATTGCCGATCTCGCCGAGAGCATCCTTTATAGCCTCGCGGAATTTCGTATATATGGGGATTATGGCCTCCATATATATAAGTCCCTCGCTGTCGGCAATGTCCTTAAGGAGTGCATAGGCCTTGGCGTTTGTGGTGATGGGCTTTTCGCAGATAACGTGCTTTCCGCTAAGAAGCAGGGCCTTTGACTGCTCAAAATGGCAGGAGTTTGGCGAAGCGATATATACCGCCTCGATCTCCTCGTCGGCACAGAGGTCTTCAAGGGCGGTATATACCTTTTCGGCACCATGCTTTTCGGCAAATTCTCTGCCCGTCTCCTCGTTCCTCGAGTATACGGCATCAAGGGAGAAGCGGCCGGTAAGCCTCGCCCCCTCGATAAAGGTCTCGGCAATAGTTCCGCGACCGATGGTAGCATATTTTATCATTAAATATCTACCTTTAAGGTCTGATGTGCCTCGTTGGAAGCAAAGCAGGCCTCCATAACCGAGAGCACTCTTCGAACCTCGGGAAGCTTTACGATTATCTCGGCCTTGCCGTCGATGGCGGCGCAGAGGTTACGGTAATATTCGTGAACGTCGGAGGTAAGACGCTCGATGTCGTATTCGTCAAGGGTCAGCTCGTCGCGGGGGGCCATAGTCTTGGTTATTCCTGCGGCGTTCTGAACGGGGGTAACGTCCTTTTCACACCAGGCGGTAAGTCTGGCCACGTGGGCCTTCTGCTGCCAGTCGGTGAGGTAAAGGGAGCCGTCCTTGCACTGCATATAAAAACGGGGCATAGCGATAAAGTTATATGTACCGACCTCAACGTGAGCGGTCTTTCCGCTTTCGAAGTCGAGCTCAAGTCGAAAGCCGTCGTCTACCTCGTCGTTTGTGATGTTGGTGCAGACGCAGTTTACGCCCGTGACCTTTTCGGGGATGAGCTGAAGCATCTGGTCGATAAGGTGAACGCCCCAGTCGAGGATCATTCCGCCGCCGGGTGCCTTATGACAGCGCCAGTCGGAGGGGATACCGCGGGAGCCGTGAATACGGGATTCGATGCGAAGCACCTCGCCGATCTCGCCCGAACCGATAACCTGCTTTACGGCGCGGAAATCCACGTCCCAACGACGGTTCTGATGAGCGGTGAAGACCTTTCCCGATTCCTTTGCGGCGGCGCACATACGGTCGAATTCCTCGACAGAAAGCGCAACCGGCTTTTCACAAACTACGTTATGTCCGCTTTTGAGACCGTTTACAACGAGATCCTCGTGAACGTCGTTAGGTGTGGCAACCACGATGATGTCCACCGTTTTGTCGGCGAAGATCGCCTCGTTATTCTCGTAAACGAAGATTCCGTTCGCCTTCGCTGCCTCGCGGCGAACCTCCCTTATATCGTAGGTTCCGGCGAGCTCACAAACGTCGCTCTTCAGCACCTGACCGCAGTGCCAGGCACCCTGTCCGCCGTAACCGATTACTGCAACTCTTTTTTTCATAATAAAAACCTCCATAGGTTTAGTGAATTAGGTTATGTGTATATTGCGATTTGCAAGGTTTTCAAGATAATAGTTCCGTTTTCCCAAAAGCCATAACGTCGGGTTGTCTTCGATATACCGATAATGCTCAGCATAGTCTCGGTCGCTTCGGATTATGTGGTCGTAAAAAGAAGTTTGCCAAATGTTTTTCCCGACCTCTTTGTTACAAAGCCTTTTGAAGCCCGAAACCGTTCGGGAAAGCAGATTCTCCGTAGGGCGCGACGTCCCCGACGCGCCGTTTGGACTATCGACGAAAAGCAGAATATGAATATGATTCGGCATTATAACGTATTTCTCAACCGAAACCTTCGGAACGTTGTTTATTGATTCGATATGCCTCTCAACGATTTTTCCGATTTCAGAAAGTTCGGTTTTCGGCGCGTCGAGGACGTCGCGCCCTACGACCGTGCCAAAAAGCTTTTCGCGATTTTTTACGCAAATCGTTAAAAAATAAAGCCCGTTCTCGCTATAGTCATAGCTTTTAAGTCTCGGATGCTTTCTTTTTTGAAACTCGGTCATTTCTTCATAACTCGCCGGCGTATCAGGAGGATAAGGCCGACGATAAGGGGGATAAAGGATGCGATGGTGAGCCAAGGGGTTATAAAAAAGCCTGAAACAAATAATACTGCAAAAAGAATTATAAGTCCGTAATATAAAGTAGCTTTTTTCATTTACCCTTTACACATCCTCCGAAACGGTGGTGGGGATTTTTACGTGGTGGCTGTCGAGACCCTTGTGGTCGCGGTAGGTGGAATAAACCCAATTAATACCGTTCTTGATGACCTTGATAATCTCTTCATTATAATAGGTAGGATAGGTTTCGTGGCCGGGCTGGAAATAGAAAATTCTTCCAAGCTCACGGGTGAAGCAGCAGCCCGAACGGAAGACCTCTCCACCTTCAAAGGAGGAGATGAAAACAACCTCGTCGGGGTCGGGGATGCCGAAGGGCTCGCCATAGGTTTCCTCGTGCTCTAAATATATAAAACGTCCGATGCCCTGCGCGATGGGGTGGGAGGGCTTTACGTTCCAGATGCGCTCATAGTCACCGTCACGCCAGAGCAGATTGCATTTTGTTCCCATAAGGAGCTTGAAGGGCTTGGAGTGATGTCCCGAGTGGAGGAAAATCATACCCATTCCGCCGTGAACGGCGTCGCGTACTCGTGCGGCAACCTCGTCGGGAACGAGGTGGTGACCCATATGACCCCACCAGATAAGCACGTCGATATTCTGAAGGGCTTCTTCGGTAAGCTCGTCAATGTTTTCGAGGGTATAGGTGGTTACCTCGAACTCGTCGGAAAGAACCTTTTTAAGCTGACCGTGAATACCCTCGGGGTATACGTCGGCAACCCACTTTTCGGTTTTTTCGTGAAGATATTCGTTATAAATTGCTACTTTTATCATAATTTTGCCTCCATACAGACAGTTTTTGCTATCATAAGTTTATTTTAAAGGAAAACGCGCCATATTACAAGTCAATACTATGCTATTTTATAGACAAATATTGCTATTGCAAATAAAAATCGGCCTTTTCCCTTCGAAAAGGCCAAAAAAATTGCTTTTCTAAGAATTACAGATTAAGGAAATCCTTTCTGTAATCGAGGCCGAAGGCTTCGGCAACGGCCTTGAGTTCGGGGTCTAAAATGGTATTTACGTGGGGCATATTAGCGGTAAGCATATAAAGCTGTGCCGCCTTTTCAACCGTCTCGATAAGGCCGAAGGTCTCGTCCATATCCTTTCCCGCACCGTAGATTCCGTGAAGTCCCCAAACGACGAGGCGATATTCCTCCATCTTTTTTGCGGTAGCGATACCGATCTCGTTGGTGCCGCAGACCATCCAGGGAAGAACGCCGATTCCGTCGGGGAATACTACGATACACTCGGTACACATTTCCCAGATAGTATGGGTGAACTTCTTGTCGTCAAGCTCGTGAATATGGGTCATAGCCAGGGTGTATGTAGGATGGGTATGCATAATAATTCGATGATTGGGGTCTTTTTTAAGACGGACCATGTGGCTCATAAGATGAGCAGGAAGCTCGGAGGTGAACCTGCCTCCGTCCTTATAGCCCCAAAGAAGCTCGGCGGTGGTGCCGTCCTTAGCGATACGGATAATGCCGAGGTTGGTCTCGGGATCGATCTCAACGTTCTTGAAATACTTGCCCGTTCCCGTAACGATAAAGATCTTTCCGATAAGATCAGAAGCGTCAAATCCGGTGGGAATGGTGCGGATTACGTTATTAAGGTCTAAATATTCGGCAACCTGCTCTTCCTCCAGCATATAGCTGATGTTACCGCCGTTGCGCTCGTCCCAGCCCTGACGGTACATATTTGCAGTTACTCTTTTCATTTCTTCCACAAAGGGCGCAGTTAAGATGTCTTTCATTTTTATTATCCTCTCTTTGCTAAAACTTCTTTTTCATAATTTTTAACTATCTCAAACCACTTTCCGTCGGCAGGAACGCCGCACTCTTTACAGTACTCGTTCCAGATATCGCCGAAGGGCAGGGTCTTAAGCTCTTCCTGACGAACCATAAGCTCGGTCCAGTCTCCTGCGACCTGAAGCTTGGTAAGCTCGCTGTTGGGGGTGACCATTGCCATAAGCAGGGCCTTCTGCATATTTCTGAAGCCTACCGTCCAGGCCGAAATGCGGTTGATGGATGCATCAAAATAGTCGAGAGCGATCTTAACTCTGCCGTCGATTCCACCCGTTCTGACGATCTCCTTGGCGATCTCCTTGGTCTCGTCGTCAAGGAGTACCACGTGATCGGAGTCCCAGCGGATTCCGCGGGTAACGTGAAGGGCGATCTCGTCGAAGAAGGCAAGCAGGGCAGGGATCTTGTCGGATACCACCTCGGTAGGATGATAGTGACCGTTATCCATAAGGGGGATGCACTTATCCTTATTTGCGGCGGCGTAGGAAAGGGAGAATTCGGCACTGCCTACGGTGTAGGCCTCAACGCCGATTCCGAAGACCTTAGACTCTACGCAGGGCTTAACGAGGTCAAAATCGAAGGGCTCGGCAAGAATTGCGTCGATAGACTCCTTATAGCGGATACGGGGGCCCATTCGGTCGGCAGGAATATCCTTAAAGCCGTCTCCCGTCCAGATATTCATAATGCAGGGCTGACCCAGCTCCTTTGCGAGATATTCCGAGATTCTGATGCAGGCTCTTCCGTGCTCTATCCAGAATTTTCTCGTCTCCTCGTCTGTCGAGGAAAGGGTAAGGGGGTCACACTTGGGATGTGAAAAGAAGGTGGGGTTAAAGTCGGCTCCGAGGTCTCGCTCCTTACAGAAATCGACCCACTTTTTAAAGTGCTTAGGCTCGATCTTGTCGCGGTCTACCCAGCCGCCGTTTTCCTCGTCGAAAATTGCGTAGCAGGCGTGAAGATTTATCTTCTTGGTGCCGGGACAGAGGGAAAGAGCCACGTCTAAGTCGGCCATAAGCTCCTCGGGGGTGCGTGCGCGGCCGGGGTAGTTACCCGTGGTCTGAATTCCGCCCGAAAGAGAGTCGACCTTCTGGTCGAAGCCTCTTACGTCGTCGCCCTGCCAGCAGTGAAGGGAGACGGGAACGGTCTTTAGCGCTTTAATGGCGGCGTCGGTGTCAACACCGAGCTCGGCATAAAGCTTTTTTGCTTCTTCGTATCTGTTCATATATCCTATACCTCCTGAATTTTAAAGGTGTATATAACTATCCTTCTTGCCCCCTCAAGGTCGAGAGAGGGGTCTGAAAACATAAGCTGTGCAATAAGGTTACCTGCGGCGGTGCCTTCGGTGGGGCCTACGGTAACGCGGCGGCCGGTATATTCCCTAGTAAGCTGATTTAAATATCTGTCCTTACTGCCTCCGCCGACGATGGCGACGCGGTCGACCTTCTTACCTGCGACACGCTCGATCTCCTCGACGGTGTTCTTATACGAGGTTGCAAGGGAGAGGTAGACGCTCTTAAGAAGGTCCCCTATGGGAAGGTCGGGCTCGCCCAAATAGGCGCGGATGGCCTCAACCATATTTTCGGGGGCCAAGAAGCAGTCGTCGGTGGGGTCGATAAGCCTATCGTAGCCGCTTTCCATAGCCATTTCCATCATTTCGTCGTAGGTGAATTTTTTGTCTAAATTCTTTCTGATGTTCTGGAAGAGCCACATTCCCATAATGTTTTTAAGGAAGCGGAAGCGGTAGTTTATGCCGCCCTCGTTGGAGAAGTTTGCGGCCATTGCCTCGGGGGTGGTAACGGGGTAAAGATTTTCGGTTCCCACAAGGCTCCAGGTTCCCGAGGAGATGAAAACGGCGTTTTCGTCTATGGGGCAGGCGGCAACGGCCGAAGCGGTGTCGTGGCTGGGGCAGAAGATGACCTTTGCGTCAAAGCCGACCTTCTCCCGTGTTTCCTCGGTAAAGTTTCCGATATATGTAGCGGGGAGATTAAGCTCGCCGAAAAGGGTGGGGTCGATTCCAAGCCTTTCGCAGACGTCTTTGTCGATCTTTTTAGCCTCGGCGTTAACAAGTCCCGTGGTAGAAGCGTTGGTATACTCGTTTTTCATTACCCCCGTAAGGCGGTAGGAGAGATATTCGGGCATCATAAGAAGGCGTTTTGCCCCGTCGAGCTTGCCCGATCTCTTATCGCACCAAAGCTGAAAAATAGTGTTATAAGGCTGGGTCTGAATACCCGTTTTAGAGTAAAGCTCCTCCTTAGGTACGACCGAAAAGACCTCCTCGACGGCCGAAGCGGTTCTGGAGTCGCGGTAGGAAACGCAGGGAAGTATCTCCTTACCCTCGCCGTCGAACAGCACGTAGTCGACGCCCCAGGTATCGATAGCGATAGTTTCGGGAACAAGACCGAGTCTACCGCATTCGGCAATACCTGCGATAACGTCGGCGGCGAGCCGCTCAACGTCCCAGATAAGGGTTCCGTCCTGCTCTTTAAACCCGTTTTCGAAGCGGTATATCTCCCTCGTTTCGAGCCTTCCGTCTTTAAGCTCACCTAAAATATGGCGGCCGCTGGAGGCTCCGATGTCAATAGCCAAACAATACGACATTCATATCCCTCTTTTCACAGTGTTTACATACATAATTATAATAGCATATTATTTTCCGTTTTTCAACGAGCAATTAGAGCAAAAACCGAAATAATTCAGGGACGAGGGCAAGCGGCCGTTGGCCGCAGTGGACACCGACCACTGATCACTGAGACTTCGCAAAGGGGGGCGCCCCGCGGAAAGGCTGAACGGGGCTAGTTTTTGTCCTTCGACTTAAAAATAAGCGCGGCGATAAGGCCGAAGGTCACGGCGGCGCCGATACCTGCTCCTGCGGCCGATATGCCGCCGCTTAAAATACCGATGCAGCCAAGCTCGTTTACCGCCTGCCTTACCCCCTCGGCAAGAAGATGACCGAAGCCGCTTAGAGGCACGGTTGCTCCTGCTCCCGCAAAATCCACCAGCGGGCCGTAAAGCCCAACCGCCGAAAGGACGACTCCCGCCACCACGAAGCCGGTAAGTATTCTTGCGGGGGTCAGCTTTGTGTAATCTATAAGTATCTGCCCTATAAGGCATATACCTCCGCCTACAAGAAAAGCCTTTATAACGTTTATAAGAATATCCATATAATTTATCACCGTTTATATTATCTGCCGTATTTTCCGCAATATGCTTCTTGAAAAAGGAGCGGAAAGGCTTTATAATAAAGAAAATCAAATTCGGAGTATTATATATATGAATATATTTTTTCACACCTTGGGCTGTAAGGTGAATCAGTACGAGACTCAGGTTATGTCCGAGGCTTTTGAGCAAAAGGGGCATAAAACGGTATCGGATATAGCGGTCGCCGACTGCGCCGTTATAAATTCCTGCACCGTAACCGCCGAATCCGACCGAAAGACCCGTCAGGCCGTCCGCCGTATGCGGAGAAGACTGCCGAAAGGGGTAGTTATTTTAACCGGCTGTATGCCTCAGGCCTTTCCCGAGGAAGGAGCGGCTCTTACCGAGGCCGATATCGTTACGGGAAACCTTTCCCCCGCGAAGCTCCCCGAGCTTTTAAAACGTTTTATCGAAGGCGGCGAAAGGATCGCCCAGATCTTTCCCCACGAAAGGGACGAAAAATACTCGACCCCCTCTATCTGCCGTTTTGAGGAAAGAACGAGGGCCTATATGAAGGTTCAGGACGGCTGTGACCGATACTGCACCTACTGTACCATACCGAAGGCAAGAGGTCCTATCCGTTCCCGTCCCCTCGGGGAGATCGAGGCCGAGGCGGCAAGTCTCGCCGAAAACGGCTATAAGGAGATAGTTCTCGTCGGGATAAACCTTACCTCCTACGGAAAGGACTTCGGAAAAACTATATGCGACGCAGTATCTGCCGCCGCTAAGCCTGAGGGCATAAAGCGGATACGTCTCGGCTCCTTAGAGCCCGATCACATAAGCGACGATACCCTCGAAAGCCTTAAAAGGGAGAAAAAATTCTGTCCTCAGTTTCATCTTGCCCTTCAGTCGGGCTCGGATACGACCCTTAAGCGTATGAACCGTCACTACGATACCGCCTTCTACCGCGACCTTGTAAAAAGGATAAGAGAACGGTTCGAAAACCCTTCGATAACGACCGACATTATGGTCGGCTTTGCGGGGGAGACCGAGGAGGAGTTTAACGACAGCGTCGCCTTTTTAAAGGAGATCGGCTTTGCGAGAGCCCACGTCTTCGCCTATTCAAAAAGGCAGGGTACCGTTGCCGCCGCCCTTAAGGATCAGGTCGAGCCCGCCGAAAAGGACCGCCGTGCCGCCGTTATGGCAAAGGCCGCCGAGGAGTGCGAGGAGGCTTTCCTTAAATCGCAGGTCGGAAAGACCGAGGCTGTTCTTGTAGAGCGGTATAAAGACGGCTTCGCCGAGGGATATACCGAAAACTATACCCGCCTTTCCTTCCCCTTACCTTCCGACCCGACGGGCGAGATAGTTTCGGTCAAGGTCGAAAAGGATATGCCTATAAAATTCAGCCAATAATTTGACAAAAATAGAGACCTGTGATAATATTAACGAAAAGGACGCGTTGTCCTTAAAAAATCCGTTTAACGGGGGTTTAAAAATAAAAAAACAATTGCTTTTCTCCTTTGCTTATCCCTTTT
>CASFDQ010000035.1 GCA_949293385.1 uncultured bacterium | reverse complement strand
GCCGTTTTCACACATAAGAAGGATGTTGGATATTTTGTCAGTGAGCGTTCTGAACGCGGAAACGGCCTTGTTATACTCGGTCATTGCTTCTCCCGAGATTATAACGTTATAGAGCTCGACGATCTTCTGATTTATCTCGCGGATCTTTTCCTCGTCCTTTTCTTCCTTTTCGTGCTCGGCGTCGAGCTGAAGCTTTAAAAGGTTAAAGTCGCCTATCTGCTCCTGAAGAAGAGTATCGTTATCGTTTTTAACCTTAGCGGCCATAAAGTTTTTGTATTCCTCGGTCTGCTGAATAGCGGCTCCGAGTTCTCTTGTAAGCTTGATTACGTCCATTTTTTATTCTTCTTTCTTTTATATTTTTGTTCCTTCAAGGACATTTGTAAATCTATCGACCCTTACCTCTAAAAACTTACCGATAAGGCTTTCGTCGCCCTCGAATTCGATATCCACCGAAGCGGAGGTCTTGCCCGAAAGTCTTCCCTGCCCTACCGACTCTTCACAGAGGACGCGGTGGGTAGTTCCGACGTAGGAGGCATAGTTTTTCTTAGATATCTCCTCCTGAACGGCCAGAAGCTCGCTGAACCGGACGCCCTTTTCCTCTCGGGATACGGGGTCATCCATCTGAGCGGCAGGAGTTCCGTTTCGGGGAGAATAGATGAAGGTAAAGAGGGCTTGGAAACCGACCTCTTTTACTACCCTCAGGGTCTCTTTAAAGTCTTCGTAGGTCTCGCCGGGGAAGCCCACGATAATATCGCTTGTGAAGGTGACGCCGGGGATAAGCTCTTTGGCTTTTTTAATGAGGTTTAAATAGCCCTCACTGTCGTAACGGCGATTCATCTGTTTCAGTATTCGGTCGCTTCCCGACTGAAAAGGCAGGTGAAGATGACGCTCTACCTTTTCGCAGTCTCTTACCGCTTCTAAAAGCTCCACCGTACAGTCCTTAGGATGAGAGGTCATAAAGCGAATTCTGAAATCGCCCTCTATCGAGTTTATTCTGCGAAGAAGCTCTGCGAAATTTATATCTTCGCTAAGACCCTTTCCGTAGGAGTTTACATTCTGACCCAGAAGCATTATTTCCTTAAAGCCCGCGGCTATCATACTTTTGGCTTCGGCTATTACGTCGTCGGGCTTTCGGGATCTCTCTCGGCCTCTGACGTAGGGCACGATACAGTAGGTGCAGAAATTGTCGCAGCCGTGCATTATCGGAAGCCAGCCCTTTATCTTACCGTCGCGGTGAACGGGCAGGCCTTCGACCACCTCATTAAATTCGGTAGAAATATCGAAAATTCTACCCGAGCCCGTAAGGCGCCTATAGATATATTCGGGAATATTCTGAATATGATGAGTTCCGAAAAGCATATCCACATAAGGGTAACTTTTTTTGACCTTATCGCAGATTGTTTCCTGCTGCGCCATACAGCCGCAGACGGCAACTAAAACGCCGCCCTTATCCTTTTTAAGCTGCTTAGTTCGGCCGATGTTACCGAAAACGCGGTCCTCGGCGTGACCTCTTACGGCGCAGGTGTTAAAAAGGACGAAATCGGCTTCGGTATAGTCCTCGGTTAAAGCGTAGCCCATTGCTTCTAAAATACCCTTGATTTTTTCACTGTCGGCAACGTTCTGCTGACAACCGTAGGTATTTATACAGGCGAGAGGCTGATGATCGTAGAGGTTTGGAAGAATTTCCTTTACCCTTTCGATATAGCCAAGCATATTATCAATTATCTGCTGATTCGAGATATTTATTGACATAGTAACTCCATAATAGCAATATTTAATATATTATATACTATAATAGCAAAATCTTCAAGAGAAAAAACGGAATTTTATGCAAAAAAATCGGATGGCCGAAGCCACCCGACGCTTTAATGCTTATTATTTATTTTGCTCCGCTTCGTACTCGGAACAAAGTTCATCAAGATACTTAAACATCACTCTTAGATAAGGTGCCTTGTCTCTTAGCCATTCGGAATAATCAAAACCCTCCGCTAATTCGTTTTCCTTTATTTCCAGGTAGGCGGTTTGCAAGTCGGACGAGTGAATAATGTAATCCATATATTGAGCAACAGTCAGATGTAACCCGAGCTCATAAAAATATGCCTCGTATTCGGTATGTCCGTTTTTAATTTCCTCGAAAACATAAGGCAGTGCCAAAATACCGCAGATTCGTAGCTTTTTTATTTTTTCTTCCACACTATATTCCGATGAAATAATTTTTGGCGCGTTTGTTTTAACGTATTCGTAAGCATTTTTAATATAACTTATATTATCAATTCCAATAACGGGATCGGGCGATGTTTTTAAATATTCGTTATACCCGCTTATTTCAAAGGCATCATCTTCGTTAATCCTCCAAATAGCAAATAAAACGGATGCTAAAAACTCTCTTTGATGCACAATTTCCGTATCGTTGGAAGTTTGCAGGTTTTCAATTCTTTGTAAAATTACCGGTACTCCATACAGATTAACCCGCGACGCTTGGTCGGCCTGCGGCTCTATATTCTTGTACGTATAAGGAGTTCGTTCGGACAAGTGATACTCGCTATGGTCGATAGCGTAAAAGAAACGATTTAAAAATTCGCAAATATTATAGTATTCGTCCTCAGGTGCCTCCGGCCAATTATCGCTATCTGTATACCGAATATTTATGCTTTCTAAAGAAGCGCTTATACTATCGTCATTTGCACTGCAGGCGACCGAAGCTAAACATATTGTAAAACAAAGAACTAAAATTAAAAAAATTCTCATAGCAGCCTCCGTTACAAACAGTTTTCATCGAGATACTTAAAAATTATTCTAAGATCTTCTTGGTTATCCGAAAGCCATTCGGTATAATCGAATTTTTCGCTGTTATATAAAAAATCTTCTTCGCCAATAAAAACCTCGCCCGTTTTAAGGCTTTCGTAACTGTGGTCGATACAATGTGTACAGTAATCAAGAACCGTCACATGAAGTCCTATTGCAATAAAGAATTCTTCATATTCGGTTTTGCCGTTTTTTGTTTCATCCAATACGTAAGGAACGGCAAGCACTCCGAATTGTTTAAGTTCTTCCAGCTTTTGGCTAAATTCTTTATCAGAATTTATAATTTCGGGTATTTTTTCTTTACTGAATTTAAACAGGTTTCGTATTTTATCTCCGTAATAACTTTCGGTTACGGTTGTGCCTATATCGATAGATTCGAACTCTAAACTTTCATCTACCCGTAGTAGAGCAAATATTACGCTTGCTATATACCCATCTTCCAATTGCCAATCCCTGACTTTTTCATCGTCGAAAAGATCGTCTATCATCACAGGAATAGCACGAATTCCAAGCAGGCAGTTATCTTCAAAAACGGATATGTCTGCACCGTACGTAATATGACTTAGATGCAAATATTTTTCAACATCGACATATTTTATCTTACTTTTAAGTTCGGCATATTCTTCTTCAGATAACACGTCGTTTTCGGTATAGGAAAGGTTAATGGTGTCGAGCGATTTTTCCGATTCTGATAAAATTTGTTTTCCACATCCCGTAACGGAGAAGCAAATTGATATCAAAACAAATATAGCCGCTATTCTTCTCACAACAAATCACCTCAATTCGAAATTTTAATGAAGAAGGCATACGCCATTCCGTATCCGTTAATAACATTTGGAAAATAAGCATCGTAGCTGGGGTGTTGCATCACCTCAAGCTCTCCTATCTTAGATGTAACAATGCCGTTGTCAATTCTTGCAAAATGGGTAATTTCGCTAATGCCATAAACATTGGCATTGTAATAAGCGACGACGCAATTTTCTACTGCTTGTGAGGTGTATGAGTACCCATAATCCTGCATTTTACTGACCAAATTTGAGCGAGTGAAACCTGCGGTTGAAAGCCATCCGGTTCTATTCAAAGCGTAAGCTAAACAATTAGTTGTTATATCTGCATCACTTATTTTTTTAAACTCATAAATATTTTCATGGTATGCTACATATGTCGAATCTTGTAGTTCACCACTTTTTTCTATTATAAAATAGCAAACTCTTTCACCAAGGTTGTTGTAGTCAGAAACATACACAAAATATTTCCCGGCCGATAGCTGTGTTTCTATACGAGATAGACAATTAATGTTTAACCCGTCTTGGTTATAAGCGATTTGGTTGTAGCTTGTATTCAAAACAGTAATTTCGGTATTTGACGAGCTTTGTCCGGGTCCGTTAGTTATTGTAGTCGAAAGATAATAAATACCAGAACTCGGGACAATAAAAGAATAATATGAAGCATCGCAAACAATATGTTTACCCCATGCCGATACTTCTCCTAAATCTTGAATAGGAACTCCGGTGTAATTTATAATTATCGACGGGGTAAGGGAACCGCTGTAGTTTGCCGAGCAGAAATGCTTGCTTGACACCCCTGTTGCAGATGCCTTTAACGCAAAACCGCGGTAGTAGGTATAACCGCCTTCACCACGGGCGTATTTTAGCCAATCCTTCACAAGAGGAGTTATGTTAAAATTGTACCAACCCGATTTGTTTATCGTAAGACTGTCGGTAGGTGTTTTAAGATTAGAAAGGTTGTTGTAGGTAACCGTACTTTGATTCCATGCCGCCGAGGTGCTACAAAGCTGTACCGTCATAGAGTTGGTTTTGCCTGAACCCTCATATACTTTATATTTGGCCGACGTTACTGTGTATGGCCAAATATAAGTAAGATTTTCAAAATAGTTCTTCGGTCGTGTAAGCGCTATACCCTCTCCGTAAGAGGAGCCGTGGTTGCCTACTATATTATATGCGCTTGAATAGAAGGT
>CASFDQ010000034.1 GCA_949293385.1 uncultured bacterium | reverse complement strand
TTTGTGGTATACTTTAGAATGTCCATAGTGATGTTCCTTTCAGAATTGTTGTTGTCCAATCTCAATTCTACCACAGGTTCGTCACTATGGATACTTTTTTCTGTTTTCTTACTATTGCAGGTTCATTTTACAATGCGCCTTGAAAAAAATTTTAAAAATTTTTCCAAAAAAGTGTTGACAAACGGAGAGTATGATAGTATAATACAATACGGTTAGCGAAGGCTAACCACGAAAAGCGTTATTTTCAGCGGAGGCAGATATGACCCTTAAGGAAGCACAGATCGGCGAAGAATATATCATTAAAGAAATCGCAACCGACGACGAAGAACTGGATTCCTTCCTCTTTACTCTTGGTTGCTACGCGGGTCAGCCTATTACCGTTATATCACATCTTAAAGGCGGCTGTGTCGTTTCCATTAAAGAGGGAAGATATAATATCGATTATCAGCTTGCCGAAGCTATAAAAATTTAAATCGTGGGAAATATCCCACTTTTTATTTTAAAACTCGGTTAGCCTCCGCTAACCGAAGATAAAAACCAAAAAATATCAGGAGGCAGTATATGAGAGTTGCTTTAGCAGGAAACCCTAACAGCGGTAAAACCACGATGTACAACGCGCTTACGGGAAAGCACGAGCGTGTCGGAAACTGGGCCGGTGTTACGGTAGAAAAGAAGCAGAGTCCTATTAAAAAAAGCTATGCGGGAAACGAAACCGAGCTTATTGCGGTCGATCTTCCGGGCGCTTATTCGATGTCGCCCTTTACCTCGGAGGAAAGCATAACGAGCTCCTACGTTAAGAAGGAGAATCCCGACGTTATTATAAATATCGTCGACGCCACCAACCTCGGCCGAAGCCTTTTCTTCACGACGCAGCTTTTAGAGCTCGGAATTCCCGTTGTAGTTGCCCTTAATAAAAGCGACGTAAACGAGAAGAAGGAGACGGTCATCGATACCGCCGCTCTTTCCGCAAAGCTTGGTTGTCCCGTTGTTAATACGATATCGACCTCCTCAAAAGGTCTTAAAGAGCTTGTAGCGGCCGCTGTATCTGCTGCAAAGTCTACCGAGACTCATTCTGCCCCCTTTGTACAGACGGGAGTTGACCTTACCGACAAAAATGCCGTTATCGAGGCCGACAAAAAACGCTTCGATTTCGTAAACGGTGTTGTCGCCGAGGTCGAAACGAGAAAGATACTTTCGAAGAACAAAAATTTTCAGGATAAGATCGACGCCGTTCTTACAAACAAATGGGCAGGTATTCCCATATTTGCCGTAGTTATGTTCCTCATTTTCCAAATATCGCAGGCCTGGGTAGGTCCCTGGCTAGCCGAAGGAATCGAAGGAACCCCCTTCCCGGGACTTGTGGGCTACATAGGTATGTTTAAAGAGCTCGTCGCAGGCTGGATGTCGGGGGCAAACGTTATTCTTCAGGCCCTTGTCCTTGAAGGTATTATCGAAGGCGTTGCAGCCGTTGTCGGCTTCCTGCCCCTGGTAATGGTAATGTACTTCCTCATAGCTCTGCTTGAGGACTGCGGTTATATGGCCCGTGTTTCGGTCGTACTCGATCCCATCTTTAAAAAGGTCGGACTTTCAGGTAAATCGGTCATTCCCTTCGTTATCGGAACGGGCTGTGCCATTCCCGGAATAATGGCCTGCCGTACCATTCGAAACGAGCGTGAACGCAGAGCTACCGCAATGCTTACCCCCTTTATGCCCTGCGGAGCAAAGCTTCCTGTTATCGCCCTCTTCGTAGGCGCTTTCTTCCCCGGAAACGGCTGGGTAGGTACTATTATGTACTTCGTAGGAATTATTCTTATCTTCTTCTGTGCCCTTCTTGTTAACGCTGTTACGGGACACAAGGTTAGAAAGTCCTTCTTTATTATGGAGCTTCCCGAATATAAGGCACCTTCTCTCCGGAGAGCCTTCGCCTCTATGTGCGGACGCGGCTGGGCTTACATTGTTAAGGCGGGAACCATAATCCTCGTATGTAATTTTGCCGTTTATCTTATGCAGAACTTCACCTGGACCTTTGGTGAGGTAAATGCCGATGCAAGCAACTCAATACTTGCTACCATAGCAACCCCCTTCGCATATCTTTTTGCTCCTATCGTCGGAGTTGTCCTTTGGAAGTTTGCCGCGGCGGCACTTACCGGATTTATTGCCAAGGAATGTGTTGTTTCTACTCTTGCGACCTGCTTTATGTTCGGCGCAATTATGGACGAGGAAGGTCTCGGTATTGCTGAAGGCTTTTCGGGTACCGCAGTTGCCGACTATATGCCTATGACGGCCGTTGCCGCTCTCGCGTTCTTGATGTTTAACCTCTTTACTCCTCCCTGCTTTGCCGCTATCGGCGCTATGAACAGTGAGATGAAGAGCGCAAAATGGCTTTGGGGCGGAATAGGACTTCAGCTTGCCGTGGGCTATACCATCGGCTTTTTAACCTTCTTCTTCGGAACCCTCTTTACGGGCGGAAGCTTCGGAGAGCCCTGGATCCCCGTTCTCGGCTGGGCGGTCGTTGCCGTAGCGGTTGCCGTACTTGCTTTTCTTATCGTAAGAACTAACAACAAGTTAAAAAACGACTATGCTTTAAGCAAATAATCTAAAAACTAAGGAGTTCAAGTTTTGGGACCTATCGACCTTATTATTATCGGTGTGATAATCGTTATAATCGGCGGCGCCATCGCTTATATCGTTAAGAAAAAGAAACGCGGCGCTAAATGCATCGGCTGTCCCTATGCGGGAGAGTGCGGAAAAAGCGCGAAAAACGACAGTAGCCGCACCTGCGGTTGTTCGGGCGAAAAAACCGACTCTTAAAAACA
This sequence comes from uncultured bacterium, assembly GCA_949293385.1. Lineage (GTDB taxonomy): Bacteria > Bacillota > Clostridia > Oscillospirales > Acutalibacteraceae > SFWF01. The sequence goes on along the minus strand of CASFDQ010000034.1, from coordinate 16,355 downwards.
AAAAATTCTTGTGCCTAAAAATTTTGTATGCCAAACGCGGTACCTTTTCGGGTGCCGCGTTAACTTTTTCTTGATTTCGGCACTGAATTATATTATCATAATGTAAGTATGTTTTTTTTGGAGCGTAATTATGAAAAAGTATCTTTATCCCGCAAATATTCTTATTCCTAAAGCCGATTTCGATAAATGGGCGGTTATCGCCTGCGACCAGTATACTTCTGATAAAAAATACTGGAATCAGGTTGAAGAAAATGTAGGGGATAGCCCCTCTACCCTTCGTCTTACCCTGCCTGAGATCTATCTCAGCGAGACCGACGAACATATCGCTAAAATCAATGCGGCTATGAACGAATATCTTGAAGGCGATGTATTCGAGACCCTTAACGACAGTATGGTCTATATCGAGCGCGAAATCGTCGGCGGAGCCGTTCGCAAAGGAATTCTCGGTGCTATCGACCTTTCCGACTATGAGTACGAACCCGGTAAGAAGGCCCTTACCCGCGCCACCGAGCAGACGGTAGCAGAGCGTATTCCTCCCCGTGTTAAGATCCGCAAGGACGCGCCTATTGAGTTCCCTCACGTTCTTGTATTTATCGACGATCCCGATGATACCGTTATCGGCTCGGTAAATAAAGAAGGCCTTAAAAAGCTTTACGATTTCGAGCTTATGCAAAACGGAGGTCATATTGAGGGCTATAAGGTCGAGACCGACGCACAGAATAAAATTAACGAAGCCCTTGCAGGTCTCGTTAAAGACGGTTTCCTCTTTGCGGTAGGAGACGGAAATCATTCTCTGGCGACGGCAAAGGAATGTCATAAGCTAAACGGCACCGAGCTTTCCCGATTTGCACTCGTCGAGATAGTTAATATTCATAATCCTGCTATTGAGTTTGAACCTATCTACCGCGTCCTTTTCGGTGCTGATAAGAATGAGGTAATGGCTTATCTCGAAAAAAGAAACGCAGAAAAATCGGGCGAAGCGCTTCACACCTTCGAAATCTCGGATAAAAACGGAACCGAAAAGCTTTCTCTCGTTCCTACCTCTAAGCTTCCCGTAGGAACCCTTCAGACCTATCTTGACGACTATCTTAAAGAAAATCCAAAGGTGGAAATCGATTATATTCACGGAACCGAAGAGGTCGAAAGACTTTGCCGTGACGAAGATGCGGTAGGCTTTATCTTTGACGGTATGGAAAAAAGCGAACTTTTCTCTGCCGTCGATCAGGACGGCTCGCTTCCGCGCAAGACCTTTTCTATGGGTCACGCCGACGATAAGCGCTTTTATATAGAAGGCCGTAAGATAAAATGATAGAAGTATTATATCGTGATGACGATATTGCGGTCTGCGTAAAGCCGAGAGGCGTTTTATCCGCTGCCGATGCATCGGGTGCGTCAAGCCTTCCGGAACTTATAAAAAAAGACCTTGGTGTTTCCGAGGTCTTTCCGATACACCGTCTCGACCGTGAGGTTTCGGGACTGATGGTTTATGCGCTAAGTAAAAAAGCCGCCGCAGACCTTTCGGCGCAAGCGACAGACCATACTAAGTTTGTTAAAGAATACCTTGCTTTTGTCGAAGGCTCTCCCGAAGATGACAACGGTGTTTTTGAAGACCTTCTGTTTAAAGACTCCGGTAGGAACAAAACCTACGTCGTCAAGCGGGAGAGAAGGGGAGTAAAAAAGGCAAAGCTTTCCTATACGGTATTGGAAAGATTTAATACGGAAACCCTTGTGCGGGTCAAGCTTTATACCGGCCGAACCCATCAGATAAGAGTTCAGTTTGCTTCCCGCAAAATGCCGATAGTCGGCGACAGAAAATACGGCGGCCGAGCGAATGAAAGGGGAATAGAGCTTTATAGCTTCCGAATTTCCTTCATTCATCCGATAACCGGAGAAAAACTTGACTATAAATATATTCCGGAAGGTATAAAGGAGTTTTTGTTATGAGTGATCTTTATTTTAAGTATAACGTTACGCCGAGGGTCCTCTTAGCCGATAAGCCGCAGACGGTGTCTGTCGTCGGTCTTGACCGCTCTATGCCGTTATATGACGATAACGAATATATCGTGACCCTCATCCTCTTTGGAAGCCGAGAGGCCGCGTAAATATTCCGCTCAGCACGACCCTGGAAATTCTAAAAAGAGGACTTTGCGACGTTTATGAGGTCTATGGCGGTACCGACCGTAACGTTTACGGAGATTTTCGTCTGGTTCAGTATACCTGGTTCCTGCTCGAGAATTATTATGAGACTCACGACGAGCTTTGTAACGCGGCGGGTCAGGCGATTATCAGGTACGTTCACGGCGATAGATCACAAAACACCGTGATCTCGTTGCTTGAAAAAGAGATCCGAGCGTTTTCCGAAGGATTTTTCGGAAATGATGGATTTACTGTGGATCAGTAACGTGTTTTATACCGTTCATCTGTTCGTTCGAGCGGACATTTTATAAAAATGCTTGCATTTTTATGTAATATATGGTATTATAATAACTGCGGAAAGCATTTTCCGCGGTTGTCTTTCTCAACATATTCTATATGTTGCACCTTGGCGGTTTTGTGGTGGAGCCGCCTTGCGTGATGTTTAGGGGGTTAAGCCCTTTTTTAATACGGATTTTGTAGTGAACGCTTCAAGATCGAAAAAGAAGAACGAGGTATCAAAATAGGAGCTGATACCTCGTTTGTTTTTTTATTAGAGCTTCGAGAAACCGAAGGTGTTTACAAGCGCATCAATCTTAACGCCCTTCTTGCAAAGAGGACAATCGTTGGACGAATAGGTCGCATAATCGGGAAGGTCGGTAGGATTGAAGACCGACTGAACCTTATAACCGTTGCATTCGTCGACGGTGGCGAAGATAGAAGCGATTCCGACCGTCATACCTCCGTAGTATTTAACTGCTTCTATGGCGGCGTTTGCGGTATATCCCGTAACGACCGAAGCGGCAAGGATAAGCACGTGCTTGCCCTTTATCATAGGAGCGATATTGTCGCGGAAGAGAAGCTGACTGTTTGCGGTGTGCTCAGGGGTGACGACGTAGATGGTCTGATGAGCGTTGATGTTTAAAAAGTGATTCTTGGTAAGCTCTTCCGCGAGACAGGTTCCGATCACTTCGGTACCGTCAAGACAAAGAATAGCGTCTATAGCTGTACTTGCGTTATAGTAGGAGAGAAGCTCCTGTGCTACGGCCTTGGCCTCGGAAAGACGGCTCTTTTGGGTCGTGATATCAATATAATAATTGATATGAGAACGGCCTGTAGCAAAATGCCCTTTAGCGATTCTGAGGTAGAGATTCTTGCGTTTGGTTTCAAGCTTATAGGTATTATTGGTTGGCATAGGTTCCTCCTAAATTCTCAAAGGGCATCTCGCAAACACTTCTGTCTGCAAAAAGCTCTTTTTTTTATAATACTACAACAATCATAGAATTTCAAGAAAAAATTGCGTAGTCGGCATTATTTTTTTAAAATAGCGTAATAATAGATCGGCGTAGCGCTCCAACCGTGGCAGAGACTTCCCGCGTTGCCGAAATCGGCTTCGCCGAGCTCGGTCTCCCATACCGTACCGACTCCGTAATCGACCATAGGACGGTACTTTTCTTCGATTATGCGAAGTATATCGGCTTTATAGGCCTCTTTATCGCATTTTATCAGTGCGTCAAAGAAAAAGGTATTCATACTTAGCGTAATTTCGGTAAGCCCGTCTCCGTTCAGCATTTTGTCGCATATATTATGAGATACGTCGGGGTCTGCCGCACCGCAAAGAATAGCAAGGGAGTTAGATAGCTTGCTGAAGCGTTTGGTATCCGCCTGATCGAAGTAAAGCCCTCTTTCTTTGTCGAAGAATACCTTGTTTATGCTTTGGTTAAGCTTTTCGGCAATTGCCAAGTAGCGAGTAGGCTTATTAAGCGCCTTGCATATAGAATCCATTTTTGAAGCGCTAAGGATAAAAGAGCGTTCAGCGGCATATCGGGAATATCAGCATTATAACCGCCGTGCCCGTCAAGACCGTTGCTCCATTCGTAGAAGTTCCACATTCCCTTAAAGGGGAGAATGACCTCTCCTTCGGTCTCCATTTTATCGGTGAATACCTTTAAAATGCTCGAAAGCTTGGGGTAAACCTCTTCCAAAAGGGAGATATCCTTCGAATACTCAAAGTATTCGAGACACTGCGTGAAATAGTGTAGAGAGAAGGAGGGGATAACGAGATCCTTGTTTATGGGATAGCATATCGAAAGCAGGCCGTCTGTGCGGTCGTCCTTCGATATAAGCTGAAGATTTGCGCGGGGGAATTCGTATTCGCCGAATGCGTAATATCCGAAAAGCATCTGGTTGCGACTATCCATACAGTAAAGCGCCTGCTCCCTCCAAGGGCAGTCCTCGTAGTGCTCATGCATACAAAGTCTGAGGGTGCGAAGGCTTATATCGTATATGTCGTTCTCCTCCTTTGTAAGCTCGGGGCGGGGAAGGATATTTACGGGATAAAGCGTCGGAATTATGGCGATTTCGTTTATTCTGATCGGAGCCTCCGACCTTACCTGCAGATACCTGCATCCGAGCCTTCTGAAGGGATTGGTATAAACGGTATTGCCTTTTCCTACCTTTATCTGAACGCTGAAATCCCTTTCTCCTATTTTTCTTCTGACAAGGCCGTCGGCAATATGCTCGCCGTAGGAAACGGTAAGCTCCTGCTCTTCCTTAGAGTCAAGGTCCAACTTTATAAAGCCAACCTCGTTTATCTCGAGGTCGAAAAGAATATCGGTGTCGGAGAAGCGTCTTATTTCGGTGCCTTTTCGGGGAATATCAAGATAAAGCTTCTTACACGGACGGGGTCGCAGAGGAAGCTTCTGGTCTACAACGGAAGAAGCGCCGAAGCCGTCGAGAAGTCCGTTCATCCATTTATCCTCTGAAGTTGCATCGTAGAAGAAACTGAAGCCGACCTGCGACGTAATGCTTTTTTCAATATGACTTTTGTAAGCACGACTCATTCTCGAAAGGGTGTTTTCGTCGCTTCTGCAAAGGGCCTTACCGTCCTCAGAAAGCGCGAAAAGCAGGCCTGCGTTTCCCTTAAAGTAAACCTGAGTAGTGCCCGTACCGTAGTACCATACTACTATCGCAAGATGATTTTTCCCGATGGTCGCAAACTCGCTTAGGTCGATTTCGTCGTATATCTTATCGTAAGGAAAATCCGCATACTGTCCGAAGGCGGCAAGTCTACCGTTAATATATGCGGCGTAGTTACTGTCGGCTGAAACGGCAAGACGAAGCCTTCCGCCGCTATACTCGAAGCTACTGTAAAATTCTCCGTATTCGTCGGCCTGCGGAGAAGCGTTACACCATATCCATTTTGAGTTTTTAAGCATAATATCACCTATAAAACAAGCGAGAAGTATAAATACTTTCTCGCTGAAATTATTTAAACAGATTTCCGCCCTTTCCGTCTATGGCGCAGATAAGCGGAAAATCTTTAAAGGTAAGCTTTTTAACCGATTCACAGCCAAGTTCCTCAAAGGCTATTACCTCACACTCGGTTATACACATGGAGGCAAGAGCACCCGCACCGCCTACCGCGCAAAGATAGAGGGCCTTGTTTCGAAGGATAGCGTCACAGACCTCGTCGCTTCTTTCGCCCTTTCCTATCATACATTTAAGACCCAGATCGAGAAGTCTCGGAGCGTAGGTGTCCATTCTTGAAGAGGTAGTAGGTCCGCAGCTGCCTATAGCCATTCCCTCGGGGGTAGGGGTAGGCCCTGCGTAATATATTGCGGCGCCGTTAATTTCAAAAGGTAGTTCAGAACCGCTGTCCAAAAGCTCAAAAAAGCGCTTGTGAGCGGCGTCGCGAGCGGTATATACCGTGCCCGAAAGAATTACTCGGTCGCCCGCAGAAACGGAATCTGCAAGGGAGCCAAGCTCCGAAACGTTAAGACGTATCTCTCTCATAATACTAAAGCTTGGCGTAGAGCTCTGCGAACTCTTCGCTTACCGCAGAAGAATTGCTTTTGTTTTCGTCGACCTTCGATTTCGCGTCCTCAAGGGTTCGGTTAAATTCTCCTATACGGCTTACGAAGCCCTGAGATGCCGAAAGTATTTCGTCAGCAAGCTCCTTGAGAGAGGCTTGCGCGCTTTCAATGTTCTGAAGGCTCTTGTCGGTCTGAGCGTCTAAGATCTGAGCGCTTGACTGCGCCTCGTCTACTACGGTTTTCGCGGTAGAGCGGGATACAAGGTACAGCTTTCCTATCTTTGCGCTCATAGCGTCGATCTCGGCGCTCTTGCTGTCGTATTCGGCTACCCTGATATTAAGCTCGGCGTTGGTCTTGCTGAGTCTCTCGATGGTCTCAAGGTCGGACAGGTGCTCCTTTTTAAGCGCTTCGAGTCGCTCTTCGAGTTCCTTGATCTTGGCACCGAGCTCCGAAGAAAGAAGCTTTAGTTCGCGGTCCTTAAGATGAACGTAATTTAGAACGTCGTCCTTATTGAAGCCTAAAAATCCGGTTCTGAATTCAATTGCCATACTTTTTCACATCCGCTTTCTCATCTTTGTCCGTACATTATAACAGATATTTCGCCATTTTACAACTTTAAATTTATTTATATATAAAATATGCAGAATATTCTGCATAAAAGCCTTGAAAAAAGTAAGATAATGAGTTAAAATATACTATGTATAAATATGCGTGTTATGAGGTGCGTTATGACCAGAAAAGAATCAAGAGAACAGGCTTTTATTCTGCTTTTCGAATACAGCTTCAGTCCCGAGACTGCCGACGAGCTTTTTTTCGTGGCCGATGAGGCAGGACTTTACGTTGAGGACGCCTACTGCCGCTGCGTCGTAGAGCAGACTATTGCAAATATTGCCGAGGTAGACGCGGTAATAAGCGAATATGCCAAGGGCTGGAAGCTTGAGAGAATATCAAAGGTATCCCTTGCGGCTCTGCGTCTCGCAATTGCTGAAATTATGTTCTTTCCCGATATTCCCGATTCGGTTTCGGCCAATGAGGCTATCGAGCTTGTAAAGAAGTACGCTACGGATCAGGACGCTTCCTTTGCTAACGGAATACTCGGCTCTTATATAAGAAGTCGCGGATAAAGGACGCTGAGCTATGTCATTCAACACCGTCACCGTCGGGCAGTTAAATCTTTATATCAAAAGTCTGTTCGAGGGCGATTCTAGGCTTTCGTATATAAGCGTTGTCGGAGAGATATCGAATTTTAAGGCGCATTTTTCCAGCGGACATATGTATTTCACTCTAAAAGACGATACTGCCGCGCTTAAATGCGTAATATTCAGAGGAAATGCCGCAAGGCTTCGCTTTGTTCCGAAGGACGGAATGAAGGTCGTTTGCTCGGGAAGAATTTCGGTTTACGAGCGTGACGGCGCTTATCAGCTTTATGCTGAAAATATGGTACCCGACGGAGAGGGTGACCTTATGGCAAGACTTGAAGAGATCAAGAAGAAGCTCTTGGCCGAAGGTCTGTTTGACGAAGCCCGTAAAAGGCCTATTCCCAAATTTCCGAAAAAGGTGGCCGTAATAACCTCCGAAACGGGTGCCGCCGTGCGGGATATTTTTAACGTGCTCTCCCGTAGATATCCCCTTTGCGATATACTGCTTTGTCCCGCGACCGTTCAGGGAGCCGAAGCGCCGAAAAGTCTTATTTCCGCGCTGGATAAGGTCTATAAAACCGATGCCGACCTGATAATCATCGGAAGGGGTGGCGGTTCTATAGAAGATCTTTGGTGCTTTAACGACGAGGATCTTGCCCGAAAGCTATCGGTATCGCCGATCCCCGTAATATCCGCAGTCGGTCACGAAACCGATTTTACGATCTGTGATTTCGTTGCCGATCTCCGTGCACCTACCCCTTCTGCTGCCGCAGAGCTTGCAGTACCCGACGCAAGGCTTATTTTAGATAACGTCTTACGGATGGAGCGAAACCTTAAGATGACGCTTACCGAAAAGATCGCGGGTCGCGAAAAGAACCTTTCGCTTATAAAGGGTTCGCTGATCTTTTCTTCCCCCGAAGACAGTATTATCGCAAAGCGCAGTCTGTCGGTCGACCGTTTGGCCGATCGCATCTGCTCACAGTTTGAAAAGCTCATAACAAAAAAAGAAAACGACTTTTTAAATAAAGTATCCCTGATCGAAGCGCTGAGTCCGATGAAGACCTTAACGAGAGGCTTTGCAACTGCCGAAAAGCAGGGCAGGCTCGTAACGTCTGTAGGTCAGCTTTCGGTTGGCGACAGTATAAAGCTACGCCTTGCCGACGGCTCTGCCGATTGTATTATTCAAAACCTTACGGAGGTAAAATAATGTCCGAGAAAAAGCTAAGCTTTGAGGAGGCCTACGCCGCCCTTGAGCAGATCGCCGAAAAACTAAACGATAATACGGTAACCCTCGACGAATCGGTTAAACTGTATGAGGAGGGCGTAAAGCTTTCAAAATACTGTGCCGAGACCTTAGAGGCCGCAAAGCAGAAGATAGAAAAACTTCAAAACGAAGGTTAGATTATGATAAGCGAAAAGATCAAAAACTACGCCGCCCGATTCGAGGAATACCTTTCGGGCCTTATACGTGAAGAAAATGAAGAGTATTCGGTTGTCGCCGAGGCCTGTCGGTATAGTCTGCTGATCGGAGGAAAACGTCTCCGCCCCTTCCTTATACGAGAGTTTTATACTCTTTGCGGCGGTCAGGGGGATCATACTAAAAACTTCGAGGCCGCTATCGAATTTATTCATACCTATTCTCTTATTCACGACGATCTTCCCTGTATGGATAACGACGATATGCGAAGAGGTAAACCCTCCTGTCATATAAAATTCGGCGAAGCAAACGCCCTTCTTGCAGGAGATGCGCTTCTTACCGAAGCCTTCGGGGTCGCCTCGAAAACCGAGGGTGTTCCGCCCGAGAACGTAATTAAGGCTATCTCCGTTTTATCCGAATTTGCGGGAATAAACGGTATGATAGGCGGTCAGACGACCGACCTTCTTTTTGAAGAAAAAGCGGCCGATGAAGCGATTTTGTCCCTTATTTGCCGACTTAAAACGGGCGCTCTCATTAAAGCCGCCTGCGTGATCGGTTGTCTGCTTGCGGGAGCTGAACCGGAGCAGATAAGCGCCGCTGAAGAATATGCCGAAGCCGTCGGAATTGCTTTTCAGATGGTCGACGATATTCTCGACGAAACAGGCTCCGCCGAAAAGCTGGGTAAGCCCGTTCACAGCGATAAGGAAAACGATAAATCGACCTTCGTTTCCCTTCTGGGAATAGAAGAATGTAAACGCAGGGTAGTCGCTCTTACCGAAGAAGCCAAGGCTTCTCTTACCGTGTTTGGCGATAAGGCTAAGGATCTTTCCGACCTTGCCGATCATCTTTGTATACGAGATTACTGATAGGAAGTAGATATTTTGGAATATAAGTTTTTAGAAGGTATAAAAACCCCCGAAGACCTTAAAAAACTTAATATAAACGAGCTTAACTCGCTTTGCGAAGAAGTACGCGACCTTCTTATAAATACCGTTTCAAAAAACGGAGGTCACCTTGCTTCAAATCTCGGAGCCGTTGAGCTTACCGTCGCTATTCACAGCGTGCTGAATGCTCCCGAAGATTCGATCATATTCGACGTCGGGCATCAGTGTTATACTCATAAGCTTATAACCGGACGTTACGGTGATTTCGGAACCATCCGTAAGGAAAACGGAATTTCGGGATTTATGCGGCCAAACGAGAGCGTTTACGATCCCTTTGTAACAGGTCACGCCAGCAATTCTCTTGCCGCCGCCTACGGAATCTATAAGGCGAGCGTCCTTAAAGGTAAAAACTGCACCAGCCTTGCCGTAATAGGAGACGGCTCTATGACGGGAGGACTCGCTCTCGAAGCACTTAATAATATCGGCGGAAGTAAAGGCAACTTTATCGTCGTCGTTAACGATAATAAGATGTCGATCTCCAAAAACATCGGTTCTATGTCGGCTCATCTGAAACGAATCCGTTTAAAACCGGGATATTACCGCTTTAAAACGGGAACCGAAAACCTGCTCTTTAAAATCCCCCTTATAGGTAAACCGATCCATAGCGGTCTTTCAAGGCTGAAGAAGATGTTTACCCGTCTGGTCTACCGCAATAATCTTTTCGAATGCTTAGGCTTTAAGTATATAGGACCCGTCGACGGTCACAATATTGAGCAGCTTCGTGCCGCCCTTAAAATTGCCAGAGATCAAACCAAGCCCTGCGTAATTCACGCAATAACCGTAAAAGGTAAGGGCTATCCCTTTGCCGAGCAGCAGCCGGGCAGTTATCACGGAGTTTCGGCCTTTGACAGTCACGACGGTATTCACGAAAACGGTGATGCGAATTTCTCGTCCGTGGCCGGCGATACCCTCGTAAGACTTGCCGAAAAGGATAAAAGTATTTGCGCAATTACCGCCGCAATGACGTCGGGTACGGGTCTTGCCGAGTTTTCAAGGAAATATAAAAACCGATTCTTCGACGTAGGAATTGCCGAAGAATATGCCGCTACCTTCGCGGCGGGTCTTGCCTCGGCGGATATGAAGCCCTATTTCGCGGTATACAGCTCTTTTTTACAGCGCTCCTACGATCAGATCATTCACGATACTGCCATCGCAGGTCTTCCCGTACGGTTTCTTATCGACCGCGCGGGAATAGTCGGAGAGGACGGCGAAACGCATCAGGGCCTTTTCGACGTGGCCTTTCTTACCACTGTTCCGAATATGACGGTATACTCTCCCGCAAGCTATAATGAGCTTATCGGATGTATTGAGAGATCGGTCGACGCTAAGGCTCCTCTTGCTATCCGATATCCGAGAGGAAAGGAAAAATTCTCCTTTGAACACAGCGATAAAGACTTTACCGTTTTCTCGAGTAAGGGAAGGGTAGCTATCGTTACCTACGGAATTATAAGCTCTAACGCCCTCGAAGCGCAGCAGTTGCTTTCTAAAGAAGGTATATCAGCAGACGTAATAAAGCTAAATAAGGTCTATCCCGTTTCGGAAAAGCTCTGCGATATTCTTTCGGCTTACGATAAGGTATTCTTCTTCGAAGAAGGAATACGCAAGGGTGGAATATCCGAGCATATCGTATCCAGAGCCAATATAAGATCTCATAAAATAATAGCCATATCCGATTGCTTCGTGCCGGCAATGAGCTGTGAAGCGGCCCGTAAGAGATTCGGTCTCGACAGCAAGTCCATGGCTAAAACAGTTAAAGGTGAATAACCGATATGGCAGAAAAATTACGACTTGATACTGCGGTGTTTGAGGCAGGGTATGCCGAAAGCCGCGAAAAAGCAAAAGCCCTTATAATGGCGGGCCTCGTATACGTTAATAATCAGAAATCCGACAAGCCGGGAACGACCGTAAAGCCCGATGACGTTATCGAATTTCGCGGTGCCGCCCCTAAGTACGTTAGTCGCGGAGGCTTAAAGCTTGAAAAAGCGGTTGAAAACTTCGGCTTTTCTCTTGCCGATTGCATTTGCGCCGATATAGGTGCTTCTACGGGAGGATTTTCCGACTGTATGCTTCAAAACGGGGCTAAAAAGGTCTACGCTATCGACGTAGGCTACGGTCAGCTTGCCTGGAAGCTTCGTACCGACGAAAGGGTAGTTAATCTTGAGAGGACCAACTTTCGGTACGTAACGAAGGAGCAGATACCCGACGAGCTTGACTTTTGCTCGGTAGACGTTTCCTTTATATCCCTTTCCCTGATAATCCCCGTTATGAAAACGATCATGAAGCAGGGTGCGCAGGCCGTATGCCTCATAAAGCCGCAGTTCGAGGCAGGAAAGGAAAAGGTAGGGAAGAAGGGTGTCGTCCGCGACCCCGAGGTTCATCTTGAGGTCATCCAAAAGGTCCTTGCAGTAGCGGCAGATAACGGATTTTCGGTTCTTAATCTCGACTATTCTCCGATAAAGGGACCCGAAGGAAATATAGAGTATCTTGTTCATATAATAAACGCCGAACAGGCGACGGAAGCTGAGATCGACCCAAACGCCGTCGTTCAGGCGGCTCACAGTAGCCTTAAAGGAGATAAATAATGAAAATTGCCTTATTTCCTAACTTTGAAAAAAACGGAACCGAGGAGCTTCTTAAAAGAACAAAGCTTATCCTCGAAAATAACGGCGCCGAATACGCGGTACATAAAGATCAGGACGAGATAAACTACTCGGACGTTGACCTTGCGATAACCATAGGGGGCGACGGAACCCTTATAAAGCAGGCTAAAGCTGCCGCCGTTTATTCCGTTCCGTGTATCGGAATAAATACGGGAAGGCTCGGTTTTTTAACAAATCTTGAAGCCGAAAATATCGATCTGCTCGAGTGCTTTTTCAGTGGAAAGTATAAGACTGAATCCCGTATGATGCTGTCGGTTACCGCCGAAAAGGACGGTAGACAGGTCTATAGCGGTATCGCTCTTAACGAAGCGGTCATATCGAGCGGAATCGTTGCAAGGCTCATCGACGTGGATCTGACCGTAGATAACGATGTTATCGACTACCGCGCCGACGGAGTCATCGTTTCGACTCCTACCGGCTCTACCGCATATTCGATGTCGGCAGGCGGTCCCATAATCGACCCTGCGGTAAGATGCCTTACCGTTACGCCGATCTGTTCACATTCTCTTACCGCCCGTCCGATGCTCGCAAAAGAAGACGCCGAGATCGGCCTTCGACTGAGCAAAACCTCCCGCACGAGCGCCTTTCTTACGGTCGACGGTCAGAAATGTGTTGAGGTGGACTTTGACACCAAGGTAACCTTAAAAAAAGCCCCCTTTGACGCTAAGCTTATCAACGTCAGCAACAATACTATTTACAAAACCTTATCACATAAGTTTTAAGAAGGTAACATTATGAAAAACAAACGACAGGAAAAGATAAAAGAGCTAATAACAGACAACGTTATCGCCACTCAGGAGGATCTTCAGCTTTCCTTAGAGTCCTTGGGATTCAAGGTTACGCAGTCTACCGTGTCCCGCGATATAAAAGAGCTTCGGATCGTCAAGGCGCAGGACAAAGACGGAATATACCGTTATCTTATAGCTACCAAGGGAAACGATGCAAGAAGAGATAAAAATCATCTTGAAGAGATGTTTGCTCATGCCTGCACCGACGTTGTCTATTCGATGAATACCGTAATAGTGAAGTGCTATGCGGGAATGGCGTCTTCGGCCTGCGTCGCTTTGGAGCAGCTTTACAGTGAGCTGATACTCGGCTCCCTTGCGGGCGACGACACGGTTTTTGCCATTACCTCGGGAGAGGCCGATTCTCTTCTTCTGACCGAAAACCTTAAAAAACTTATATAACGGAGAGATGTTATGCTTAAATCGATACATATCGAAAATATCGCCGTTATAGAGTCGGCCGACATCGAACCGATAAACGGTTTTAACGCGCTTACAGGTGAAACGGGAGCGGGTAAATCGATCATAATCGACGCAATAAATGCGGTTCTGGGTGAACGAACCTCTAAGGACATTATCCGAACGGGAGCCGATAAGGCGCAGGTGTATGCCGTTTTCGGTGATCTTTCAAAGCCGGTAACCGAAATTCTCGGTGATAACGGAATCGAGCCCGACGACGACGGAAACGTCTGTATTCAGAGAACGTTAAGCCGTTCAAGCGGCTCGAATGTCCGTATTAACGGAATCCCTGTAACTACTCAGATATTAAAAGAAATATCGGGATATCTTATAAACATTCACGGTCAGCACGACAGTCAGATGCTGCTCCGTCCCGAGAATCACTATATTTATCTCGATCTCGTAGCCGACAATCAAAAGGAACGTGACGCATATACCGAGGCTTTTAAACGGTTTACCGAAATAAGACGAAGGATAAAAGAACTCGAGACCGACGAGGATAAGAAATACGATCGGATCGATCTTTTAAAGTTTCAGATATCCGAGCTCGAAGCGGCAGATATAAAGGTCGGAGAGCTTGAAGAGCTTAAAAAGACCAGGGAGCTTATTGAAAACAGCGAAAAAATCCTTAAAAGCCTTAACGAATGTGTCTTTTTACTGAATGGCGATATGGAAAGCGACGGCGCCGTAACCCTTACGAGCTCTGCTCTTAAATTCCTTGAAAAGGCGGCAGACCCCGCCCTTTCAAAAACCGTGACCGAGCTTTCGGGAGCGTCCGATACCCTTTATGCTATTGCCGATACGGTACGAAATTATATATCCGACTTTCCTTATTCAAAGGAAGATGCCGAAAAAACCGACGAAAGGCTTGACACACTGCACCGTATGATGTTAAAATACGGAAACAGTGAGGAAGCAATGCTTGAGTTTTTGGAAAAGGCCAAAGCCGAGCTTGAAGCGATAGAAATGGGCGACGAGCTGCTTGCAAGGCTTGAGACTGAGCTTATAGAAGCCGAAAAAAACCTTGTTTCGGCGGGAGATAAGCTTTCCTCTTCAAGAAGCAGGGCCGCAAGATCCTTTTCGGATGCCGTCTGTGAAAACCTTAGCTTTATGGATATGAACGGCGTTAAATTTACCGTGGATATTAAAGAGAGTAAGTACTCTAAAATCGGTCGTGATAGCGTCGAATTCTTTATTTCGGCCAACGCGGGCGAGTCTTTAAAGCCTCTCAACAAGGTTGCTTCGGGCGGAGAACTTTCCCGAATTATGCTTGCGATAAAGAGCATAATCGCCGATAAGGATAACGTCGATACCTTGATTTTCGACGAGATCGATACCGGAATAAGCGGACGTGCCGCCTCAAAGGTCGCTGTTCAGCTTCAGAAGGTGTCCTCTCTTCGTCAGGTGATCTGCGTTACACATTTAGCGCAGATAGCCGCCGCCTCTACGGGGCATTTTCTTATAGAAAAAAGCGTTCGTAGCGGAAAGACCTATACGAACGTAACGAGACTCGTCGATGACGAGCGGATAAACGAGATCGCCCGAATTATGTCGGGAACCGAGCTCACAGAGAATACAATAAATTCCGCAAAGGAACTTTTAGATAGGAGTAAATTAAAATGACTTTATACGAAGAACTCGTTGAACGTGGCCTTATAGCACAGGTTACCAACGAAGAAGAAATCCGAGAAATGATCAACGGCGGAAAGGCTACCTTCTACATCGGCTTCGACTGTACCGCCGATAGCCTTACCGCAGGTCACTTTATGGCCCTTACCCTTATGAAGCGCCTTCAGATGGCCGGAAATAAGCCTATCGCCCTTATCGGCGGCGGCACCACCATGATCGGCGACCCCTCGGGAAGAACCGATATGAGAAAAATGCTTACGATCGAGGATATTAACCATAACGCCGCCTGCTTTAAGCGTCAGATGGAAAGCTTTATCGACTTCTCCGACGGCAAGGCTCTTTTGGTAAATAACGCCGATTGGCTTTTAGATCTTAACTACGTTGAGCTTCTCCGTGAGGTCGGTGCCTGCTTCTCGGTAAACAATATGCTGCGCGCAGAGTGTTATAGGCAAAGAATGGAAAAGGGACTTTCCTTCTTCGAATTTAACTATATGATAATGCAGTCCTACGATTTCTATCATCTCTTCAAAAACTATAACTGTAATATGCAGTTCGGTGGCGACGATCAGTGGTCGAATATGCTTGGCGGTACCGAGCTTATCCGTAAAAAACTCGGTAAGGACGCTCACGCTATGACCATAACCCTTCTTACCGACTCTCAGGGCAAGAAGATGGGCAAGACCGCAGGAAACGCCGTTTGGCTCGATGCCGCAAAGACCTCGCCCTATGAGTTCTATCAGTACTGGCGTAACGTTGACGATGCCGACGTTATCAAGTGTATAAAGATGCTTACCTTTATCCCCATCGAGACCATACGCGAGTATGAGAAGTGGGAGGGAAGTGAGCTCAATAAGGCCAAGGAGATCCTTGCTTTCGAGCTTACCCAGATGATTCACGGAACCGAAGAAGCCGAAAAGGCTCAGGCCGCCGCACGTGCGATTTTCGGTGCGGGCGCAAGTGATGCCGATATGCCTTCTACCGCTCTTTCTGCCGACGACCTTACCGACGGAGTTATCGGAATTCTCGACCTTATGTCGAGGGGCGGACTTATCGCCTCCAACGGAGAGGGAAGACGTCTCGTTCAGCAGGGCGGCGTTTCGGTAGACGGCGAAAAGGTTACCGATCCCGCTACCAAGATCACCGCCGATCAGCTTTCAAACGGCGTTGTAATCAAAAAGGGCAAAAAGGTATTCCACAAGTTTACTTTCTAAATTTAAAAGACCTCGATTATGCGCAGTGTCTTTAAGGACGCTGCGCAACTATGATCGCCTTCGGCGAGTTAAGAGTTATGATTGGCTACGCCAAGTTATGATGCACCTACGGTGCAGTTTAATGTAAAAAGGCGATCATATCATAACGTTTGCAAAGCAAACT
>CASFDQ010000033.1 GCA_949293385.1 uncultured bacterium | reverse complement strand
TGTCTTTTTGTATCTGTCTTAAGCATCGAAATCTCTCTTTTTTGCAACTATTCTTTGCTTTTATTATACCATATTTATCCCAATTTTTCACCTGTTTTTACAAAAAAATGACCGCTGACTTACCTTTGTCAGCGGTCTGAGGTGTGTAAATAAATACACACCTGATTTTTTAACGTTTAATTATTTTTTAAGAGCTATAGCATCTTTAGCCTTTGCGGCGATATCCTTACCGCGGAGGCCGAACTTATCGAGAAGCTCGGCGGCAGGGCCTGACATACCGTAGGTATCGTTAACACCGAGTTTAAGAACGGTGGTGGGATAGACCTCGGAGAGATATTCCGAAACGGCAGAGCCGAGACCGCCGATAACGCTATGCTCCTCAGCGGTAACGATAGCACCGGTCTCCTTAGCGGCCTTAAGCACGATCTCGGTATCGAGAGGCTTAATGGTAGCCATATTGATGATACGTGCATTTATGCCCTCTGCTTTAAGAAGCTCGTAGGCCTCAAGAGCCTCGGCAACCATAAGACCGGTTGCGATAATTGTAACGTCATTACCTTCCTTAAGCTCTACGCCCTTACCGATCTCGAAGGTATAATCGTCGTCGAAAACAACGGGAACGGCAAGACGTCCGAAGCGCATATAAACGGGACCGTCGTGATTTATCGCGGCCTTAACAGCCTTGTAAGCCTCGGTATAATCGGCGGGATTGATGATGGTCATACCGGGGATGGTACGCATAATTCCGATATCCTCACAGCACTGATGTGTAGCGCCGTCTTCACCGACCGAGATACCTGCGTGGGTAGCGCCGATTATAACGTTCAGGTGAGGATAGCCGATAGAGTTTCTGATCTGCTCAAAGGCACGGCCTGCGGCAAACATCGCAAAGGAGCTTGCGAAGACCTTTTTGCCCGAAGCGGCAATACCTGCGGCAATGCCCATCATATTGCCTTCGGCGATACCGCAGTCGTAGAAGCGGTCGGGATGGGCCTTCTTAAAAGCGCCTGTCTTGGTTGCCTCAGCGAGGTCGGCATCCATAACGATAAAGTCGTTTCTTTCATTTCCAAGATCAACAAGAGCGGCACCGTAGGCGTCTCTCGTTGCAATTTTCTTTACATCTGCCATTGTCTGGTCCTCCTTACATTAAAGCCGCAAGCTGAGCTTCAAGCTCTTTAGCTGCAACGGCATAATCCTCGTCTCCGGGGGCCTTTCCGTGCCATCCGCAAACGTTTTCCATAAAGGAAACGCCCTTACCCTTAACGGTATTCATAATAATTGCGGTGGGCTTATCGGTAACCTTTTCGGCGGCAAGGGTAGCGGCCTCAATAGCCTCCAGATCGTGACCGTCGATAACGATGGCGTTCCAGCCGAAGGCCTCGAACTTCTTATCGAGGGGAGCGGGAGAGTTTACCTCGTCGCAGGTTCCGTCGATCTGAAGGTTGTTGAAATCGACATAGGCGGTAAGATTAGAAAGTCCCTTATTGGCGGCAAACATAGCAGCCTCCCAAACCTGACCTTCTTCACATTCGCCGTCGCCGAGAACGGTATAAACACGGTAAGGATCGCCGAAATGCTTAGCAGAAAGAGCCATACCGACGGCGCAGGATATTCCCTGACCGAGAGAACCGGAGGACATATCAACACCGGGGATATGCTTCATATCGGGGTGACCCTGAAGGCGGGCACCGGTATGACGAAGGGTGAGGATCTCTTCTACGGGGAAGAAGCCTCTGTTTGCAAGTGCGGCATAAAGGGCCGGTGCGGCGTGACCCTTAGAGAGAACGAAACGGTCGCGGTCGGCCTTTTTAGGATCGGCAGGATCGATGTTCATCTTGTCGAAATAGAGATATGCCAGCAGATCTGCGATAGAGAGAGAGCCGCCCGGATGTCCCGCTTTGGCAGAATGAACTCCGTCTACGATTCCCTTTCTTATTTTTGCTGCCGCTATCTGTAGTTCTTTTTTCTTTGCAGCGTTCATTTTTGTACCTCCGATTTTTGGATTTTGGATAGATATTCTATAAAGTCGGCTACGCCGCCGTCGAGGCAGGCTCCTCCGACAAAATTAACGATTTCTTTAATGTCCTCGGGAGAATCGGCCATTGTCGCCGAAATATCGGCGGCACTAAGCATCTCTACGTCGTTATAAAAGTCTCCGACAGCGAAGCATCCGCCCTCTTTTATATTAAGGATCTCGCAGAGCTTTTTGAGACCCGAGGCCTTATTGGTCCCCAGCGGCATTTGCTCGTAGTATATATGCATAACTCCGCTTATGACGACGCCGGTCTGAACAAAGTAGCATTCCCCTTCTCCGATATCCCGAAGAGTATCGGCAAGGGCGTCGCAGGCGGCCTGATCGTCGCAGGCATATAGCACCTTATTCCATTCTTCGTTCTTTATATCGTTGAAGGTTACGTACTCGCGGTCTAACGATTCGTAGTCCTCGTGAAGTTCGGACTCGGCGGTAGCATTAAGCACGAAAATACGGGAATCCGAATGAACCTCGATTCCGATATCGGGGTGCTTTTCGGCTACCGTTTTAACAAATTCCTTCGTGTGCTCGGGAAGCACGGTAGCGTAGAGGGCCTTTTCGGCCGTAACGTCGTAGATCATTCCTCCGTTTAAAAACACGCAGGGACCTACGAGAGACTTGTCGACGAGGCTGAAGACCTGACTTACCGCGCCGGAGCTTCGGCCGGTCGCTATTACGAAGGTTCCGCCCTCGTCACAGAAATATTTGATCGCTTCAAGGTTTCTTTGAGCGATCCTTCCCGTGTCTACAAGGGTTCCGTCAACGTCGGAGGCCAAGAGACAGTTTTCGAAGAGTTTCATCCTTCTTTCCTTTCGAGCTTTGCTAAAAATTTCGTAAAATACTCGGGAAGGACAGAATCGAATTCCATATACTCACCGTTTGGATGAATAAATCCGAGTTTTTTTGCGTGAAGACACTGACCGCACAGAGAGGTCTCTACCTTTTTAGGTCCGTAGACGTCATCACCTGCGATGGGATGACCGATAGAGGACATATGTACTCTTATCTGATGAGTGCGGCCGGTCTCTAAAATACATTTTATATGAGTAAAGCCGCCGTATCGGGCCAATACCTCATAGTGTGTTATCGCTTCTTTTGAGTTTTTATCGGTTACGGCCATCTGCTTTCTTTTTACGGGATGCCGTCCGACGGGGGCGTTTACGGTTCCCTTATCGTTTTTAAGATTTCCGTAAACTACCGCTTCGTATTCGCGGTAAAATGAATGCTCCTTTATCTGAGCGGCTAAGAAATTATGAGCATTGTCGTTTTTAGCGACCATAAGGAGTCCCGAGGTGTTTTTATCGATCCTGTGAAGGATCCCCGGTCGCATAACTCCGTTTATACCCGAAAGAGAGTCGCCGCAATGCGCCAGCAGGGCGTTAACCAAGGTTCCCTCATAATTTCCCGCCGCAGGATGAACAACCATTCCTTTCGGCTTATTTACGACCAGAAGATCGCCGTCCTCATAGACGATATCTAGGGGGATATCCTCGCTTTTAAGATCAAGCGGTTCGGCATCGGGAATAGTAAGGCGTACCTCGTCCCCCGCTTTAAGGCTCGATTTTTTATTAGCGGGCCTTCCGTTTAAGGTTAAAAAGCCGTCTTCGATAAGCTTCGTTACCCGTGAACGCGAAAGGTCGGTGTTCTCGGCAATATAAGCGTCGAGACGCTTTTTATCGGAGGAAACCTTAAGAATTATTTCCTCCATTACTGCTCCTCCGACTCCGCTTTTTCGGCTTCCTTTTTAGCCTTCTTTTCTTTTTCTTCTCTAACGGTATCGAGAATGAAATAAAGAATAAGCAGGCCTGCGCCGATAACTACGGCGCAGTCTGCGATATTGAATACCGGAAAATCGATGAACTTGACCTCTAAGAAGTCGACTACCCTTCCTCCGTTAAAAATACGGTCGATCATATTGCCTATTCCGCCCGAAATTATAAGAGCACCGGCCCAAAAAAGCAGCTTGCTTTTAAGCTTGTTCCGAATAATAAGCACCGCGATAACGGCCATTATAACGGCAGTTGAGGCAAGGAGAAGCCAGCGGTAGCCGCCAAGCATTCCCCAGGCGCCGCCGTCGTTAAGAGTATAGGTGAAGTCGAGAAAGCCGTTTAAAAAGCCTACCGAAGACCCAAGCTCCATATTCGTAGCCACAATATATTTAGTTACCTGATCGGCCACAAGGAAGATCGCCGCAACTATACCTGCCAGAACGAAAGACAAGTCGTTTCCTCCTAAAGTACTGAATTATTCAGCAAAATCAATAGTTTTTACAACATTAGCACAACGTGCGCAAACGGTAGGATGCTCAGCGTCGGCACCAACGGTATTGCCGAAGGACCAGCAACGTGCGCACTTTTCTCCCGTAGCGTGCTCAGCAGTAACGCTCATATCGAGGGTCTCGCTCTTATAGCTTCCGCCCTTGCCCTTCCTGAGCTCGAAATCGGAAACCATAAATACGGTGGGGAGGATATCCTTGACCTTCTCGGCGAAGTCGTAAAGCTCGCCGTCGACATAAAGGGTAACCTTTGCGTCGAGAGAAGCACCGATAACCTTTTCGGAACGGGCGATCTCGAGAGCCTTCTTAACGTCGTCGCGCATTTCGTGAATCTTTTCCCAGCGAGCCATAAATTCCTCGTCGTATTCGCCCTTAGCCTCGGGGATAGCGTTATAGACGACGTGACGGGCATCACAGTCGGCGGCATGAGGCATAAACTGCCAGATCTCGTCGGCGGTGAAGGCAAGGATGGGAGATACAAGACGTGCAAGAGTGTCGAGTATCTTGTAAATTGCGGTCTGAGCCGCTCTTCTGGTCTCGCTGCCCTTAGCTTCGACGTAGAGACGGTCCTTAAGAACGTCAAGATAGAAGTTGGACATATCGATAACGCAGAAGTTATGAATAGCGTGGAAGATTATATGATATTCAAAGTTTTCGTAAGCCTCGCGGCAGGCCTTAACGACCTCGTCAAGGCGCATAAGAGCCCAATGATCGATCTCCTCGAGCTTTGCTACGTCGACCATATCCCTATTGGGATCGAAGTCGGAGATATTTCCGAGGATGAAGCGAGCGGTATTTCTGATCTTTCTGTAGATCTCGGAAAGCTGCTTTAAGATATCCTGAGAAACGCGGATATCGGCGTGATAGTCGGAGGAAGCGACCCAGAGACGGAGAATATCGGCACCGTACTGCTTAACGATATCGTCGGGGATGATGGTATTGCCGAGAGACTTGGACATCTTTTTACCCTCTCCGTCAACGACCCAGCCGTGAGTAACTACGGTCTTATAGGGGGCAATTCCGTCGGTTGCGACAGAGGTGAGAAGGGAGGACTGGAACCAGCCGCGGTACTGATCGGCGCCCTCTAAGTAGAGGTCGGCGGGCTTCTTTAAATAGTCGCGGTTATCAAGAACGGCGGCATGAGAAACGCCCGAATCGAACCAAACGTCCATAATGTCGGTTTCCTTCTTGAAGCTCTCGCATCCGCAGGAGCATTTTGCGCCTTCTACGATAAGCTCTTTTGCGTCAAGGGCATACCAGGCGTCGGCACCCTGCTCACGGAAGATAGAAGCGATCTTCTTTATAGAATCGGGAGTAATGTATTCCTTTCCGCAGTCCTCACAGTAGAACATAGGAATCGGAACGCCCCAGGTGCGCTGACGGGAGATACACCAGTCACTACGGTCTCTTACCATTCCCATAATTCTTCCCTCGCCCCACTCGGGTACCCACTTAACCTTCGAAATTTCTTCGCAGGCCTTGTCGGTAAAGGCGGAAATAGAGCAGAACCACTGCTCGGTAGCGCGGAAGAGGATGGGGTTTTTACATCTCCAGCAATGAGGATACTGGTGAATTATCTTCTTAAGGGCAAAGAGATAGCCGTTTTCGTCGAGCCATACGGCGATCTTTTTATTGGCGGCTTCGGTGGGAAGTCCCGCGAACATACCTGCTTCTTCGGTGAGCACTCCCTTGTTATCGACCGGAACGACCATTCCGATCTCGGGATATTTACGGCAGACCTCAAAGTCGTCAACACCGTGACCGGGAGCGGTATGAACGCAGCCGGTACCGCTCTCTAAGGTTACGTGGTCGCCTACGATAATAAGAGAATCGCGGTCGATAAAGGGATGACGCGCAACCATATATTCGAGCTCGGAGCCCTTGACCTTGCCTACTACCTCGTAGTCGGTCTTTTCGGCGGCGGTCATAGCAGCTTCGCAAAGCTCGGTAGCCATAATATAGTTTTCGTCACCGAAGCGAACTACAGAATACTCATATTCGGGACCTACGCAGATAGCAAGGTTTGCAGGCAGGGTCCAGGTGGTAGTCGTCCAGATCACGAAATAGGTTTTAGCGGGGTCTACGCCCATTGCGGTAAGAAGACCTTTGTCCTCCTTAACGGGGAACTTAACGTAAATAGAGTAGCAGGGATCCTCAGCGTATTCGATCTCGGCCTCTGCAAGGGCGGTCTGACAGTCGGAGCACCAGTAAACAGGCTTAAGTCCCTTATAGATATAACCCTTATCGGCCATTTTTCCGAATACCTCGACCTGACGGGCAACGTACTCGTTTTTAAGGGTAAGGTAGGGGTTGTCCCATTCGCCGAGAACGCCTAAACGCTCGAACTGCTTGCGCTGATCCTCGGCAAAGCCGATAGCGAACTCGCGGCACATTTTACGAAGCTCAACGGCAGAAACGCGCTCACTGGACTTCATACCTGCGGCCTTTCGGGCTTTAAGCTCGGTAGGAAGACCGTGAGTATCGTAGCCGGGAACGAAGGGAGCCTTGAAGCCGGTCATATTCTTATAGCGAACGACAAAGTCTTTAAGGGACTTATTGAGGGCGGTTCCCATATGAATAATTCCGTTAGCATAGGGAGGGCCGTCGTGAAGAATATATTCGGGCTTTCCCTCGTTAAGCTTTAAAAGCTCCTCGTATACTCCCTCCTCCTGCCAGCGGGCCAAAGCCTCAGGCTCACGGGTGGGAAGTCCGGCACGCATCGGGAATTCGGTTACCGGAAGGTTAAGTGTTTTATTGTAATCCTGCTGTTCCATTTTAAGTTCTCCTAAAAGTTATTTATGTTTTGCGAAAAAGCCCTTAGAAAAATTGGGCGAATCGTCTTCGGCTTCGGTTTCTTCTTCCTCGTCATCAATACTCCGGATCACGAAGCCGGTCGCGCTTTTTTCGTTTGCTTCGGGAGCGGGCTCTTCTGTGGGAAGGGTTATTGCGTCCATAACGATGGTCTCTTCCTCAGCGGTAGGCTCCTCGGCGATCCCGATCTCTTCTTCGGGCTCCTCGGGAACGGGCTCGACGATCGAGGCGGGAGCGGCATCGGTCTTTTCGATAAATTTAAGAAGATCGGGCTCGTTGTTTATGATCTCCTCGATGGTAGAGGCGGCAAGCTCGGGGTTCAGCACGACCTCCTCAGGAAGCTTGGAAAGAGACTCGAGGTGCTTCTTATATGTATTTTTAATGCTGGCCTTGAACTCGGCGACCTCGCTCTTGAGTTTATCAAAGAGAAGCTGCTCGCGGGTCACGGAATCCTTAGCGGCAAGGATCATTCCCTCCGACTTTCTTGCAGCATCGCTGAGCATAAGGTCTACCTGAGCCTGCGCATTGTTTTTCTGTTCAGTTAAAACGGCGTCTATCTCTTCGAGGGCCTTTTTGGTTCTGAGTTTAATGTTATCGGCCTCGGCATTGGCGGCGCCGATAGTTTCCTCAGCCTGCTGTTTGGCATCTTCGACGATAGAATCGGCAAGCTTTTGCGCACTTATGAGCACGGTATTGATACTGCTCATAGAGACGTCCTTATCGGCAAGCTCCTTTTCGAGGGCGGCTATTCTCGTCTGCTGAGAAGCGAGCACGGCTTCGAACTGCTTATAATCTTCAAGGATCTTATCGAGGAACAGATCGACCTCGTCCTTTTTGTAGCCGCTCATAGACGTACCGAATGCGGCCTCGCTTATATCTTTTGCTTTTAACATAAAAAGTTCCCCCTGATCAAATGTACTTTTTTGCTTTTAAAATAAGACGGTCTTTTTTGGTTTTTCCGTCAATTGAATCGATAATAAATTTCCCCTTCGAGCGGACGGTTACGGTATCGCCGTTTTTCACGGTCTTTACCGTTTTATCACAGCAGACCGAATTCAGAAGCACGAGCTTTTGCTCTATAAGCTCGGCGGCCTTTGAACGGGAACCGCCTATAAGGGCGGCCACTACGCAGTCCAGCCTTGCGGAGGCTACGGTATCGGAAAGCTCGGAAAATCCGGTATGACCCGGAAGAGGTTCTGAAAAGCCTTCGGTAACGGCTACCCCTGCACCCGATATCTTGGTTATCTGCGTTTTGACGAAGTTTACTATATCCGACGAAAAGAAGGCTACTGCCCTCCCCTTTTCGATAAGTATATCCCCTACCGTTTCGCGGGTTATCCCGAGAGACATAAAGGTCCCGAGAAAATGCCTATGGGAAAGCGTATCGCTCTCCCTGAATTTAAAGGTCAGAGCAGAGATCGGAAAATAGCCGTCCTCAGGCTCACACCAATCGGGAAAGGCACCGAAATAAACCCTTTCGGCATCGGGAAAGCCGCCGAAAAAGCTATAACGACAGCCCTGAAGCCTCACCGAGCTTAAAAAATCGGCTACCTCCTCGGGGCGCAAAAAGCCCACGAATTTAGGCGTAGCAGATGTATCGGACAAACGAACGGCATCGTTTATTCGCGATACTAAAAGCGACTGCTCCATTACATAAAGTAGTTCTGCTCATCGAAATCGTCGATAAGAAGCTCGCCTGCTATATCGGTATGCTCGGGTACGATAAGGAAGGTATTGTTAGCGATCTTTTTAAGCTTGCAGGAAAGAGCGTAAGCGGCGCCGCTCATAAAATCGACAATGCGGCGGGATACGTCTTTATTTGCGGTCTCGAGATTTAAAACAACGGTCTTACCCTGAATAAGGTGATCGGCAATACCTGCAACCTCGTCGAACACCTCGGGACGAACGATAACGACCTTCATAGCCGAAGGAGCGGCGCCTGCGGAGGACCTTCTGTCGGAGCCGTAGCGCTTCTGAGGAACTTCCTTCTTCGCCTTCTGAGGAGCTTCTTCGGTCTCCTGTGCGGTCTCCTCAAAGCCCTCGTCGAGATCGTCCTCGTTTAAATTAACGAGATTTTTGAATATATCTTTGAATGCCATCTTTATTCTCCTTAAAATTTATTTATAATTTCTTTTTCCGAAAAGTGAGGTTCCGACTCTTACCAAATTGCTTCCGCACTTAATTGCTTCGGCATAGTCGGAGGACATACCCATAGACAGATACTCCATACTAACATTATCTATTTTTTTAGCCCTGTTGTCAATAAACAGTTTATACATTTCTTCAAAATATGGAATAATTTCGGTCTTTTTTTCGCAGATCGGCGGAATGGTCATAAGTCCCCGTAGGTTTACGCCGTCGATTTTTGCGATCTGCGGAATTATTTCGTCGAGTTCTTCTTTAATAAATCCGGATTTGTTTTCTTCCTTTCCGATATTTACCTCGAGAAGGATATCGGTCTCGATCCCTAAATCGCAGGAAAGCTTTCCGATAAGGTTAGCGAGCTTCAGGGAATGAACCGATTCTATCATAGCGACCCTGCCGACGATGTCTTTAGCCTTGTTGGTCTGAAGATGACCGATAAAGTGACGGCAAACGGTAGGCAGAATATCCGCTTCCTTCGATAAAAACTCCTGAACACGGTTTTCGCCGATATACTTTATACCCGAGTTTATTGCGTGATTTATTATTTCGGGCGAAACCGTCTTCGTAGCCGCAAGGAGAATTATATCCTCGCGTTTTTTGCCGACGCTGCTTGCCGCGTCACAGATATTGCTCTCGATCTCGGCAAGGTTACGGCTTACCGCATCAGTATATGATCTTTCCGTCATAGAGATTTCTGCCTTTCACAATTATCTTATCGTACAGTCGAAGCTTTGAGGAATCGGAGGTATTGAGGGCACAGATATGATAATCGTCGCCCGAAAAGATGATATCGACCTCAACAAACTTAGCCTCAAGGCCCGAAACCACGTATACTCCGGTTTTTCCCTCTACTATTCGCATAGCCTCGGATTTTACCATGATTCCGCTATGCTCACTTTTTATTACGGTCACGTCGGCGCTTCTTACCGAGGCCAGCTCACTGTTCATTTCGTTACAGCGAAGGATAAGCATTGCCTCGTCTCCCGATTTGGAGTTGTTTACCTGCGCGACGGTAGTCGAAAGTCGGGCACTTGTCGAAATATTGGTCTTTACCTCGATGGTGTCGCCCTGACGGAAATAGCGCGAATCGTTTAAGGTTACGGGTACCGCTAAATACCATTCATAATCGTAAACTATTTTTCCGATAACGTTCTGAGGAACGGCGTCCTCCTTAAGGGACTTAAGATATTCGGGAGTATAGAGGCTCAGATCGTCGGTCTTAAGCTTTCCCTCACATCCGTCGGCATTTGAGACGAAGTAGCCGGCCGTATCGGAATATATATAGGATCTCGGGGGTCCGACATTTCCCTCAAGCTTAGTTTTTTCGGCGTTAAGCGCATCCTTAAGGGCGCCGAAATCGCTCTGCTCCCCTATTGCGACCTGCTTACGGGTCATCATCGTAAGGAGGTCGGATACATCGGTTCCGAGGTCGGAAAACCTCGAATCGGCGGTTTTGTAAAGAAAGCTGTTTAAATAGTCGCTTATTCGCTCGTTTATAGTATCGACGTCAACGGCGGTAGAATCGTTATAACCCTCGATCTCGGCGATAAGGTCAAGCTGCTCTTCTATCTCCTTGATACGGGAGGCGGCGGCAGAAGCCGAATCGTTCTCGTAGACGTTGGCTATAGTTCCGCCCTTGGCGATCTTTTCGCCGCTGGCAACGAGAAAATGAACCGTACCGTCGCTATCGTCCGTAACCGTGACCTCGTTTCGGATAAAGGTAGCTACCCCGTCTATACCGTCGATCTGCTCGAAAGAAACGGCCGATTCGGTAGAGATGGAGTTTACTACTGAGGCGTAATACTGATATATGAGAAAGACGGCTACAGCCAGCGCTATAACTATCTTTATAAGCTTGCTTCGCTTATTCAAAATAACCGTTCCTTTCTAAAATTTCAAGAGCCGCAGAGGTTACGTCTTCGGTCTCGTCGCGATAGATCCAGTTTACTCGCTCATCCCTTCGAAACCAGGTTAGCTGACGCTTGGCATAGCGGCGGGTCGAGGCCTTAAGGGCTTCGGTCGCTTCGTTCAGAGTGACAGCTCCGCTGAAATAAGGGAAAAACTCCTTATGACCGATCGCCTGAGCTGCGGTTGACGTATTACTGCTTTTATAGGCCGCTTCAGCTTCGGAAAGAAGACCTTTTTCGAGCATTTTATCGACCCTCAGGTTTATCCTTTCATAGAGAAGCTCGCGGTCGCGGAAGCTAAGTCCGATCATAAAGGGTTCGTAGGGCGACTCGATACGCCGAGACTCTTTAAGCTGACGGGTCATTGTAATTCCCGTGGAAATATATATTTCGAAGGCTCTTATTATTCTTTTTTTGTTATTAGGGTGAAGTCGGTCGGCCGAGTCGGGATCAAAGGCACGAAGCTCCTCGAGCATGGCCTGCCCGCCGAGTTTTTCGAACTTTTCGGTAAGCTCGGCCCTGAGAGCTTCAGAGGAAGGCTCCTCGGAGAAGGTTATATTATCGATAAGAGAGTTTATATAAAGACCCGTACCGCCGACGATAACTACGGCCTTTCCCCTACTTATAATATCTTCTATACACTCAGCGGCCGGTTTTACAAAATCGGCCACCGAAAAGCTTTCGGTCGGTTCTAAAAACTCAAGAAGATGATGCGGTATTCCGTCCTTTTCCTCTTCATCGGCGGCGGCCGAGGCTATATGCATATTTTTATATATCTGCATAGAGTCGGCTGAGATGATTTCTGCGTCGAGTTTTTTCGCAAGCTTTACCGAAAGCTCTGTCTTGCCCGAGGCGGTAGGCCCCACGATAACAACTATAGGTATTTTTTTCATATTTTTACTTAGTTCGTCCGAACTGCTTTTCGAGCTGACTCCGTTTAAGCTCGAAGGCCACGGGACGGCCGTGGGGACAGTAGAGAATATCGTTCGAGGAAAGAATATCCTTAGCGAACTTTTCGAGCTCGGCCTCAGACTGCGCATTTCCGCCCTTTATAGCGGCTCGGCAGGCAATATTATGATAAAGGTCGTCGAGAATTTCGGTCTCGGCGGTACCGAATTTAACGAGGTTTGCGGCGATGTCGCAGATAAGTACCATAACGTCGGTTTTAACGAGGCAGGCAGGTACGGCACGAACGAGCACCGATACCGTTCCGAATTCTTCTATTTCGAAGCCAGCGGAAGAAAGCAGGTCGAGATTATCGCAGACGGCGCGGTATTCCTCTCTGGAAAGGGTTACGGATACGGGAGAAAGAAGAGTCTGAACCTCGACTACGCCCTCGCTTTTAAGCTTTTCGTAAAGAATTCTTTCGTGAGCGGCGTGCTTATCGATAAACCAGAGGCTACCCTTATACTGAACGAGGATATAGGTTCTGAAGGCTTCGCCGATATATTTGAACTCGGTCTCGGTCTCCTTTAAAAAAGAGGCGGTCTTGTAGCTTTCTTCTCCGTCGGAGAAAACGCTCATGATCTGCTCGAAAACGGGCTTCTCCTTCTTTTCGGGGACGGGAACAACGACCTCTACGGGGGTAGGCTCGGGGGCCTTTACGGGCTCGGGTGAGCCTACGGCCGAGTAGTCGGGAAGGACTACGGGAGTATCGGAAACTAGGGGCGTCGTAAAATCGGACAGGGCCGAACGAACGGGCTCCGCTCGCTTCGGAGGATCAAAGGCCGCGGCCGAAGGTCTTTTAGAAACATACGAAGAGTAGACCCTTTCAGCGGGAGTCGGCTTATTTTCCTTTTCGGCAAAGCGAGCTTTGTATTCCTCGGTACTCATACGCTCAAAAGGAGCGGGAGCTTTAGGCTTTACGGTAGTTTTGATCTCAAGCTCGGGACGGGTATCCGACGCTAAAAGCGCATTCTTTGCGGCATAGTAGACCGCTTCGAAAATAGCTTTTTCGTCGGAGAAACGAACCTCGGTCTTAGCAGGGTGAACGTTTACGTCTACCCTATCGAAGGGAAGCTCGATATTAAGCACGCAGGCAGGAAATTTTCCGACCATAACCGAGCTTTTATAGGCCTGATCCAGCGCTTTGGCCACTACTCCCGAACGGATAAAGCGGTTATTTAAAAAGACGTACTGACCGCTTCGGGAAGAACGGCAATATATAGGCTTTATTATCATTCCGCTTACCCTTATTCCGGAGGTAGTAGAATCGGCAGGGATAAGTCCCGAAGCAAATTCACGGCCGAGAACGGTATAGCAGGCCGATTCAAGTTTCCCGTCTCCCGGACTTGTCAGCACAAGCTTAGAGTCCTTTATAAACTTAAAGGATATCTCGGGATGTGAAAGTGCGATAGCATCAATAAGCGAGGCTACAGCAGTGGTCTCGGAGGAGTCTTTTTTAAGGAACTTCATACGGGCGGGGGTATTATAGAAAAGGTCGCGCACGATTATGGTCGTGCCTTCGGGGCAACCCGTCTCACTGTAATCCTTTTCAACGCCGCCCTCCATAACGTAGCGGGTTCCGACCTCCTCGTCGGCGGTTTTGGTAATTATTTCGACTCGGGCTACGGCACCTACCGAAGCAAGGGCCTCACCGCGAAAGCCGAGGGTAGATATTTTAAAGAGATCTTTTTCGTCGCGTATCTTGCTCGTTGCGTGACGCAGAAAAGCGGTAGGCACCTGAGACGCGGCTATTCCGCAGCCGTCGTCGGTAACTCGCATATAGGTTATTCCGCCGCGCTGAATCTCGACGGTAATTCTTTTAGCCCCCGCGTCGATAGAGTTTTCGACAAGCTCCTTTATGACAGAGGCAGGGCGCTCGACGACCTCTCCTGCCGCAATAAGCTCGGCAAGAGACGAGGGCAATACTCTTATATCTGCCATAATATCAACTCCTTAGATCTCTTTTGCTTTTTTTGAAAGTTCGGACAGAATGCTCATACATTCTATCGGCGTCAGGACGTTTACGTCCAAGGCTTTAAGCTCTTCGACGATATCGTTTGACGCGCCCATAAACATCGGCATCTGCATATCGTCGTCGACTACGGTTTTCGTAATAACGACGCCGTCCTCAAGGGTCTTTTTAAGTATTTCCTTGGCCCTGTTCGTAACGGCTTCGGGTATTCCCGCAAGCTTTGCGACCTCTATACCGTAGCTGTCGTCGGCGCCGCCTCTGACTATTCTTCGAAGGAAGGTTATGTCGTCTCCCCTCTTTTTGACGGCTATGTTATAGTTTCTTATTCCCTTAAGCTCGTTTTCCATTTCGGTAAGCTCGTGGTAATGGGTAGCGAAAAGGGTCTTTGCGCCGAGCTTCTTTTTGTCGGCAACATACTCGAGTACGGCGCGGGCTATCGACATACCGTCGAAGGTTGCGGTTCCGCGGCCTATTTCGTCGAGGATGAGAAGGCTTCGTCTCGTTGCGTTTTTAATTATATAGGCGACCTCGCTCATTTCTACCATAAAGGTCGACTGACCGCTGGCAAGATCGTCGGAGGCTCCGACCCTCGTAAACACGGCGTCGACGATTCCGATATTTGCCGACTCGGCAGGAACGAAGGAGCCGATCTGCGCCATTACGGTAATAAGAGCGACCTGACGCATATAGGTCGATTTACCCGCCATATTGGGGCCGGTAATAACGGCGCAACGGTCGTCTTTAAGGTCTAAGAAGGTATCGTTTGCGACGAAGGGGGTGTTTATTACCTGCTCGACGACGGGATGACGTCCTGCGCGGATGTTTATAATTCCGTCGGTATTAAGTCGGGGACGAACGTAGTTGTTACGGACGGCCACTTCGGCAAGGGAGCAGAGGGTATCGAGGGTTGCCAGAGCTTCGGCGGTAGCCTGAAAGCGTTTAAGCTCGGCGGCGACCTTATCGAGCATCTCGGTGAACATTGCAAATTCTAACTGCTCGCGGCGGTCCTTGGCGCCGATTATCTTGGTCTCGAGAGCCTTAAGCTCCTCGGTTATGAAGCGTTCGCCGTTGGTCAAGGTCTGCTTACGGATATATTCGGGAGGTACCATATCCTTAAAGGAGTTTGAGACCTCGATAAAGTATCCGAAAACCTTGTTAAAGCGGACGCGCAGGGTCTTTATTCCCGTGCGTTCCTTTTCGCGAGCCTCGATATCGGCAACTATTCCCGCTCCGTTTTCGATAATATAGATAAGCTCGTCCAGCTCGGCGTTATAGCCCTTCTTGAACATTCCACCCTCGCGGACTATTGCGGGCGGCTCGTCATTGATGGCATTCGAGATAAGGGCGTATATATCCTCTAAGGGATCGATAACGTCGTATAGGCGTTTAAGCTGCTTCGAAGAGGCCAAAGCCAAGGTCTGCTTAATATAGGGCAGTCTTGCGCAGGTGTCGGCGACGGTGTTCAGATCTCGCGCGTTGGCGGTATGATAAATGATTCGGGTGAGAAGTCGCTCTAAATCGCGGATACCGCTCAGATATTCGAAAAGCTCTCCGCGCATAACGGTATTCTCCGCAAGCTCGGTAACGGCGTTCAGGCGTTCTTCGATACCGAAAAGATCGATAAGCGGCTGCTCTATCCAGCTTCTGAGCATACGCTTACCCATAGCGGTCTTGGTTTTATCGAGGACCCAGAGCAGAGAGCCTTTTTTGCTCTTGGTGCGCATAGTCTCACAAAGCTCGAGGTTTCTTACGGCGGTATAATCGAGATGCAGATACTCACCTACCGAATAGTACTCAACCTCGCGGACCGAAATTCCCGAATTTCCCGCAGTTTCGAAAAGATAATTCAGTACGCTTCCTACCGCCGCAACGGCAAGGGAGCCCGAGGCTATTCCGAGATTTTCGGGGCTTATTACCTCAAAGTGACGCTTTATAAGCTCCTCGTTTTCGGAAACAGAAAAAAGGGAGTCCTCCATTACGCTTACGGTGCAGGCTTCAAGTCCGCTTATATACTCGTTTATCTGCGGATTTAGTTCTATTTCCTTGGTCGTAATGATCTCGACGGGAGAAAAACGGGAAAGCTGATTTATGACCTTAAACTGAATATGGTCACCGCTAAGCTCGGTTACGTGGGCCTTACCGGTCGACGCATCGGCAAAGCAGACGGCCGCTTTTCCCTTAGCGAAGCAGATAGAGCAGAGGTAGTTGTTCTTATCCTCCTTAAGAAGGCTGTCCTCAATTACCGTACCGCGGGTTATGATTCGGACTATTTCGCGTTTTACAAGTCCCTTTGCGGTCGCAGGATCTTCGACCTGCTCGCATATTGCGACCTTGTAGCCCTTTTCTATAAGACGGGCAACGTAGGATTCGTAGCTGTGAAAGGGTACTCCGCACATAGGAGCCCTCTCAGTAAGACCGCAGTCTCTTCCCGTGAGGGTAAGATCAAGCTCTTCCGAGGCGGTCTTTGCGTCGTCAAAGAACATTTCGTAAAAGTCGCCTAAACGGAAAAAGAGAAGGCAATCTTTATTCTGTTCTTTTATCTCCATATACTGTTTCATCATTGGAGAAAGTTCAGCCACGAATATCATTCCTTTCGGTTAAGTAAACACGAATAATCCGAACCTGATTTTAAAGGGAGGATTTTCGCCTTTGCATTGTTAAAATACTCGTTAATCCGAAAGGATTAACTGCGTTTTATGCCTCGCACAGTCAAAAATCCTCTTCTTTAAAATTCTTCGACCTAAAAGGTGCAGAATTTCGAGGGATTTTTGGCGCGGAGGAACTTATAAAGCTGTCGCTTATAAGCGACGACAAACCGAAAAGCACCGAAATTATGCC
>CASFDQ010000032.1 GCA_949293385.1 uncultured bacterium | reverse complement strand
AGAGATGGGAAGTCGCCGGCGCCGATGTTGGATTTCTCCGTTCGGGCTTCGCCCTCTCTCCGCAATCCAACATCATTCTACGCTAATCGTTACTTTTCTGTGAATTATTGCAGGTTGCTATTGCAATTTGCGTTTTTATTTTTTCTTATACTCCGAAGGGTTTACCCCCGAATATTTTTTAAAGGTCTTTGTGAAAAAGGACATGTTGTTAAAGCCGCACTGTATCGCCGCTTCGTTTATGGGGGAGCCCTTTCGTATAAGCTCCTTTGCCCGGTCACAGCGATAGTTGTTTATATACTCAACCACCGTCTGCCCCGTAACTGTCTTAAAGCTTCGCGAAAGGGAAAATTTATCGGTAAAGGCCAGCTCGGCAAGCACCTCGAGGGTAAGCTTTTTATCGTAGTTTTCGCGTATGTAGCCGATAGTCTTTTTAACAACCGCGAATTTTTTATTCTCACTGTCTGAGGCGTTTTCGCCCTTGGTGTGCTGCTCACGAAGCTCGATAATAAGTGCCAACAGAGCCATCTGCACCCTTGCCTTTTTGCAGGTCCGCCCCTCTTCGCCGCAGGCCGCTAAAACGTCTGAGAAGAGCCGTTCCATACGTTCGCTTTTTATAACCGTTTCAAAAAGCACCTTACCGTAGTCCACCGAAGCGAAGGTTAGAAAATCCGATTTTATAAGCAGGGCGGTATAGCGTATTTCGGTGTCGGTGCCGGTAAAATGAACGCAGTTCTGATTTGCGACCACGACGTCTCCTGCCGTTATGTCAAACCTTTCTCCGTCGATAAGCAGGTATCCCTCGCCCTCGATTATATACTGAAGCTCAAGCTCCTCATGCCAGTTTGCGCGGCGAGATGGACTGTTTGGGTTGCGGTACTGATTGGCAAAAATGTAACAGGGAAGCTCGGTATTTACCTTGAAAATGTTTTGATAATAATTTGCGGAGTCATACCTCGGCTTCATTTTTATCGCTCCTTTGCAAGAAAGTGTTATTTTTAATCAAAATACGATATTGTATTGGGGACTTAGCTTTATTATAATATTAGTGTAACATAGAATTTTTATTTTTTCAAGTAGGTTAGCGAAATGCCGCTTAAAATTATTTCTTGGCTTTTCGGTCTCGGAGCTATGCTCTCACTATTTCTTATTTATCAGCAAAAGGACCGAAAAAAGCTTATTATATTTAAACTCTGCGCCGACGTCTGCTGGGCTACACATTATTTATGTATCCTTGCCCCCGGCGGTATGATACCGAACCTCGTAGGTATCTTTCGGGAGCTGGTATTCGTCCGCCGAGAAGAAAAGAAATGGGCAGGTAGGGTCTTTTGGCCGATATTCTTTATCATTATAAATCTTACCCTCGGAATCATAACGGCTAACCGACCGATAAATTTTCTCCCAATAACGGCTTCGGTTTTCGTAACCCTCTCCCTCTGGCTTAAAAACCCGACCCTTACGAAGATAATTTCGGTCCCCGTATCGGCCGCCTTTTTAATCTACGATGTTTTCGTAGGCTCTTATATAGGTATAGTTAATGAAAGTCTTGCTATCTGCTCGATTATCATTTCTTTTATAAAATCTAAGCTTGAAAGGAAAGAAGATCATGTTTAAAACAAGCATTGCCTTCAAACGTCTTATGGCTCTCCTGCTTATCGTCGTTCTTGCGGTCAGTATGATCCCCGTATTTGCGGCCGATAGTGATAAGCACCCCTTAGAGGACAAAAAGATCCTCTTCGCAGGCGACAGTATCGGCGCAGGCTGGAGAGACGAAGCCTATGGCGGAAACTATACTAACGAAGGAGGCTGGTCCGCCCGAATCGCCGAGCTTTACGGCGCCGAGTCGACCCTTGCAGCTTCTGCAGGTGCCCCCCTCTCCACCATCCGTGAGGCAGAAGACAGACCTGCCATCGTAAATCAGCTTCACGCTAACAAGGACGGCGAGTTCGACTACGTCATCCTTCAGGGCGGCTTTAACGACGCGATGGGAACCAATGCAGATCCTACCAAGGAGACCGCCGCAAAGGTTGGCAAGCTTACCGACTACTATGACCTAGCCGAGTTTGATACCGCTACCTTCGCAGGAGCTCTCGAAAACCTTTTCTACTACGCTAAGGAATATTTCCCGAGCGCTAAGGTTGGCTTTATCATCACCTATGCTACCCCCCTTTCCACCTACGGCGGCTATACTGCCGAGGAAGAATCTATGAGAGAATACTGGGATATGGCAAAGGCCGCTTGCGATAAGTGGGGCGTTTCCTATCTCGACCTTTTCGACGGCAAGACCGCCGACGGAAAGTCATTTAGCTATGATATCCTAAAGGTCAACACCTCCGAAAACTTCCCCGGCGGAAACGATAATATTCACTTAAACGCCGCAGGCTACGACCTTATCACCCCCTATATCGCCGAGTGGATCTCCACCACCTCGGTGATTC
Source organism: uncultured bacterium (assembly GCA_949293385.1). Lineage (GTDB taxonomy): Bacteria > Bacillota > Clostridia > Oscillospirales > Acutalibacteraceae > SFWF01. The sequence goes on along the minus strand of CASFDQ010000032.1, from coordinate 10,922 downwards.
GCGGAGGCTATACCCTCACCTGGGAAAAGAGCGTGCCCTCCGACGCCCTTACCTATCTCGATTTCGAGAGCGAATATCTTTATAATGAGGTTCATTCTTATCTGAATACCTTATCTTATTACGGTAGCTCCGAAAACTGGGTCGGAACAGGCAACAACCGCGGCTCTTACAGTGAATTTGTAGTCGAAGCCGACGGAAATACTGCCGCTCTGCTCTCCTGGGACAACGGTAACAGCAACGAAAACTACAACGCTAACGTTGCTATGAACATCTACGATACGACTTCCAAGCAGACCTTCAAGGGCGAGCAGGGTAAGACCTATGAGATCTCCTTTAAGGTCAAGGTTAAAAAGTCTGATAATATCCCCCTTCAGTTCTACCTTGCAAACTGCGGAAGAACCTTCGAAACCGCCGCTGTAAACGTTAGCAGCTCAACCACCGAGATCGTTCCGAGCGGAAGCTACCAGCCGGCCTTTTCTTCCACCGACTGTAACTTCACCCACGTCAATGCGATGAAGGTGCTTTCTGCCCAAATCAGCGCAAAGAAGGTAGGAGATGTCTTCACCGCTCCCACCGACGGATGGGTAACCGTTTCGGGTACGTGGACTGCCGACGGAACCAATTTCCCCATCATCGGCGTTATGGCAAACAATAAGACCAAGATAACGGATCTTACCGACTATGCCGCAGTTCTCGTCGACGACATCTGCGTTACCGAAACAAACGACTTTGTAGTTGATTTCGAGACCGATCTTTCCTCATACTATAGCGGAAATACCAACTGGACCGCAGGCGGCAACAACCGCGGCAGTAAAGCCGAGCTTGCAACCCTCTCTGACGGAAGCAAGGCTATGCGTTTTACCTGGTGTGACGGCAACAGTAACGAAAACTATAACGCCGCTACCGCCATCAATATCTACAACCCCCTTACTGCTTCAAAATTCGTAGGAGAATCGGGCAAGACCTATACGATATCCTTCGACTATCTTATTGAAAATACCGATGACATAGGTCTGCAGTTCTATACTTCCAAGTGCGGAAGGACGAATTTCCATTTTACCGATATGGGCCCCAAGGCTATGCAGACGGGAGCCTCACCCGAGCCCTCCTACGTTACTGTCAGCGATAAATTTACCTCCGCTACCACCGAGTGGGCTACAGTAACCTTTACCTTTACCGCCGACGGCACGGTTGGTGCCAACAGCATCGAGAATTATCCCGTAATTCTTCTTCAGGGCAATGATAAAGCAAAGGTGACGGATGCTCCCACTACCGGTGCATACGCCTCTGCGCTTGTCGACAATATTACCGTTAAAGAGGTTAAGGATACCGCTTCTTCTACCGGATTTGAGGTAAAACTTAATGAGAACGACCACGGCGTATTTTATAACGACGGCGGCGCCAACAACTGGACGGGCGCTTCGGGAAGAGGTAATAACGCCTCCTGGACCACCGACGGCGAAAACTCGGTCATCCGCTTCACCTGGGACAGCGATAACTCCAACGAAAACTACGGCGCAAATAACGCTATGAAGATACTCGCCCCCGCTACGGGCAACCGCTTTATGGGTGAGGTTGGAACCGATTACGTGATAAGCTTTAAGTATAAGGTTGAAAATACCGACGGAAAGGCTCTGAATTTCTATCTTGCTCCCTGTAACCGTGCGGCTTACAAGAACCCCTCCTGGGCCTCCTCCGACCTTGGCGGAACCGACCTCGGCCCCAAGGCTACCATCGCAAACTCTACCGCTACCTTCATTCCCGCAAGCCCCGTTAATACCGACGGAGAGTGGCATACCGCCTACGCTAACTGGACGGGTAGTGCCCAGATAAACGGCTACGACATTTATCCCCTCATTCTCTTAGAGGCCAACGGAAAGAACGCCGACACCTCTAAGACCTCGGGCTTTGCCTCGGTTCTTATCGACGATATTACCGTTTCTAAGAATATAAGCGGAAAGATTCCTGCCTATAACTACGACGGAGACGTAACCCTTCTCGAAATCACCAAAACCACAACCTTCGCCGACCTTATGATCCCCGAGCGTAAGGGCTATGTATTCGACGGCTTCTATACCAATGCCGCCTTTACCGAAAAGGCCGAAAACGGTGACCTCGTAGGAAACCATAGGGCTATCTACGTTAAGTGGGCAGGAAACGGTACCGCTATGACCCCGAGCTCGGTCAAGGACGCCCTTTCCTTCTCGGCAACCAAGGCCTTCGACAGTGCTTCCTTTACCACCGTCACCAAAAACTGGGACGGAACCCCCCTTTACGACGTTGAGGCACTCGGTATTTCCCTGAGCCGCGACAAGAACACCCTTCAGGTCGGCGCTGCAAACGTCAGCGGCTGGAAGGGAGAATATCACTTCTCTGCCGATGATTTGGTCGAAAACGACAGTCAGGCCGTCGTTCTCGATAACCTACTTTGCTCAACCCCTGCAAATTCGGTAATGATTTACGTCGAGCTTCCCGATTTTGCCGCCGCAGGCAAGGAATATGCCCTCGCTCTCGGAAACAGAGGTATCTGCCTCAAGGTAAACGGAACCGACTGGGTATGGATGAGAGCAAATACCGACGGCAGCTCCACCTTTGCCTATACCGACGACGGCGAGTGGAAAACGGGAACCTTCTCCTCGGACGGTGCCTTTACGGGTCTTCCTTCCGGCTATAAGGGTTATATCAGAATCGATTTCGATACCCTCAGCGGTTCTGTCGATTTCGCTGCCGATTCTTATCAGTTAAGCTGTATCGAGCTTGAGCCCGGCATCCTCGGCGGAAAGTGCGGCGACCTTGTCCTCGGCGGAATAGTCTACGTTCCCGCAGAGCGCGGCAACAGTACCGTATGGCAGGTCAAGAACACTATAAACAGCAGTACGGGCACCTATAACTATTCCTACTACGATATAGCTTCTTCCTCCTCTGCTATGGGAGTAAACCCCTACGGCGTTTACTCCGAAAGCTATGCCTTCGCGACCCGCTACAGCGGAACCTCCGCTTCTCCTGCGGTTAAGCTTACCGAGAAGGAGACCTCTGCCTTCTGGGCAGACGGCCCCGTTTCTATTACTACCGTTTCGGGTAACAAGGAAACCACCAAGGGCTATATGACTACCTATTCAAACTCCGATACCTCTATAACCCTTCAGCCGGGTGTCGATAGCTTTATGTTCTACGTAGAGCTTCCCGAGTTTGAAGAAAGCACCGTAAACGCTCCTCTTAAGCTTCTTGATACCGTCCTTTATCAGGCGGGCGTTTCCAAGACCCTTATGTTCTCCAACAGCGCATACTCCTACGCCTCCGTTACCGACGGAATCTGGGTAAATGCCCGCGCAGGCGCCGACGGAGACCTTTCGGATATTCCCTCGGGCTTTAAGGGCTTTATACGCTTTAATATTAAAGATTTCAAGAACTATAGCGATATTTCAGTTTACGACGAAAACGGCAATTTAAGCGGAATCGATATGTCTAAGCCCTACAACATAACCAAATTCGAGCTCGGCTTCAACCATATCGGCGGTAAGAACGGCGAGCTTACCATCGGCGGCGTATATTCGGTGATCGTCGACAGCGCCGTACCCTTCCTTAAGAACGGTATGACCGGTGAAAAGTTCTGCTTCAAGGCTATCCCCGGCGACTATAATGCCGACGGTGCCTATTCCGAAGAGGAGGTCGTAAATATCCGTAAGACCCTTATCGGCTGCGGCCCCGAGCTTGACGCTATAGGTAAGCTTCGTGCCGAAAATAACGATATTACTACCCTCGTTGCCGCAAGCTTGGGCCTTGCCGATACCTCAAACGAAGGCAGCGACCCCGTTTATCCCGAGATATTCTCGGCCGACGTCGGTTCTACAAGCGGCGCGGTAGTTTATTCGAGAGTCAAGACCGACCCCGCAAACTATCAGGTCATCGCTCAGGACTACGACGCATACCGCGAAAAGGGCGACGCCTTTGCCGCAGAGGTTCTTGCTAATCAGATCGGTACCTTCGAAAAGACGGGCATCGATAAGATGTGCCACGTTTCGACCTTCTACTATTCTCACGGAAACGTTTACGCCTCCTACTACGCAAATACCGTTTCGGCCTCTGAGAATCCTGCCTTCCAGGTAGCCCGTCTTGCCTACGCTCCCGAAAACGACCTTTCAAAGAAGGTTATTATCGACATTATGCAGGTCGGTGACGAGCTTTACGGAAAGAAGATAACCGGCGTCTACGATACTATCCTTATGCCTAAGGAAGACGAGCCCGACAATCTCTACATCCTCTGGACCGCCGCGGTAAACGGCGAATATTACCGTCTCTATCAGGTCTTCAATATGAAGACCGAGGAGCTTGGCCCCATCGGCGTAAACCGCTTCAAGGTAGGAGATACGACCAACGATTTCTCCCGCGAGGGTATGAAGAAAGCCCTTAATAACGAGGGTCACGGCTATAAGACCTTTGCTTCGGATATCGGAATTATGCAGAAGCTCTCTACCCGCGTAGAGAACGGTGAGACCTACTACTACACAGGCGCATATTGCTGTGACTTTACCTGCATAATCAAGTCCAAGGACCTTATTACCTGGGAATACGTTGCACAGCCTAACGAGGGCGCAAACGGTACGGGCTTTGATAACTGTACCCGCTGGGAAAATGCCGTCTACGTCGTCGGCGACAAGGTCTACTACTACGTTCGTCAGTGGGATCCCCTCGGTGTAGCCTCCAACGGAACCGCTACCACCGCTACCACCAACCGCGATGAGCAGGGCTCCTACTACGGAATACTGACCGCCTACGACCTTATTACGGGTGAATGGGAGACCCCCATTCTCGTGGAGGACTGTCAGTCCCGCTCCGACTTCATTATGTATAAGGGCAACCTCTATCTTATCTACGCCCCCACTCCCGAAGCAGGCGGAAGCGACCGTCAGCACCTCGGAATTTTAAAGATAGACACTAACGATCTCTCCAAGACCGAGGTAGTTCTTCAGGCGCAGATGAAGCATTCCTGCTTCTATCCCTTCTGGCAGTTTAATTCAGACGGTGAGCTTTGCATCTCCTATACGTATAGCCGTCAGCAGATCCGCCTTGTCTCCATCACCCTCAGCGATTATTTAGACTAATGCTTTGGTAAAAGCCGAGGTTTTCCTCGGCTTTTACTTGAAATATGAAGAATTGACGGCTATAATAAAACAAAATGCCCCTTCGTAAAGGATGAAAAATATGAAAAGAAACTATTTTACAGAGGATAATCAAACCGATAAGGCCCTCATAAATATCGAAGCGGGAGTTATCGAAGAATATTCGGCCGTTCTCGCCCCTAAGGACTGCCCCGAAGCCTTGGCGGTGGGCGATAAATTTTCCGAAGAAATAAGGAGCAGTATGGTGGCCGATTTTGAAAAATCGGGCGATCAGATGTGCCACGTTTCGACCTTCGTCTACGCTAAAGGCAATATCTATATGTCCTACTACGCCAATACCGATACGGGTGCCGAGGACCCTAATTTTCAGGTAGCCCGACTTGCCTACTGCCCCGAAAATGATACCTCGAAGATGACCTACCTTGATATTCAGAAGGTAGGGGATAAGGTGAGTGGAAATATTATCGACCGCGTCTACGATACCATTCTTATGAGATGGGATGAAGATACCCTCTTCGTGCTCTGGACCGCCTCGGCCAACGATAAATACTACCGTTTCTACCGAATCTTCAATATGGAAACAGGTGAACTCAGCGAGACCTACGTTAACCGCTTTAAGGTTGGCGACACAGTAAACGATTTTTCTGCGTCGGGAATAGAGAAGGCTCTTGCCGCAAACGGAATCGGTATGAAAAAAACCTATGCCGATATAGGCGTTATGCAGAAGCTTTCCTATAGAATGGAAAACGGCGAAAAATGGTACTATTCGGGTGCCTACAGCGGCGACTTCAACTGTATCATAAAATCGAAGGACCTTATTACCTGGGAATACGTTTCTCAGCCCGATTTTATAAATCAGTCCAAGTGGGAAAATGCCGTCTACCTGCTTAATGATAAGGTCTATTACTTCGTCCGTCAGCACTACCCGCATTTTAACGAGGACGGAACGCTTAAAGACGGAAGCATCTACGGATTTTTGACCTATTACGATCTTAAAACGGGTAAGTGGGAGACCCCCGTGCTGGTCGAGGACTGTCAGTCCCGTTCGGATTTTATCGTCTACGACGGTAATCTCTACCTCTTCCATGCTCCAATAAACCGAGAGCATATCGGCCTTTTAAAAATAGATACCGACGACCTTTCAAAAACCGAGATAGTCTTTGCCGCCGATATGAAGGGCTCCTGCTTCTATCCCTTTATCGATTATAACTCCAAAGGCGAGCTTTCGATGTCCTATACCGTGTCCCGAAGGCATATCCGCCTTGCCGACTTTACTCTCAGTAAATACATAAAATAACAAAAAGAGAATGTGGAAAATCACATTCTCTTTTGCGTTATCCACTTGACTTTGTAAGGATAAAGTAATATACTTTTAAATCGGTGATAAAATGAAGGTAAATAATAGCTTTTTAAAGGGCCTTATCGCGGGAATACCGATAGGAATAGGTTATCTTGCGGTATCCTTTGCTTTTGGAATAATGGCCGTAAAAAGCGGACTTTCTCCTCTGGAAGCCCTGCTTATATCTATGACGAATCTGACCTCCGCGGGGCAGGTCGCAGGAACTCCCATAATTGCCGCAGGGGGTAGCTTTGTGGAGCTTGCTATGACTCAGCTCGTAATAAACTCCCGCTACGCCCTTATGTCGGTCTCCCTTTCTCAGAAGCTTCACGGCGCAGGTTTTCTCTCCCGTTTTCTTATAGCCTTCGGTAATACCGACGAGATATTTGCCGTATCGATAGGTGAAGAGGGAGGAATAGGTAAAAAATTCTTTTACGGACTTATGCTTTTCCCTTGGCTCGGCTGGAGCTCGGGAACGGTGATCGGCGCAGTAGCAGGCTCGGCTCTTCCCGAAATAATTACCGGCTCTCTCGGGGTTGCTATCTACGCGATGCTTATCGCCGTCGTTATCCCCAAGGCTAAGACCCATCTTCCGACCGCCCTCTGCGCTCTTTTTGCGGTGGCTCTTAGCTGCGGCTTTAAATATCTGCCGATACTTGCCGATTTCGCCAAGGAGTACGCAGGCTTCGTTATAATCATCTGCGCCGTAGTGGCAAGTGCGGTATTCGCCCTTCTTTTCCCCGTAAATGAAGATAAGGAGGTAAGGGAAAATGACCGTTAGTCCTACCTTCTGGCTCTACCTTGCCGTTATGGCGGGAACGACCTACCTTATCCGTCTTATCCCTCTTCAGCTTTTTAAAAGAAAGATGAAGAACCGTTTTGTTTTCTCCTTTTTATACTACGTACCCTACGCCGTTCTTTCGGCTATGATAGTGCCTGCCGTATTCTACGAAACGGGCAGTATTATTTCGGCCTCTGTCGGCTTTGTTGTAGCCTCCGCGGTAGCCTTTTTCGGAAAAAGTCTTCCCGTGGTTGCGGCCTGCTCCTGCCTTTCGGTATTTATCTGTGAAGCTGTAAGACAATATCTTTTATAACTTGACAAATGGGAAAAAACTTTATATAATGTATATACAAAATATATGTTTTACATAACTGACGGATTGTTGCGGGCGCTAACCGCAAGGGAGTGTAAAACTTTGTGGCCGACCGTCTGGGCAATCAGTTAAAAGCTGATTGCTCTTTTTGTTTATATACTTTAGTACCTTAAATCGGAGGTTGATACTATGGAACATTTAAACTGGAACGGATTTAACACCGGCGCGTGGTGTAACGAGATAAACGTGCGCGATTTTATTCAAAAGAATTATAAGGAATATAAAGGAGATGCCTCCTTCCTTGCAGGCTCTACCGAAAGAACCGACGAGCTTATGAAAAAGCTTGAATCTATCTTCGCTCTCGAGCGTCAGTTCGGCGGAGTCTTAGATATCGATACGGTTACGGTCTCCTCTCTGACAAACTATGCCCCCGGATATCTTGATAAGGATAAGGAGCTTATCGTCGGACTTCAGACAAACCGCCCCCTTAAAAGAGGCGTAAACCCCTTCGGCGGAATAAGAATGGCGAGAAACGCCTGCGAGGCCTACGGCTATAAGCTTTCCGAAACCGTTGAGGACGAGTTTCGCTACCGTACCACTCATAACGACGGCGTTTTCCGCGCATATACCGACGAAATGCGCCTTGCAAGGCGCTCTCATATTATAACCGGTCTGCCCGATGCCTACGGCCGCGGCCGCATAATCGGCGACTACCGCCGCGTAGCCCTCTACGGTGTAGACCGCCTTATCGAAGAAAAGAAAAAGGATAAGGCAAGCCTTGCCACGGGCGCTATGCAGCTTGAGCAGGTGCGCCTCAGCGAGGAGCTTTATAAGCAGATAAACTTCCTAGGCCTTTTAAAGGAAATGGCCGCAATGTACGGCTTCGATATAAGCGAGCCCGCAAAGGATACCAAGGAGGCTATTCAGTGGACCTATTTTGCCTACCTTGCCGCAATCAAGGAGCAAAACGGCGCCGCAATGAGCCTTGGCCGCGTTTCGACCTTCTTCGATATTTATATAGAAAGAGATATTGAAAAGGGAGTCCTTACCGAGGAGACGGCGCAGGAGCTTATCGACGATTTCGTTATGAAGCTTCGGATGGCCCGTCATCTCCGTACCCCCGAATATAACGAGCTTTTCGGCGGCGATCCTATGTGGATAACCGAGGCGGTCGGCGGTATGGGCGAGGACGGAAGAACCCTCGTTACCAGGAGCAGCTTCAGAATCTTAAATACCCTTTATACCTTAGGCTCCTCTCCCGAGCCTAATCTTACCGTCCTCTGGTCGAAGGAGCTTCCCGAGGAGTTTAAAAAATACTGTGCCAAGGTCTCGGTAGATACCGACTCTATTCAGTATGAAAACGACGATCTTATGCGTCCTATCTACGGCGACGACTACGCTATTGCCTGCTGCGTTTCGGCTATGAAGGTCGGAAAGCAGATGCAGTTCTTCGGCGCCCGAGCAAACCTCGCAAAGCTTCTCCTGCTTGCCCTCAACGGCGGCTACGATGCCGAAAGCAATATTAAGATCGGACCTCAGATGGAGGTTATGAAGACCGATAAGCTCGACTACGACGAGGTTATGAAGCGCTTCGACGTTTACCTCGAGTGGCTTTGCCGTCTCTATGTAAACACTATGAACGTAATTCATTTTATGCACGATAAGTATGCCTACGAGAAGATACAGATGGCCCTTCACGACACCGACGTTCATCGCTTTATGGCCTTCGGTGTTGCGGGAATGTCGGTTATAACCGACTCACTGAGCGCAATCAAATACGCTTCGGTTAAGCCCGTAGTAAACGAGGAAGGCTATATTGTCGACTTCGAAACGGTTGGAAACTTCCCGAAATACGGAAACGACGACGACAGGGTAGACCTTATCGCCCGTGATATGACTCATAAGGTAATAACCGAGCTTAGAAAGACCCCGACCTACCGAAACGCTGAGCATACCCTTTCGGTTTTAACCATAACCTCCAACGTTTCCTACGGAAAGCATACGGGAGCTACCCCCGACGGCCGTCCCAAGGGAGCCGCCTTTGCCCCCGGCGCCAATCCTATGCATAACCGCGAGGAAAACGGAGCCCTTGCCTCCCTTAACTCGGTTGCCAAGATCTCCTACGACGACTGCCGCGACGGTATCTCGAATACCTTCTCCATAACTCCCGATGCTTTAGGCAGAACCGAAGGCGAGCGTGTAGACAACCTCGTAAATATCCTCGACGGCTATTTCGGAAAGATGGCACATCATATCAACGTAAACGTCCTTAATCGCGAGACCCTTATAAAGGCCTACGAGGACCCCTCAGCCTACCCCAACCTTACCATCCGCGTTTCGGGCTACGCCGTAAACTTCCATAAGCTTTCAAAGGAACAGCAGAAAGAGGTAATCTCCCGTACCTTCCACGAGGCAATGTGATGAAGGGCTACGTCAGTTCCTTTCAGTCCATGGGGACCTTAGACGGACCGGGTGTCCGCTTTGTGGTGTTTCTTCAGGGCTGTAATCTAAACTGCGGCTGCTGTCATAACCCCGAGACCAGAGCACTTTATGCGGCGGAGGAATATTCGGCCGAGGAGATTGCCGAAAGGGCCGCTAGATATAAGGACTATTTCGGAAAAGACGGCGGTATAACTCTGTCGGGCGGAGAGCCTATAGTTCAGGCCGAGTTTTCGGTCGAAATATTTAAAGAGTGTAAAAAACGGGGGATAAATACCTGCCTCGATACCTCGGGAAGCCTTTTAAACGATAGGGTGAAAGAGCTTCTCAGCCTTACCGATAGGGTCCTTCTCGATATTAAATATCCTACCGACGAGCTTTATAAGAAATACGTCGGATGCTCTATCGACGCTCCCCTTAGCTTCCTTTCGTACCTGAATGAGCGAAATATCCCGACCACCCTCCGTCAGGTAATAATTCCGACCCTTAACGATACCGAGGAAAACATAGCTTTTTTAAAGGATATAATAAAAAAGCACCCCTGCATCGATAAGGCAGAGCTGCTTCCCTTTAAAAAAATATGTAAAGCGAAATACGATAATTTAGGCCTCCTTTTCCCCTTTGAGCACCTCCCGACCCCCACCCCCGAGCAAATGAAAAAGCTTAACGCAGTGCTGAACGGTTAAACGCCTTCGGTATCCGTCTGACCACTGACCACTGTTCACTGTCCACTGCGGCCTTCGGCCGCTTGCCCTCGTCCCTAAATTATTTTCGGTATCCGTCGGCCGTCCCCCGACGGGTCATCCTGAGCTTGTCGAAATTTTGCGACAATGAGATCCCGTCACCTACGGTGCCGCGCTACGCGTTCGACTTACGCTCAGGATGACCCATTGTCGCTTGCATAGCCGTAGGCGGGATCTCGGCGGGGTG
>CASFDQ010000031.1 GCA_949293385.1 uncultured bacterium | reverse complement strand
CGTTTAGAATAAAAGATTTGTAATAGCACCTATAATAAGGTTTCTGAGATTGGCGGCATCCTTACCGTCAATCTTTTTGTCTTTATTATAGTCACAGGAATTTTTAACCTCTACGTTCCTATCCTTTTCGTAAAGATTTTGCTTCACAACGTCGCAGATATCGACATTTCCGTCGCCGTTAAGGTCGCCGTCGGCAGGTTTATCAAACCAAATTGACTGCATTGTGTAAACTGTAAGATCGTTTACGGTAACGTCAGAGCCTTTTACGTAGAAGCTCATTCCACCGTTTTGCAGAGGGTTAGCCATCGAGACAATAGGTGCTTCGCCGTCGTTTCCAAAGACCTCGAGAACCGCATTATCGACAACTATACGGAATTTGATTTTATTTCCGTCAAGTATAGACATGGGCATTGAGGGATTTCCGAACTGACCGACATATTTGCTTCCGCTCTTTGTTTTATCAACAACAAGCTTTCCTTCGGCTACGTCGTAATAAACTTTAAGGAAATTGGTTCCGTTATCGCGGAGGGTGAATCCGACCTCGGTTGTATTTGAGCCGAGGGTAACCTCTGCTTCAACGTCGTAAATAAGAGCATTGGTATCACCGAGAATATTTTCGGTATTCTCCCCTACCGTCAGATTTTCAGCGTGGTATACGGGGTTGAGACGGTTTCCGCTGAACTCCTCAACAGGATAGCTGTAAAGCTTATAGCCGCCGTCTGCGGTAGCTTTAAGGGTCTGCTCGTAGGCGAGAGTCTGAAAACCGTTCCAGGATGTGGTGACGGTTTGAGTATTCTGAAGCCAACTTACGGATATTCTTCTGCCGAGTTTATCATTAAAGAAAGACTGGGTAGCATAGAGAGACTTATCTCCCGTTTGTTCAAAGAAATATCCGTTAGCGAGAGTTTTATCCTTTTCCTGATTGGATTCGCCGTTATAGAGCTGAACATCGGTCTCTGCAAAGAAGTTATACTTGCCCTCCGACCATTCAAGTCTGCCAACGGCATACCAAGAGCCCGCAGCATTCAATACCCACTTTACGTTATCGGAGTCGCCGTCAACCTCTAAGGGATATAAATCCTGACATTCCCATCCGGGGAAGGCTGTGCCGTTTTTCTGATAGGTGCGGCCGCCTGAAGTCCAGTTTATAAGGTCGCTTGAATAATAGATGTTTCCGTTTGTGGGGAGCATTAACCACTTCTGACTTTCTTCGTGCCAGATGATCTTAGGATCCTGTGCAGCGAGCACGAATGCGCCGTCGTTATAGTATTTAACCGTTTCTCCTCCGTCGGTGGAGTATGCGATCTGAAGTCTGCTTCCGCCTTCGGACAGCCAGTTGGAGATTGCGAATACCATACGGTCATCGGGATGAGTTGAATCATCGAAGAGACCTGAAGTGTTATTCTTATCTATTACCGCACAGCCAGACCATTTTGCGCCCTTTTCGTCATTGAAAATGGAAACGGGATGTTCTTCCCAGTTCACAAGATCCTTTGAAACTGCGTGTCCCCAAGACTTGTCACCATAGGCATTAGAGTAAGGGTGGTGCTGATAATAGAGGTGGTATTCGTCACGGTATGCGTTATAAACAAGACCGTTGGGGTCATTCATGTAGTTTACCTGCGGCGAGAAATGAAGCTGAGCTCTGTCGGCCTCGGTGTAAATGGTATCCGGGTCTGCAGCACGGCGGACGATGAGGGTGTATTCAAGTTGCTTGCTTCCGCTCTTGTTAAGAACAAGAATCGAGATTTTGGTATATCCCACAGCAACCGAAACAGAAGCCGTACCATTTGCTGCGGCCTTGTTGTTTATATAAACATCGTTTTCTTCGCCTACGGTAGTTATGATTTCAACAGAAGAATCGGAAAAGTCTGCCTTAGCGAGATAGTTAAACACTTCAGGATCGAAGGGTTGATTTACTTCCGCTCCGTTTACCTTAAGGGATTTAAGCTCGGGCACAGTATTGTCAACCTCCTCGGACTCAAGTGAATTAATGGTAATATTTGTAAAGGTTGTTGTGTTTGTATAATCGCAGAAGCCTACATATCCGCCGTTATATGCCGCATAGGTTTCGTCGATTTGTAGAATCCCATTAACATATACTCTCATTCGCTTACCTTCGACCAGCAACCGAACGTGAGCCGACGTACCGTGAGAAAGACCCGATACAGTAGTGTCAAGACCGGTTTCGGTACGATTGGCCTCATGGAAGATACGTATTTTATTGTTTCCCAAATGAACTCCCATCCAATTTTGACCAAGCTTTGTGCAGTCGTTGGTTTGCGCTCCAAAAAGGAAGCCGCCATTATGATATCCGTTGTTAATCTTAACGTCTGCCTGCATATCGAAGGAAGAAAGGAAATTTGAAGAAACGAGGAAGTTATTTCCACTGTTTTTGGTAAGCATTACCTTGCTTTCGGCTTCGCTTAAGGTATATTTACCGCTTGCGCCGTAATAACCTGTTAAGGTTGTGTAGTTTTCGGGAATATATTTAATGTTGCTATAAGTGATTGCACCGTCGTATGCCAAGAAACCGAAATTTCTGTCGGTGCGGGTTGCAAGTGCGGCAATATCCATTTCGGCAGTGAATATATCATTTACCCAAACCTTAAGATTAGAGCCTATTACCTGAACCTTTAAATTATTGGTTTGTCCCGTTCCCTTATTGTAGGTTTCAATCGGGAAAAAGCTATCAACACCAAGATTGAAGATGCGCAGGGTTCCGTCATCCTGAATCGACACACCAAGATGCCCGCTACTCCAAATGCTTGACTGCATTTTGTTGTTATTAACATACAACATAAAGCCGCAGTCAGTGATGTCATCAAATTTATCGAAGGTCATATCCGCCTCAATAGTGTAGTTTTGAGGCAAAGTTAGCGTTGAGGTGGAAAGGAATGTGTTTTTGTTGTCCAAATAGTTTAATGTTATTGTCCCCGCCGTATCATCTGCGGAATAACCACCGAGACTGGTGTTTTCGGTCCAACCGGTCTGACCGTTAATAGCCACCTCATCAAGATTTATAAACTTAATATTTAAGAAGGTTGCCGCGGCATTATATGTAGTAACGCCAACGTAACCACCTGTATAGTAAGAGTGGAGATAATCGGTAAAATAGGTAACACCGTTTATCTTTGCGGTGATTTTCTTGTCGATGACCTCGAGACTGAAACGGTTAGTTTCCTTATATTCCTCAAGAGTTCTGAACTCGGAAAAGCTTCCAGTTCCATCCTTAAACATACGAATAGAAGGCGTTTCGGCATCGTCGAGTTTTATCTGAATCTGTGTAAAGTCATGAGGCCAACCTGTTTGAGCGCGGTCGGCGATATCCTGCGCACCAAGTCCAAATGCCAAACCAAAGCAGGCATTGTTGTCGTGGACGGTATCGTTTGATGTAACGTCGGCTTCAAAAACGAAGTTCTTAACCGACGTATCTGAAACGACAAAGTTGTTTCGATTGTTGTCGTTAACCGTAATTGTGGTTCCGCTTATGGAATAAGCTCCTTCGGTTCCCGACCAGCCGTCAAGACTTATTGTTGCGCTATCTGATGCAATACCTGTTATTCCGCCGATTGCTAACGAGGAAAATACCAGAAGTGTTGCCAAAGTTAGCGCAAGAGTTTTTTTAAGTTTTGTTACGTTCATATAAGCAACTCCTTTTTATATCTTAAGTGAAATTATTTCGAGTTTATCAAGGGTATAATCGTTGTCGGAGGTAATGCTGAGATTAGGCAGATTTCGGTCGCAGACGGTAGACTCGTTTACGTTACCATAATAAATTTTTCCTGCATCAGAATATATCTCAAGGCTTGTACGGTCGATTATCAGCTTTATATCAAGACTTTTTTCGTCCACCGAAACGGGACCGTTGAAGCTTTTGGACTTTATCTCGTTGCCCGACATTGAAATATCGAATTCACGTCCGAAATAAGAAAATTTAAGAGTTGTGTCAAAGTCGAACTTGCCCGAAAGGGTTACGTAATAGGCAGTATCTTCCAGACCAAAGCTAAAGGGAACATTCTTTTCCAAAAGAAGATTTTCAAAGCAGTCGGTCTTTCGGTATAGGGTTGACAATTCCGAAACGGGATTTGCAGCGAGATAGTAGGTGTTATTTACCTTCTCTAAAGTGAGCTCTGTGGGGAAGGACATCTGAGAGCAGAAATTTTTACCGCAAATTCCGGGAGCTCTCAACCAGTCGATGCGGATGCGTCTTCCGTCGTCAACGTCTTGAAAGGTTTGTCCCGCATAGGCTGAGGTCCCGTAATGGAGCGACTGAACAGGCTGAGTCGGGACAAATTCTCCCTTTATAAAATCTCCGACAAAATATTTATCGTGAGCACCGATGAGCACCCATTTCCGTTTTCCGTTCTTGTCGTTTATGGGGAAGATATCGGGGCATTCGTTATCGCCCGGTAAGGATATTCTCTGAAACTCGGTCCAGTCTTTTAGGTTTTTTGATTTTTGCAGTACGTAGACATCGTCGTTTAGATAGAAAACAACGATATATTCGCCAAGCTCTTCGCAGAAGTTAACCTTCGGGTCGCGATTACAGCCGATTATATGCTCTATAACCGGATTATCTGAATATTTTTTAAAGGACTTAAGCTCGTCGGTAGAATAGGCAATGCTCTGACAAGCGGGGGCGCCCACCGAGGTGTAGTAAAGCAGGACGGTATCATCCTCACCCTCTTTAAGACCAAGCAAATTATCCTTGTCGGTTATTGCACTTCCTGAAAACGCAACACCAAGCTTATCGGGAAATACGGCAACTTCCTTTTCTTCCCAGCGTATCAGATCTTTACTTACGGCATGACCCCAATGCATATTCGTCCAAGCCGTATCAGTGGGATTATGCTGAAAAAACATATGATACTCGTCGCCGTATTTTATAAGCCCGTTGGGGTCGTTCATCCAACCGAAGCGAGGCGAAAAATGAACGGTTGGGCGGAAAGGCTCTTCACATTCTTCGCGAAAATCTATATCGGAAGAAGTAAAGTTTAAAGGAATTTCGGGGGTGACGATAATCTCTAACGTTTCACCCTTAAAACGGGAAAGGTCGATCTTTGCGGTAAAATCGGGAGTAACATAATCGATAGCAACGTTTAAGGAGAAAAGGAACTCTCCATTTCTCTTAAAGGTAAGCTTCTTTCTTGAAACATTTCTGTTAACAGGAAAAAATATGAAATTGTCATGAACCTTATATTCCATTTCGTTCGTCTCCGAAAAAAATATTTGACAATTACTGCCTTTTATGTTTTCATTATACTAAACACAAAGTTTCACTTCAAGAGAAAAAAATACCGACTAAAGGAAAAAATATGATATGATATTTACGCAAGACAGTACGCAACACTATAGTGAAAGCATTGAACCATTCAGAATAGTATTTCTTTCCTGCGCTTTTCTTTCTATAGATAAAAGCCTTGTTTCGGGTTCGCTTCACAGTAATATTCTCGTGTGTGTTACCGACGGAAATGCCGTTATAGAGATCGCTTCAAGCAAATATAAGGTCGCGCGAGAAAACTGTATCTACATTCCGAAAAACCGCAGTTATTCTATAAGTCCCGATGGCATTTGTTCCCTTATAACAGTTGAATTCGACTACGACTATCCCCTGCCGCTCTTTTCAAAAAGGCAAGGCTGTCTGTTTGAAAATATACCCGATATTAAACACAGCTTTAACAGAATATACGAGACCTCTTTATTCAGAAAACCCTTACCCGGTTATTTAGAGGCTTGCCTGATCCTGCTTCTTGACCAACTTTCAAGATATACCGCAAGCGATAAAAGCAGTATACTCTTTGCAAGATTCTGTGAGCTTATTGAAAAGAATTCACATAAAAGTATATCGGCAAAAGAAATCGCAGATGAGCTTGGCTGCACCTACGAGCATCTTTGCAGGGTTGTTAAAAAATGCAGTGATAAGTCGGTAAATAATCTTATCGGTGAATGCCGTGTCAAGCGTATTATGTCCCTTTGCGGAGACGCTACGCTTGGCGTTGATGACATCGCAAGCCGACTTGATTTTGGTTCCGCAGAGCTTTTGCGCAAGTATTTCAAGTATCATTCGGGCGAAACTCTATCCAATTACAGAAAACGAATTAAAAATGAGTGACAGTAAAAAACCTCTCGACAACTTTTGGTTGCCGAGAGGTTTCTGATTTTACTATTCGCTTATAGTACTGCAGTAAATATTTTTTCTCCACCATTTATGAAAACTTCGATGATGTATTCGTCGCGGAGGATCTTAAGGTCGTTTATTTCTCCCTCGAAGATAACGGGGGTTCTTCCCTCTCGCTCGATCATAAAGCCTTTTTCGGTGCGGATAAGGGCGGGGTCAGAGTCGGTGAGGAGGTGCTGAACCTCTTTTACGGGATAACCGTAAACTTTGCCGTCTTTAACGGTAAGCTCACGGGGAAGAGACATACAACTGATGCACTTATCCCGCTGATATGACCATCCCGGCACCCAAGCGATGAGTATGTTTCTGCCTTTATCGTCGGTAAATGCCTGACCCGCATACTGGTCGGGACCCATATCCACCTCTCCCGAAAGCTTTTCTGTGAAGGATCTTCCGTCAAACTCCCCTACCATAACGGCAAAGTGATGATGGTCGTCGGGCTTGACGTAGGAAGCGCAGAGCATAAACTCGTCACCGTATTTCATAAAGGAGGGGCACTCGGCATAGCGGGCATTTTGCCATTCTTTCATAATGCCGATATAATTCCAATTGAATAAATCGTCACTTTCGTATGCGAGCAGTCTTCCCACGCGGTTTTCCGGCTGACCCGAAGCCATAATTATATAGTATTTTCCATCCTTTTCCATAACGGCAGGGTCTCTGAAATTGTTTCCGCCGTCGGCGGGGTAGGTTTTAATTATGGGGTTGCCTTCATATTTTTCGAAATTTATTCCGTCCTTTGAAAAAGCTACGCTTACCGATTCTATACGTCCGTTATCATCCCATGCCGGAGTATCGTCATTTTTTCGAACCGAAGCGTAAAAAAGATAGAGAGTATCATCCTTTACTATTGCCGTGCCCGACCAGCATCCGTCCTTGTCATAAGGCTTATCGGGAGTCAGGGCAACAGGAAGCTCCTCAAAGCTTAAAAAATCCTTTGTTCGGGCATGACCCCAATACATAGGCTCGTGCCAAGGAGTTTCAAAATGTGGCGCGTGCTGATAGAAAATGTGATAATAGCCCTTAAAATATACAAGACCGTTGGGATCGTTTATCCAGCCTGATTTAGGCTGATAATGATGCGAAAGCCTTTTGGTGTAATCCATATTTAATCTCCTTAAAATTTTATCAGTTTTCTTGCCTCGTCGGCGGTTTTGCAAATTCCCGACGCTACCATTCCGTAAAGGGCGGCGCCAAAGGCTGCTTCCTCGGTATGGGCAGGAATCTTCATTTTTGCGCCGTATTTTTCTTCGGCGATTTTTACGAGGTGACGGTTTTTACGTATGCCGTTACCCGACCCTACAAGACCGCTTTTAGCAGTATTCATTTGGGCATACATACCGTAAAGCTCGTCTATCATACCGATAAGCAGACCCTTGGTTAGGTTTTCGGGGGTAAAGTTTAGGTCGGAAATTTCGGTCACGCTTCCTCGTATGCTCTCGTCGGCACGAGTGCCCGAAAAACGGGTATCAACGGTCAGAGGTTGTGTTGCAGACTCGGTCATTTTATCCATTATGGCGTAGATATCCTCGTCTCTTACAGAGGTATATTTTAAAAAGCTCTCGTAAAAATTCTTTAAAAGGGCGTAGGCACGGCCTCCGCAAAGGGCGGCACCGACAATCAAAAATTTTCCGTCGAAAAACGGGCGGGTCTCGATATCCTTTCCGTTTATGGGTTTGTTTGAAATTACCGAAATCTGACTACCCGTTCCGACGTTTAAAAGTATATCCTCCTCGGAAGAAAGGGAGGAGAAAACGCTCGCCTGATTGTCGCCGATAGCAACCGAAACGGGGATGCTTTTATACTCCCCCGCTATGGCAAAGCCCTTTTCAATTATGGGATTAAAGCCGTTCGAAAATTTGCCTCTTTCAAGGTCGAAAAGGCCGAAGGAGGCGGCATCGCTTATATGCATTTTAGCGTCTTTTAGTCCGCAAAGCTCCATTACGAAAAGATCGTGAATGGTACAGTAGCTTACAGCCGTTTCGGGAACAAGACCATTTTCTTGGTTATAAAAATCGGTTACGTTTCCGTAGCCCGTATGGCTTTCCAAAAAGCCTGCGTAGGTGGTATTTTTATAGGGAAGGTCTCCCCTGCCGTCCTGCCAAGTATAGAGAGGACTGACGGGCTTTCCGAATTTATCGTGGTAGACGATTCCGTGCATCTGACCCGTAACGCCGATGACACCGGTCTCGTCGGTTATAAGCTCGTCTAAAATGCTTTTGGCGAGGGCAATTATCTTCTCTGCCGACTGTATTCTCTCATATGGCTTATCAGTTTTAATAAAAGCGTTGCTGTCAACCGTTTTCGAGGCTTTTATCGCCCCCGTAGCCGTGTCGATAACGACGCCGCAGATGCTGGTGGTTCCTATGTCAATTCCTATTGCGTGCATATTTTCTCCGTCAATAAGTTTCGATTATTTCCATATTTCCCGACACCTTAAAATCACCCATAAGGCAGGCGGGCATAAAGAAATAGTCTCCTTTTTTTATATCTTTATTATAGTTTTCGCCGATAAGTCGGCCTTCGCCTTCGGTTACGATATAAACGGCGTAGCTTCCCGTTACGTTAAGCTCGGCTTCTCCGTCTGATAACTTAATTCGGTTTATAACGAAGCAGTCGGTATTATAAGCGTCAACGAGGGTCTCTTTTAAAGTACCCTTTTCATTTACCGAAATACGAGGCTCAAGTCTTGCGTCGGGGGCCTTTACGAAATCGAAGCAGGAGATAGCCTGCTCACGGGTGAGGGTCAAATACATCTCCTCGTCAGAGAGCTTATATTCACCGCACCAGCGTTCGGGCTGAACGGTGAAATCGGTAGGCTCCTGAACCTCTAAGATAAGACAGCCTGCGCCGATTGCGTGTACCGTTTTTGCGGGAACGAAGTACACCTCGCCGACCTTGGGGGTTATCTCCTTCATAAGGGCTTCCATAGCATCCTTATCGGTCTCACTTTTATCGATGGCCGCTTCGAAATCCTCTTTCGTTACGCCGTCCTTAAAGCCGAAGTATATCTTTGCGTTTTCGCGGGTATTCAGTATGACCCAACATTCGGTCTTTCCAAAATCGGAACTAAAATACTTTCTTGAAAAAGGCTTATCGGGATGAGCCTGGGCAGGAAGCCTTATCGCGCTGTCGAGGCCTTTAACAAGTATACGGAAGGTGTTACCTTTACCGAGCAGGGCTTCGGGGTCGGAATTTAAGAACTCGTCAAAATAAAGGGAGCTGTCCTTTAGTCTTGATAGACCTTCCTTCGGGTTGGTAGAGCCTTTATTAAGGGCTTTAACGTTGGAGGCTATCCATTCCTCGGGCTTATAGCTATCTTTTGGCTCGTCACCGAAAAGACCTGCAAAAAGCTTGCCTCCCGTATAGACTCTGCCAACGCGGTTTCTTTCAAAAAATACGGGTTTAAATTCCATAAAAACTCTCCTAACACTCTAAAGATGTGGACTTAAGATCAAGTCTTGTGATTATATCTTGTTGTATTTCGGGGGATAAGTCAAGAAAATTTACGAAGGTGCCGTGAATGCGTAGAATGTAAACTCCCGAAGGGGCGTATTTTTGCGGATCTGCAAGAACTTTGCGAAGAGTTTCGGGGGTGGTAACGTTTACGTAAAGGTAGAAGGGAGATATCCCATCTATATGCTCGTTAAAGAAAAGAGGCTCGATTACGTTTTCATAAAACTGAACACCCTTTTCTTCGAAGGACTCCTTCGTAAAGAACTTCGGATCGATACCGAGGTGAGATGCGTAACCGCCGTTAAACTGCTCGAAGGGAAGCTTCATATTTGAGAGCATTCTGAAGCCAAGACCGTTCGAAGCCTCGCCGTAGAGGGGGTCAACACCGTAGCCCAGCATATCGCGGCTAAGTCTTCCGTCGGGTGTTGCTCCTACCCAGTAGCCGTAGGTCAGATGAGTTGAAGGAGAAGAAAAGTCGGGACGGAAAGGATTACCGAGATAGTTTTTGCGGCTTCTCAGCATATCTGATACGCGGTTAGCAATATCTGCCGCTTCCGTATCGACCTCTGCGATATTATTGCCGAATTTCGGGGCAGAAAGCAGAAAGTATCGAAGTTCCTCATAGCCTTCGAAATTTGCTTTTAAAGCGGCGCAAAGAAGTTTTTTATCGTCACCGTATTTTTCTATAAAGCGGTCGATTGCGATAAAAGAATCGGCAAGAACGGTCAGTCCGTGAACAAGGCAGCCGCTTCCGTTATACTTCGTTCCCTGAGTTTTGGTACCACGCATATCAGCACCGTATTCAAGTCCTCCCATAAAGCAGCTGAGGAAGGGCACCTTATGCTCTGAAAGGGCTACGGACGCTCCGTTTGCGGCTGAGGTCATTTCGTCTAAGACCTTACCTAACGTCTTATAGAAATCGGCTCGGATATTATTAAGATCACATTCCTCTGTTTCCATAAGCTTATCGCCGGTTATTGCCGAAACGCCGCCGTGAAGCACCATTTCCAAGACCTTGGGGAGGGACAACCAGCTGTTGGTGGTGTTGCCGTTATCCTTACCCATAATAAGAGGCTCCTGACAGCCTGCAACGCTATAGTCGGGGATATCAGCTTCGTCAATTCCGTTGGCCTTAAGTATCTCAAAGAGAGAGTCGTCGTTAAAGAGGGACGGGGTCAGCATACCGGGGGTAAAGAAGAATTTACCCATCTCCTCATAAAGCTTTTCGGGGGTATTTTTATGAAGCTTGACCGACAAAATAGGCTGAGGCATCATCATATCGAAATAGGCGTCCATTATGGCATAGGACATTTCGTTCGTAAGGTCATTTCCGTCGTTATCGCGGCCGCTTATAAGAACATTTTGAGATATGGCCCAGCTGCGGTCGCCTACGTTATAGAAAACGAGGAAATGCTTAAAAAGCTCGGCCGCTTCGGCTCTTGATAGGTCTCCGCGATAAGGCTCGAAAATACGGTCGGCATTTCCTACAGAGAATGCGTAAGGGTTCGGAGCCTGCTCAAGGCACATAACCTCCCACAAAAGGATGTAAAGCTGAAGCGCCTCGTAGAGGTTGTTTGCCTTTCCGCCTCTGATATTTTTAAGGGCGATTTCTAAAAGGGTGAGCTGAGCACAGCGCTCTGAGGAGCAGGTCTGTTTTTTATCTGCGATAAGCTCTAAATAGCGGTCGTTAAGTATTTTTACGGATCCTAGGGAGACCGCGGCGGCATCAAAAAATTCGCCCTTTTTGGAATTCGCTTCGGCAATAAGGGCATCTATACCATTTTTAAGGGCAAAACGAAAGTCAGGTATTACGTGACCCGTAACCTGCTCGACGAAAAATACTACCTCACCGGTATAGTTTTCGGCCTTTAAATAGGTATCGTTCAGCATTTCGACCATTTTGGTCTTTGATGTGAATTCTCTGACCTTGTTTATGCGCTCGGCCGTAAAGGTCTCGTCGGGCTCGATGTCGTTATAAATTGCCATAGGGTCGCAGTAGCCCGAAAAGCCTTCTACGGTAAAAGACGGGTTAATCAGGGCGTAGCTTCGGGCAAAGGCGTCGCGCTGTGTTCCGACAAAAATAGCATTGTCACTAAGGGTAAGAGGTAATGCCTTTACGACCTCGCAAAGGAGATGTGCCTTTTTTAGCTCTGCGGGCATATTCTTATACTTTTCGTCACATAGCATTTCGATCTCTTTTGCGATAAACCAGCCGTCGAGACGCTTTATCTCCCTTTCTTCCCTATAAAGAGCCTTTGCCATTTCGGTAATTTGCCCGTTTTTATATACTGTTCTCATAGCATCCTCCGTCAGGTTTTTATAAGTTTAAGGTTGTATATTTTAAAAGTATCTTCAAAGTTTTTAAGGGTCTCGGCCGATACAAAGCCGTCCTTAACCTTATACTCAGTCTTCCATTTATCCTTACCGTACTCGTGATATGGCAGAAATTCAAATACCGTACCGTCCGAAGCGTGGGCGGAAAAATATTTTGCAAAGGCTTCGGGGTCATCGGTATTTATGCCGTTTATAAGAGGTATGCGAATATGAAGCTGATTACGCTTTTTTAAAAGTTCTTCAAAATTTCGTTTTATAATTTCATTATCTAAACCCGTATACCGTTTTAAAGCATCACCGTCAAAATGTTTGAAATCCATTATAAGATAGTCGACAAGCTCGGATATTTCACATAGTCTCGGAGAGGTCCCGTTAGTTTCGATGCAGGTATTTATTCCTTCGTTTTTAAGGAGATTCAAAAGCTTTATAAGCTCTTCCGACTGAAGGGTCGCTTCGCCTCCGGTAAAGGTTACGCCCCCGCCGCCGAAAAACATCGGTCTGCAGCTTTTGGCTACAGAGAAAAGTTCTTCTACCGAGTGCTCACTACCGCTCTTTCCGTCCATTCCCTCGGGATTTGAGCACCAGATGCACCTCATATTGCATCCCGACAGATGATAAACAAGGCGGTTTCCCGGTCCGTCCTGCGAAAAGTTAAAGCCTTTCTGAAATATTCTCATACCGCACCTCCTTTTTACTTTATTCTAAAACTTCAAGCTGAAATTTGGAATTGACAAAAAAGAAAATCAGATGTAAAATAAAGCAAATATTTGGAGGCTGTTTATGAATATTCAACTTAACCGAAACCCCAGGAGAAGGGTCACCGAGGCCAACATAAACTATTATGCAACACCGTTTATCCACCCCGAAAGAATTATGGAAGAGCACGACCTTATATATATGCTTGAGGGAGAATGGAAAATCGGACAAAACAACGATATCTACGAGCTAAAAAAGGACAGTCTGCTGATTCTTTGCGGAGGACAGCGGCATTTCGGAGCGTCTCCCTGCCTTAAGGACACCAAAACCATGTATTTTCACCTTTCCAAGGAGGAGGGCGACGAGCTTTCGGAAAGCGGGCTTGATATTCTTATCGATGCGTCCAAAAACCAAAACATTAAACGGGTCTTCAAAGATATCGTTCAGGCAAAGCTTGAAGGGAACGAGCAAAAGGCAAGCGTCCTTTTCGACCTGCTTCTTTGCGAGTTCAATGAATACGAAAATCAAAACAAGGATAATGCTCTGTGCGAAAAAATCAAAAGCATTATTCACCAAAATCCTGAAAAATTCTTTTCTAACAGAGAGCTTGCGGAAAAGGTCGGGGTTTCGGTAAAGACCGCCGAAACAAAATTTAAAGCTTCCTTCGGTATGACGATTCATCAGTATATTTTAAGGTTTAAGTGCGAGCAGGCAGTATCCTGTTTCAGAAGCTTCCCTGAAATGCAGATAAAAGAGGTCTCTTATAATTTAGGCTTTTACGACGAATATCATTTCAGCAAGCAGTTTAAAAAGGTAATGGGTGTCTCCCCTCTCACCTACAGAAAAAGCATATAAAAAAACCTCCGATGCGTCACATCGGAGGTTTTAGTTATTTAGTTACGGGTTCGCCCCAAAAATCTATTTCATTATAGCGTTTAGAAATATTGGTTATAGGTCTTCCTTCAAATATTTCTTTTGCGTTACTCGAAAAATCGGCGCAGGTAAGGTCGCGGTCGCGCATGATCGATTTCGGAGCACCGAAGCCCAGTTCATAAAGCCACGGGCCTTTATAACCGACTTTAAGGAGTGTCTCGTAAAGCTCGCTCCAGTTTATATCGCCCTCACCGGCAAGCCAGTGACGCTCGTTTGCAAAGTCGTAATCGGAGATATGGGTCGTTATAAGCTTGTCACCGACCTTTTCGATAAAGCCTTTTATATCTTCTCCTAAAAGATGATTGGTATCGAAGCAGATCTTAAGACGGTCGTCGGCAGAGACGAGCTCAAGCATATCGGAGGAGTTTCTTCCTAGGCAGGTTCTCGGCAGGTCTTCTACGGCGATAGTCACCATACATTTGTCGGCAACCTCGGCCAGAGTTTTAAGACTCTTTTTAGCCTGTGCCATATACTCGGGACGTCTTTCCTCGTCGATGGGCTCTCCGCTTGCGTGAATTACGAAGACCTTAACGCCAAAATCGGAGACCTTCATTATATAATCGGCGCATTTATCAACCGATCTTTGACGAAGCTCTTCGTCGGGAGAGGAAATATCCATTCGGTAGAAGGGAGAAAAGGGCAGATGAAACGACCAAAGCTCCACACCGTATTTTTGCGACCAAGAGAATAGGCTCGGCCAGTCGAGCTCGTCGGCGGCGTCGAGGCCGACCGATATTTCGATACAGTCAATACCTGCCTCGGCGTATTCCTTAAAAAGCTCTTCGGTAAGGGGTTTACTGCAGGAAGAAAGTCCTATCTTAAACATAATAAAACACCTCTGTTTTAAATAATTTTAAAGAAACTCAGCAGGCTCAGAGCAAATACCGCGATAACAACTACGGGAAGAACGTACACAAAATAGGGCCTCATCCATTTTGCGATTTTAAGGCCCTTTCCCGCATTCGCTTCATTACGGAAGTTATCGAAGCCCCAGCCGTAGCGCTTAACGGTACAGAAAAGAACAATAATTATGGCACCTATGGGTAAAAGAAGATTAGAAACGAGGAAGTCTTCAATATCGAGGACAGTCTTGCTTTCTCCGAGGAAATCGAAATTAACGTATTTAAAGCCAAATATGCAAGGGAGCGATAAAAGCATCATAGTGATACAGCCGATAAGGCAGGTCTTTTTCTTGCTCCGACCGAACTTATCCATAATGCAGGCAACGATAGCCTGAAATACCGCGATAACGGTAGTGAATGCGGCAAAGAAAAGGAAGAGGAAGAAAAAGCTTCCGACTATCTGACCGAAGGGCTGAGGAATGTTGTTAAACACCCTCGGCAGAGTCATAAAGATAAGGGCAGGACCGTTGTTTACGGGTACGTCAAAGGCAAAGCAGGCGGGGAAGATTATAAGTCCCGAGGTTACGGCAACGAAGGTATCAAGAACCGCAATATTTACCGACTCTCCCATAAGGGAGCGTTCCTTTCCGATGTAGCTTCCGAAAATCGCCATAGAGCCTATTCCGAGAGAAAGGGTGAAAAAGGCCTGCTGCATAGCGCCCGAAATAACGTTTATAAGCTCGGAGGGAGTATCCATTTTTGATAGGTCGGGAACAAGATAGAACTTAAGACCTTTTCCCGCGCCGGGCAGGAACATACTGTAAACAGCAAGACCTATCATTATAACGAGCAGAGCGATCATCAAAACTTTCGAGACCCTCTCAAGACCCTTTTGAAGACTGAATGAACAAACGAGAAAGCCTAATATAATTATGACGAATGTGAACACCATCATTTCTATCGGGTTTCCGAGCATTCCGGTAAACTTTTCATTAACGGCAGTATCGCTTATTCCCGAAAGCTGACCCGTAGCGGTGGAAATAAAATACTTTATCATCCAGCCCGCCACAGAGGTATAGAACATCATAAGAAGAATAAGACCCGCAAGCATTGCGTTGCCGTGGATGTGCCATTTCGAACCCTTCGGCTCTATAGGCTTATAAAGGTCGATAGGGCTCTTCTGCGATGCTCGGCCAAGGGCAAATTCCATAGTCATTACGGGAACGCCTAAAATTATAAGGAAGATAGCATAGAAGAGCACGAAGGCTCCGCCGCCGTACTGACCGACCATCCAAGGGAACTTCCAGACGTTTCCTATTCCTATCGCACATCCCGCGCTGAGCAGTATAAAACCGAGTCGGGATCCAAGTCTTTCTCTTTGCATAAAAAATCTCCTTAACGCTGAATACTGTTATCATATCACACACATAAAATAATTGCTATACTTTTTTTGCAAAAAAACACCGAATATTCTTGCTTTTTAAGTCTTTTGCGCTTATAATAAATATGATTATAATGAAGTATTAGGTGCATTTAATATGGCTGACGACTTTAATATTAAAAAGATCGCCGAAATCAGGAACGGTTTTTCGGATAAATTCGGAATTCCGAGGCAGAGCGGTCTTTGCGACAAGGTTATATCTAAAATCGTTTTCGAGGAAAAGTACCGTACCGCCGAAGCGGTTCGCGGCCTTGAAGATTTTTCGCATATATGGCTTATATGGCAATTCAGTCGTTCGGTAAGAGAGGAATGGTCCCCTACCGTTCGTCCTCCGAGACTCGGCGGAAACAAGCGCATCGGAGTTTTTGCCACACGCTCCCCCTTCAGGCCTAATCCTTTAGGACTCTCCTGCGTCAGACTCGAAGTTATTGAGATAGATAAGGAGCTCGGTCCGATCATAACCGTTTCGGGAGCAGATCTTCTTGACGGGACGCCGATATACGATATAAAACCATATATTCCTTACGCCGACGCAAAGCCCGATGCCGCATCAGGCTTTGTCGGAACAAACGAAAGAATAAGGCTCAACGTCCGCTTCGAAAACGAGCCGAATATTGAAAGCAGTATTAAAGACGCACTTATACAGATACTATCGGAAGATCCGAGACCTGCTTATCAAAACGATCCCGACAGAGTTTACAGACTTGATTTTGACGGCTATACCGTATCCTTTAAGGTTAACGACACCGAGCTTACGGTCACAGATATTAAGGAGAAAAAATGAAAGAGCTTTTAACCCTTTTCGGTCTTTTTTTCAAGATCGGAATTATGACCTTTGGCGGCGGATACGCAATGCTCCCGATGCTGGAGCGCGAGCTTGTCGTCAAAAGAAACTACGTTACTATGGAAGAGATTATGGACTACTTTGCGGTAGGACAGTGTACTCCCGGAATAATTGCGGTAAATACCGCCACCTTTATCGGCTTTAAACGCAAGGGAATTCTCGGAGGAATTTTCGCTACCCTCGGCGTTGTAACCCCTTCGATACCGATAATTACCGCGCTCGCCTCCGTTTTAGAGCTTCTCGCAGGCAACGAGATCGCCGCAAACGCCTTTGCGGGCATCAGTGTTGCCGTCTGCGCTCTGATCGTTCAGGCTATCTTAAAGCTTATTAAGTCGGGAATTAAGGACGCTTTAACCCTGGGTATCGCTATCGCCGCCTTCGTTTCCTCCTTCCTCCTCGGGGTATCACCTATCATAGTAATTCTCGTAACCGCAGTTGTCGGAGTAATCATTAAGATTCTTTACGAAAAGCTGACCTCTAAGAAAAAGGAGGAGGCCGGGTAATGTTATATCTTAATCTCTTTTTCGAGTTTTTAAAGACGGGACTTTTCTCTATCGGAGGAGGTCTTGCAACTATCCCATTCCTTATGGAAATGGGTGAAAAGTTCGGTTGGTTTTCCGCCGAAGAACTTTCGAATATGATAGCAGTTTCAGAGTCTACTCCGGGCCCGTTAGGTATAAATATGGCTACCTACGTCGGTTACACCACGGGTTCAGCGGAATTCGGAGTGGTCGGAGGTATCCTCGGCACTCTCGTCGCTACAACGGCAATAATTATTCCCAGCATTACGGTCATACTGATAATCGCGGGCTTTTTACAAAAATTCAAAGAAAACAAGCTCGTTAAGGATACCTTTTACGTGCTGCGTCCTGCGGTCATAGGAATGCTAGGAGTATCTCTTGCCGCAATGATAACCCCGCTCGTGTATATTTCGGGAGCCGAGACCTTCCTTGCGGGGATAAACTATAAGGCAATAATACTTTTCGCCCTTTTGCTTATCGGAATACTAAAGTTCAAAAAGCTTCATCCTATCGTATTTATCGGTATCGGTGCGGCGGTAGGAATAATATTCAAATTTTAGGAGACCAGCTATGAAAAGTCAAGATAAAAATTAAGACTTAACAAGTCGACTTGCATCAAACAAAACATTGTGTTTTAGTAGTTTGAAAATAACGCGAACAAGCTTATGAGCGACATGACCTAAAGCACCGTAGTGGCTGAGACCTTGAGAAAGTTTCAGTTGGTAATAATCGTAAAAGGTATCATTGTTCAGAGTGAGTTGCCAAGCAGAA
>CASFDQ010000030.1 GCA_949293385.1 uncultured bacterium | reverse complement strand
CACCCCGCCGAGATCCCGCCTACGGCTATGCAAGCGACAATGGGTCATCCTGAGCGTAAGTCGAACGCGTAGCGCGGCACCGTAGGTGACGGGATCTCATTGTCGCAAAATTTCGACAAGCTCAGGATGACCCGTCGGGGGGTAAGAAACCTCCTTTCGTTGTGATAATATACGATACAAAGAAAAGAACAAACCGCAGATCGGTGATCTGCGGTTTTGTTTATTCCTTGGTTTTATTCATTTCGAGCTGGGCCATGACGAGGCCGTAGTAGATTCCTTTTAGCTTTAAAAGCTCGTTATGAGTGCCGAGCTCGGCTATGCCGTGCTTATCGATGACGGCGATACGGTCGGCGTTTTTAAGGGTAGAAAGACGGTGTGCTATGGCAAATGTAGTCCTATCCTTACGGAGCCGCTCGAAGGCCTCCTGTATCTGATACTCGCTTTCGGTATCGAGGGCCGAGGTCGCCTCGTCGAGGATAAGTATACGGGGGTTTGTCAGTATCGCGCGGGCGATGGCAATCCTCTGCTTTTCGCCGCCCGAAAGCATGTGTCCCCTCTCCCCTATATATGTATCGTAGCCGTCGGGGAGCTTACAAATAAATTCGTGGGCGTTTGCGTGCCTTGCGGCGCTTATTATCTCGGCATAGGTTGCGTCGGGTTTAGCAAAGCGGATATTATCGAGGACGGTTCCCGCAAAGAGGAAGGTCTCCTGCAACACGACCCCTATCTGACTATGGTAGGTAGCGATATCGAGCTCTTTTATATCGAGTCCATCGACAAGTATTCTTCCCTCGTCCACGTCGTAAAGTCTCATAATTAAATTTATAAGGGTAGACTTTCCGCAGCCTGAGGAGCCGACAAGACCTATCATCTCTCCCCTTTTTACCTCTAGGGTAAGGTTTTCGAGGACGGGCTCGTAGGAATTATAGCCGAAGGTTATATTATCGAGGGTTATATCTCCGCTTACCTTATGCTTTTCGGGCTTTTCGCAGTTGGATATCTCGGGCTTTTCGTCGAGGATATCGTAGATACGCTCGAGACTCGTTGTCATATTTATAATTCGTCTCGGCAGGAATGACATCCATGAAAGAGGACCTAAAAGCATTCCCGCATAGGAAACAAACTGCATAAGCTCGCCCTGTGTCATTTCGCCCTCTAAAACTCCCATACCGCCAAGGTAGGTTATAAGGTAGGTACCGAAGGCAAGGCCAAGGGACAGCAGCGGGAAAAAGGTTGCGAAAAACTTCTCGTTGCTACGCTGAACCTCGGCAAGCTTATCGTTAAGCTTACAGAATTCCTCAACCTCCTCCTTTTCCTTACCGTAGGTCTTTACTATTCGTATTCCCGAAAGAACGTCCTGAAGCTTATTCTGAATACGATCGGAACGGCGCCACTGATAGTGATATATCCTTCTGATCTTGGGCCAGAAGGTGCGGGCACAGAATATAGTCACGGGTGCAAAAGCAAAGGCGGCAAGGGCCAGCTTCCAGTTAAGGATGAGCATAAGTATAACGAGGGAAACGAGGGTCACGAGCATACCGAACATATTACAGAAGCAGTCGCAGATAAAGCCTCTTATATGGTTGGTATCGTTGGAGACACGCTCGATAACCGCACCGGGATTTCGCTTATTTAAAAAGGAAAGGGACAGCGACTGAATATGATCGTCAAGTCTTTCGCGAAGCTTATAGGTTACGTTTACGCCAAGCTTATTACAGAGGTAGGTCCTGAAAAGATAGCCTACGGCCGAAATTACGGTAATACCTAAATAGACCGAGAAAAAGCTAAGGATATTTAAGGCGTTACCCTTCCCCGGTACAAGGTAGCCGTCGACGAAGTTTCGAAGTACGAACTGCACCGACAGATCGATAGCGCTACCGAGAAGCATAAGCAGAACGATTACGGTCAGCATAGCCTTATGTGGACTGCAGATACTGAGCAGGCGGCTCAGGTTCCTATGCTCCTTGTCGCATTTGGGGCAGTGATCGGTTCCGGGGAGAACGCGGCCGCATTTAGGGCAGTATTTTTCCTTTTCGCGGTTTACGACCCTCTTATCGGTCTTACCCTCACATAGCCATTTTATACCCTTTGCGATACAGGCAAGCTTAGAGATATGAAGCTTACTCGAACGGGCGAAGATCTCTTCCTCCCCGTTTACGGTAAGGGTAAGGAGACCTCCGTTCACAAGGCTTCGGCAGGCCGCATCGGAGCAGGACGAAACGGGAACTATCCTCTCGGTTTCGCCTTCAAATATAAATATTTCCTTTTCGGTAGCGCCGAGCCAGCAGTCTTTCGTAAACATACCGTTGTTTCCGATATCGGTACGCATACAGTATATAGGCTCAAGCTCGGTATGCTTTTTTAGCTTTTCGGCCAATGCGGCGGGTAAAGCTGTGTTAAGATCCATTTATTACTCCTATAAATAAAGGTCAAGCTTTTTCATTTCCTTGACGGTCAGTTTTTTAACGTCTTCGATCTCGTAGCGGTTCTGATCGGAATCGCGGATTATTACGCGGTCGCCTTTTTTAACTACGGCACCTGCCGAACCCGAAGGACTTGTGAACTTACATTCGCCCTTATCGGTTATGACCTGCCAATAGGTATGACCGTATTCCTCCTTGACCGAGCAGATACGCTCTACCTTAGGCATAAAGTAGCGGATCGCAAGCTGATCGGATATAAGGGAGACGGTATCATCATCGAAAATACCGAGCTTTTCGATCATACCGAGCTCCTTCTGCTTATCGTCGGCGGTACGGACCGACAAAAACTCGTTTTCGGCGGTAAAGGGAAAGGCACGGATAATATTTACCATTCCCTGCTCCTCGCCGTTTAAGGTAAGGGTTATAAAGCCGCCGGAGGTCTTCGAAAACTTCGCGGTATCGGGGGTAAGAAGTCTCGTTTTAAGAAGCTCCTCGACCTCCTGCTTTTCTTCTAAAAATATATCTTTTTCTTTCATACTATTCTCCAATTCCTCGCATTGCGAGAGCCTTGCTCTGAATCTGATAAAGCTTAAAGTATTCGCCCTTTTTAGTAATAAGCTCGGCATGGGTTCCCTGCTCGGTGATCCTGCCCTTATCGATAACGATAAGCTCGTCGGCTTCTCTTAGGGTCGAAAGCCTGTGGGCGATGGAAAGGGTCGTTCTTCCCTTTACGAGCTCCTTAAGGGAGGCCTGAATATTCTTTTCGGTTTCGGTATCGACGGCGGCGGTAGCCTCGTCAAGAATGAGAATACAGGGGTCGGCAAGGATGGCTCGGGCGATGGAAATTCGCTGACGCTCTCCTCCCGAAAGGTCTCTTCCTCCGCTTCCTACCTCGGTATCGTAGCCGTCGGGCAGTTTACATATAAAATCATGAGCCGAGGCGGCAATTGCGGCAGATATAACCTTTTTTCGGTCGGCGGTGGGATCGGCGTAAGCGATATTCTCGAAGATCGTTCCTTTAAATATATAGGTCTCCTGACTGACGAGGGCTATATTCTTACGGATATCCTCAAACCGCATATCGCGGACGTCGTTTCCGTCAAGCAGTATCTCTCCCGAATTTACGTCGTAAAGACGGGCTATAAGATTAGCAAGCGTAGTTTTTCCCGCTCCCGATTTTCCTACTATTCCGAGCATTTTTCCTGCCTCAACGTGAAGAGAAACGTCCTTTAAAACCTCCCTGCTCTCGTCGTAGCCGAAGATTACGTTTTTGAGGGTTATCTCTCCCCTGAGATCGGTAACGGGCTTTGCGTCGGGATGCTCGGCGACGTCGGGAGTAGCATCGAGGATCTCAAAGATACGCTGTGCCGAGTTCATAGAGCCCGACCACCAGCGGAATATGTAAGAAAAGAAGTTTGCGGGACCCGAAAGGAGCGACACGTAGCCGGTAAAGGTCATAAGGGTTCCGTAGGTCATCTGAGGTCTGAATACCGCAAGCACGAAGCAGGCGCCTACAGTAAAGGTAAGTACCGAAGATAACGACTGCGCAATATGGTAAAGCGCGGTATATTTAATATCGAAGTTTGCGGCGTCCATCTGAGCGGCGGCAACGTTTCGGTTTGAACCTGCAAGACGGACACGCTCGCTTTCCTCTCTGCCGAAGGCTCTGACCACGCGGGCACCCGTAAGGTTATCGTTAAGCTTTGCTCTGAAGTCGCGCTGTGTCTGAAAGCGGCGGCTGTTAAAATGCCAAAGAACAGGTTCCAGCTTTATACTTATAATTACCGCAGGAGGCAGAGTCGCTATTGCCACAAGGGCAAGCAGAGCGTTTGTCGAAAACATTACGGTGCAGGAAAAGATTATGGTAAAAAGATTCGGCAGGATATAGGGCAGGCCGTCGATAAAGATATTGGTGACCTCGTTTGCGTCACCCGTAATACGGGTCATAAGTCCTCCCGTTTCCTTTCCCGTAAAGAAGGAGACCGAAAGATACTTAATGGTCGAAAAGACCTTCTTTTTAAGGTCGGCAACAACGTCGGGGACAACGCGGGCAACTATTCGGCCCTGAACGATTCCGAAAAGCTGCTGTAAAAACTTTACGACGACCATAGAAAGGACCAGAATGAGCAGCCATATTGCGGCGTCTTTAAAGGGCAGGGCCGAGAAGATGCTGTTTTCGATATCCTTGGCAAGAACTCCGTCATAAAGAAGGCTTCCGCTAAGGAGGGGCCATACAGAGTTTACGAGAGCCGAAAGGACACAAAGAACGGCTATTGCCACGATATGCCATTTAAAGGGCTTAAAGCAGGAGGCAAGTCGGAAGAATATCTTACGCTTGTCCATACATTTGGGGCATACCTTACGTCCGCGGTCGGGATAGCGCATTCCGCACTTGGGGCAGAACTCTTCCCTTTCGTCTTCGAAAAGCCTGTCCTCCTTAACCTCTTCCCCCTTTATAAGGGTAGAAAGAATTTCTTTAAGGCGGCTTATCCGTCCTTTATAGGTATTGGTAAAGGCGCAGACAGACCTCTGCTCCCCGTCTACCGAAATTCTAAGGGCTCCGCCGACGACAAAGCCGTCTATGGCAGGAGCGGACAGGGTTTCGATAGGATACTTCTCGAAGGTAAACTCCGAGTAGTCGGGCTTTTGCTTTTTGCCGCCGCTCATACCGAGATTCTTGCTTTTTCCGTGAATAAGCGTTTTTTCGGTAAGGAGGAGAATATGGGGGCGGAACTCGCAGGAGACGTCCATATCGGCCTCGGCAAAAACAAGGGGCTTTGAGCAAAGCAGGCCGCTGTCGGTCAGGACTTTATTCAGTTGTTCGGGGATTTCAAAAAGCGGTCGTTTGTTTTTCACCGTTTATCTCCTTTTTATAGTATCAGATACGCTTTTTAAGCAGGATTATTTCGGGGTCGGCTCCGTTATCGCCGTACTCGCAAACAAGCAGATGGTTTTCGTCGGCCACAAGGCCGAAACAGCGACTTCCGCTTTCCTTACAAAGCTCGGCTCCGAGGTATATCTTCTTATCGTCCCAGAGTTTTACCTTTTGGCCGCTCGGAAGAGTATATTCCAGATTTATAAAAGAGCCCTTAAGAGTATAAAGGTCGGTTACCTTTTTCATTTCGGGGATATTTAAAGAATTAAATTCCTCTATAAGCTGTTTTTTAAGCTCGGCTATCGATCTTCCCACGTGCGTCTCCTTTCACATAGATATCTCTTTGTTTCGTAATCGGATTCGGTCTCGGTGACCGTAAATCCGCATTTTTTATAAAAGCCTACGGCATCGTCGTCGGTTTCGGCGGTTACGGTTTCGGCACCAAGACGGAAAATAAACTCTATAAGGGTCTTACCCATTCCTTCTTTTCGGCAGGAAGGGTCGACGGCGATATCGTGAATAACCGCCTGCTTCCCCGACGAAAAAGCAACTATACCTTTATAGCTTCCGTCTCGGCTAATGGCGTAGACCTGCGTGTTTTCATCGCCTTTATACCTGCCTGCGCGGTTTTGCAGTCGCTCCTCTGTGGGACCATACACGCTTGGCGCAAGCAGGTTTAAAAAAGGTGGCTGAGTAAGAAGGGGTTTTACGTCCCTTATGGCAGTTATATCGCAAAGCTCGATACCGACTGCCCCGTGTTTTTTTATATCTTCCTTATTATAATACCGCTCCATATCCGTCGGCTCTGCCTCTTCGCCCTCCTCGTAACCGCAAAGGGTCAGCGGAAGGCGCTTATAAAGCTCGGTAAAATCGGGAAAGGTATGAAGGGCTTTTACGGTAGCGGTTATAAGGTCGAGATTTTCGTTATTTCCAAAGACAAGTATATCCCCTACCGATATTTTCTTGCGTTTTTCGTCAAAAAGACGAAGCTCTATCTTCTTTTTGCCTTCGGCTGTTTTATAAAAGGGCTCACCCGAAAGCTTCATATAATGTGTCATTTGATTTCCCTCTTGCGCCTTTCAACGGCAGTTTTTCTGAACTCGGCGGGGGTCTTTTCGGTTCTTGCTTTAAAGACCCGTCCGAAATGCTGAACAGTTTTAAAGCCTACGCCTGCGGCAATATCCTTTATGGGCACCTCGGTAAAAGCAAGCTGCTTTTTAGCGACGGCAATACGGTGATTCATAAGATACTCCATAACCGTACAGCCGAGCTCCTTCTTCATAAGGCAGGTAAGGGTCGTATGATTGAGTCCCGCGCCTACAGATATGTCAGAAAGGGTCAAGGTCTCACCGTAATGACTTTCGATAAAAAGGATAGCCTCACGAAGCAGAGGACTTTCCACCGCAGAGGCAGAGTCGGACGACCGACCGTCTACTGCGTAGCCCATAAGACCGTACATACGTTCAAGAGCGATTATTACTTCCATAAAGTAGGAGCGTCCTCGGCAGGACCAATACCAGTCGCGCTGCTCGGATAGTTCTTTAAGCATATACTCGGCCGAGGCTTTGATCTTTTCGGCCCCCATCTGACGAATGGGCACAACGTAGGCCTTGTCGATAAAGGGCTTGAGCATAAACATATCGTGAACCGAGGCAATATCTCCATAGCTTTTAGAACGCAGAAGTCCGAAGCACATATTTACGTTTAAATATTTAGGATGAAAATAAATACAGATATATTTTGCGGCGGCGTTTTTAAGGAGAACGGGGTCCTCGGTCTCGTCGAAGCATATAAAGGAAGGGGCCGAAGCCGAAACGGTATTTTCTCCTACCGAAAACTCCAGTTTTTCGCTTGTAAGAAGGATAAGCAAAAAGCATTTATTTTTGATCTCTACGTTTTCGAGAGATCCGTTTTTAACACATTCCACAAAGGCTATCTTACCTCTGTTAAATTCGCGGCCTACGGTTATATGCTTCATTTTTTCACCACCTTCAAAATCAGTGGCGAGCTTTCACACCACGGTTCAAGAATATTTTACCATACATAAGCGCTCTGCGCAACAAAAAATATTTATCTCTTCTTAAATTTGTTTTATCTGAAAGCAAAAAAGCTTCTAAAGAAGGCCGACATATTTATATCACAAAAAGGGTGCCTGCATATAATGGATTAGAAGTACGGTCATATCCGAGCTTCAATACTTATCAGGAGGTCATTATATGGCTGATGCTCAAAACGGAAGTTTAGATAATATGAATTTTAAAGAAGCCGTTTGTATCGATGCGGGAAGAATTTTCGATTCCTGCTGCGACAGAGACTGCCTTGAGGATCTTAGGGTATATTTCTGCGAGGAAGGTCAGGCGCTTATCGACGGAGCCTCAAGCGTTAAGGTCAAATGCGCCGAGGTAGTGGACGTAGCTATCGACGTAACCCCCGTAAACCTCAGTCACGGATTTTATTCGGTCGACCTTAACTTCTTTTTCGTAGTTGATCTCGACATTTCGAACGGACCCTGCAGCTGCCCCGTTGACGTAAGAGGTATTGCCCTTTACACCAAGACGGTAGTTCTCTGCGGCGGAGAAGGAAACGTTAGGACCTTTACGAGCAAGGACGCAGAAGAATCGGCCGACGTCTGCTGCTGCAGAGGAAACGTCTCCCCCACCGCCACCGTTCAGGTCGCCTGCCCCATTCCCTTAGCGGCCAGAATCGCTCCTGCCGGTCCCATTACCGACAATCTCGGAGCCGTTCCTCCCTGCGTGCTTAATTTCCTCGGAGGCTGTGACGTATCTACCGCAGAAACGGGAAACACCGCCTACGTTACTCTCGGACTATTTACGGTGGTACAGCTTATCCGTCAGGTTCAGATGCTGGTCCCCGTATACGATTTCTGTATCCCCGAAAAGCAGTGTGAATTTACGGCAGACACCCCCTGCGACGTATTCAGACGCATCGACTTCCCCACCGCTGATTTCTTCCCCAAGGGATGCCCTAACAGCGGTTGCGGATGCGGATCCGGAAGAGATGAAGGTTAAAAAAATATCCCGGCAAAAGCCGGGATATAGGTTTATTTAAGGGCCGAAATATCAAGGCCGCTAAAGCTTCCGAAGAAGGGCTTTATAAGGGCAACCATTTTATCGATTCCGCCCGCCTCGTCGCTTTCGAAATTCAGAGGCATAACGGGGTCGTGAACCGAAAGGCGAAGGAGGAACCAGCCGTACTTTGTCGAAACGCGAAGTCCCTCGCGGTTATCGTCGGCAACGGTATAGGTCTCGGTATCGGAGGAAACGAAGGCCTCGAGCTCGTCGATGACCTTTAGTCCGTAGGTTTTAAAGTCGGGCTCGGTTA
Organism: uncultured bacterium; assembly: GCA_949293385.1. GTDB lineage: Bacteria > Bacillota > Clostridia > Oscillospirales > Acutalibacteraceae > SFWF01. Next base: position 9,790 of record CASFDQ010000030.1, on the reverse strand, counting down.
TGGAGAAGCGGCACTCGCGCTCCTCGACGGGACATTTAAGGTTTTCGAGGGTCTTGTTGAGGTCTCTGCCCTTGCCGAGTTCAATAACGATCTTGGTAATAAGGTAGGCTCCGTCGTCAAGGAAGTAATTTTCTTTTAAAGCGGCATGACCCGAGGTCTCGATAGCAAGGGGGCAGTCGATACCCTGCGCACAGAGCTCTATCGCCTTATCGATAACGTTTTTATAGCCGCGTCTATAACGGTAATGATGACATCCGAGGTCCTTTTCGATAAACTCTTTAAGTCCGTCGGAGGTAACCGAGTCGGTAACAATGGTAGCGCCTTTCTTTCCGTTTGACGCGATAACCGAGGAAAGCGCGATAAGGCGGTTGCGATTTATCTCCTCGCCCGTAGAGTCAACGCAGCCTGCGCGGTCTACGTCGGTATCGAAGATAACTCCGAGGTCTGCACCGCTTTGCTTTACGGCTTCGGTAATGCTCCGCATTGCGGTCTTATCCTCGGGATTGGGAATATGGTTCGGGAACATTCCGTCGGGGTCTAAATAGCGGCTTCCCGAAATATCGGCACCGAGAGGCTCTAAAACGTCGTAGGCATAAAATCCGCCTACACCGTTTCCTGCGTCGACGACGATATGATATCCGCCAAGCGGCTTGTCACTTTCATTCTTTCCGATTCCGTCGCATATCTTTTTGCGAAGGCCTGCGGCATACTGCGACATATAGTCGACCTCTTCGACGGTCGCGCCGTCTAAGGACGCAAAACCGCCCTTATCGGCAATTTCGATTATAGCCGAAAGGTCTTTTCCGTCGATACCGCCCTCTTTTGTGAAGAACTTGAGACCGTTTCGGTCGAAGGGGTGGTGACTTGCGGTTATCTGAACGGCACCGTCGGTACCGAGATCGACGGTAGTCATAAACATAGCGGGGGTAGAAGCAAGGCCGCAGTTTTTAATATGTACTCCGAGACCCGATAAAGCCTTTATGACCTGTGCCGAGATACGGTCTGCGGATATGCGGGAATCGTGACCGACGGCAAGGGTAAGCTCACTCGTTTTCTTTCCGTATTTATCGGAAAGAAAACAGGCAAAGGCCGAAGCGATATCGTAAACGGCCTCGTCGGTAAGATTTACGGGCTTTCCGCCCTTATCCGACGCAACTCCGCGGACGTCGGTTCCGCTTTTAAGCTCTTTATAACTCATTTTTTATCATCCTTACATATTTTTTCAGCCTAAGAAATGCTCCGCGGCCATAAAGCCTATTGCTATAACAAGAAGACCGAGAGCAGTAAGAAAGGCCGATTTAAAAAACAGCTTTATGCTCTGTTTTGTTGATTTTTTCATACCGTCACCCATCACCCAAAATATTATTTGCATAGGCGGCGGTTTTAATCATAAATTTCGCTATATTTTCGGAGGTAGCCTGATGACCTATTTACCCATAGACAAAGACCGTATAAAAATTTCGCTTAACCGCTTTGAGGTAGCAAGACTTTTCGGAGAAAACGCCCCGTCGGGCCGAAACCCTAAAACGGGCTACGTTTTAAAAAGTCTTCTTAAAAAGGCGGTAAGGGATATGGGATACCGACCGAAAAGAAGGGAGATCGTCGCCCGAGCGGTCAAGAACCGACGGGGAGGTATGGATATATACTTTTCGGGTCAGGGAAAAGGGACGACGGAAAAAAGCGGCTTTATCCTTGAGTTTTCGAGCACCGGAAATCTTGCCGACGCGGCAAGGGCGCTTATTTTCAGCCTTCCCGAATTTTACGATAAAGGCAGTCTCTATTTCTTCGAGGGGAAATACCGCTTGCTTCTCCCCTGCCTTTGCGCCGAGTTTGAAATAGCGAGTCTTGCAGGCGAGTTTTTCGGGAAAACCCTTAAGGGAGATTACCAAAAGGCTATTACCGAAGAATACGGCAGGCTTATCCTACCCGAAAAGGCGGTAGGCCTTGCGGCGAAATTATAGGCTCTTTATAGCCTTTACGGTAGCAGGAATATCCTCGGCCGAGAAGATATAATTTCCCGCGACCAAAACGGTAGCTCCTGCCTCTACGGCAAGAGGAGCGGTCTCGGCGTTTATACCGCCGTCGATCTCAAGCTCGATATCAAGTCCCTGACGCTCGGCCTCGGCCTTCAGCGCCTTAAGCTTAGGCAGGGAGTTCGGCATAAATTTCTGACCGCCGAAGCCCGGCTCAACCGACATTACGAGTACCATATCGCAAAGGGGAAGATATTCGAAGATCTCTTCAGGGGCGGTTGCAGGCTTAATGGTCAGGCAGGATCTACAGCCGAGAGCGCGGATCTCTTTAAGAAGCCCTGCTACGTCGGAGCCTGCTTCATAGTGAAAACCGAGCCAGTCGGCAACCTCGGCAAATTCCTTTATATACCTATGAGGACGGTCGATCATAAGATGAACGTCGAGCGGTATATTCGTATGCTTTTTTATCGACTTTATAACGGGAACTCCGAAGGAAATATTGGGAACGAAGATACCGTCCATAACGTCGAGATGAAGCATATCAACGCCCGAAGCCTCGAACTGTGGAATGATCTCCTTTAAAGTCAAAAAATCGCTTGTGAGAACAGAGGGAGAAAGTTTTACCATAATGCACCTCAAAGAGACATATTTTTACTTTTACAGTATACAACAAACCTCCCCCGTTGTCAACGGAGGAGGTTTTATAAAATTTCTTGAGCTTAAGAAGGTTTAGATATATAATAAGGTAAAAGACTTCTTCGGAGGAAAGATATGAACATAATTATTGTAGGCTGTACCGCTCTCGGCAGAAGCCTCGCAACGACCCTTTCGGGGCTTGGAAACGAAATAGCCATCATCGATTCGAGCCGAGACGCATTAGACCTTTTACCCGGCGATTTTTCGGGCATTGCGGTAGAAGGTGAGGCGATGGATATAGAAGTTTTAGAGGCGGCGGGAATAAAGGACTGCTCGGCAATGGCAGTAGTTACCGAAAACGACAATCTTAACGTCGTCGTTGCTCAGATCGCTTCAAAAAAATATAAGATAGACAACGTCGTCACCCTCGTTACCGACCCTCAGCGAGAGTCGGTTTGCGAAATGGCGGGACTCAAAACGATATGTCCCACCAAGACCTCATCGGCGGCAATTACCGACATTATACTTAAATCGGAATTTTCAAGAAGGCTAAACTTCGGAATAAACACTGCGAAATTTGAATACACCTCGGGAAAACCCTTTGCGGGACGAAGAGTGGCCGACGTAAGCGTTACGGGATATCTTTTATTCGCCATCACCGACGATAACGGCAAGACCTATTTAGCGTCCGAGAAAAACCGTATCGTTCAGGAAAATGACAAGCTTATTTTCGCAAGCTTAATAGACTAACGGAGAGAATAATATGACCATAGTAATTGTAGGCGGAGGAAAAATTGGATATTTCACCGCAAAAAGCCTTACCGAAAAGGGAGGAGGGAGGAGGGGAAACAAATTTATATCTCTCTTTTGGGAAATCCCCTCTTCCCTCTTCCCTCATCCCTCTTACCTAAACCCGCATACATCCCTCGTCGAAGACGAAGAACACACCCGTAAGGCGGGTGCTGTTTTAGTCGAGGGCCAGCATAAAGTGAACTAAAGTGTCGGTTTGCGGGACGGTCATTGCAAAGGGGGCATTACCGTTTATGCGGAAGATCGCTTCGGAGGTATCGAGGGCCGATAACAGACGGTCTCTCCCCCGCTCATCCTTAGTTATAAACTCTTTGACCACGGGAGGCTCTTCGGTAGTATCGACGGCGGCTACTGTGTTTTCGTCGCCGAAAAGGGTGAAAAAGGATAAGGCGTATTCACTGTCGGAAAGAATTATATTGGGGACATTTTCAAGGAGGATTTCCTTGTTTTTTTCGTATTCCTCGCGTTCTATCTTACAAAGAGGCTCCGCGTCGTTTTCCTTTTTTATAAGTTTGTCCTCCGAAAAGACGGCCGTTTTAAAGCCGAATCTTCCGTAGTAGCCGAAAAGTGAAGGGGTGGCAGGCTTCGTTATTAGAAGGGCTCCTTTTTCATTAGCTTCGGTTTTGGCTTTTTCGATCAGCTCGCCCATAAGGCCCATACCTCTATATTCGGGAAGGGTCGCGGCGGCATAAAGATAGAGTGCGGGGCGTTTTTTCCCGTTTTCCGTAAGGCTTCCGCAAAGCAAAAAAAGCATCGAGGCTATACGGCCGTCCTTCAAAATATAGCGACAGCTTTCGCCGAAAAAGCGGCTTATAAAACCGGCCGCGAAATCGTCGGGGTCGTCGGGAAAGGCCGTTTTATAAAGCTCTAAAGCTTGCTCCTTTAAGGTCATTTACTCACCCTTATATATCATACTGTATTTTTCTAAAATTATTTCGGGCTTATAGGAAAGCTTTGCCTTCCTCAGTCCTTCTATACCTAGGTCGTCCTCGCGGTTTATATAGGTATAATCCGAGAGCTCCCTTGCGGCAAATTCGCGGTTTATAAGGGTATAGGCGGCGGCAAAGTCCTTATCGGCCTTTTCGTAGTGAATATCGAAGACCTTCGAATTTATCGGAGAGCCGAGGGTTATTGCCACGACCCTTCCGTCTACCCTTATAAGGGCGCCTTTATACTTTATTCCGACGTCGCTGTCGAGAATTTCGCCGAGAGCCTTTTTCTCGGCCCTCAGTCCTTCGTCCTCCTCTATACCCTTATCGGAATACCATTTATCCGAAAAGGCAAGAAAATCAGCCTTGTTATCAGGGGTAAGGGGCTCGTAGCTCCAGTTATAGGCCTTTGAGAAGGCCGAAATATGGTTGCGCTTAGAATGATATTTTTTACCCCTCAGCTCGGCAAGGTCTTCCCTTTTATAAATATAGTCGAAATTATCACGTTCGGGAATTATCTCGTAGCAGTTATATTTTTTAAGAAATTCGGTAAGTCTTTCTCCCTGACTCGTCCAGAGGTTTGGAGCAATTCCCTTCTCCTTACAGTAGTCGAAAACAAGAGACATTCCGTAGTCGAAATCGCCGTAAGGAAGGGAAAAAACGTAGCTCTTACCGTCGTCGGTCTTGCTTTTAAAAATAAGAGTTTTGTCGTCCAAATAGAACTCGTTTCCGTAGACTCTCTTCCAGACGTATATGCTTATAAAATTCATTTCACAGGAAAGCTCGCCCTCACTCGAAAAGAACGGGGCGAATTTTTCATAATCTGAAAGCTGCGGACTTTTAAACTCTATCATAAAATCAGATATCTTTCCTTACAAGATCTTCATAGGTCTCGCGCTCGATAATAAGTCGGGCGTTTCCGTCCTTCACCATAACGGCGGCAGGACGGGGAATTCTGTTATAATTGCTGGCCATAGAGTAGTTGTAAGCGCCGGTCGAAAGTACGGCTAGGGTGTCGCCTACCTCGGGGGTCTGAATCTTTGTGTGCTCCTGAATCAAATCTCCGCTCTCACAGCATTTACCCGCAATGGTTGCCACGAAATCACGGGGACGGTCTGCCTTATTTGCAACGACGGCCTCATACTCAGCTCCGTAAAGAGCGTAACGGGGATTGTCAGACATTCCGCCGTCTACCGAAACGTAGGTCCTTACGTCCTTAATGGTTTTGACCACGCCGATCTTATAAAGAGTAAGGGTTGCGTCGCCGACTATTGAGCGGCCCGGTTCAATAGAAAGCGTGGGCAGGGAAAAACCGTATTCCCCGCAGGCTTTCTTTACCGCTTCGCAGAGCAGTCGGATACTGTCGCTCTTGGGCACGGGGCTGTCGGACTCTAAATACTTTATTCCGTAGCCGCCTCCGAAGTTGATCTCGGTCAGAGTTTTGCCGAAATCCTTCTCTATAGTTTTTGCAAGAGATACCATAATATCCGCCGCATCGCAGAAGGGCTGAGTTTCGAATATCTGTGAGCCGATGTGGCAGTGAATTCCCACAAGCTCGACGTTTTCCATAGAAGCTGCAAGCCTTGCGGCCTCTAAGGCCTCGCCGTTCTCCAGAGCAAAGCCGAATTTACAGTCGATCTGACCCGTTTTAATATAGTCGTGGGTATGGCAGTCGATTCCGGGCTTTATACGGAGAAGTATCTTCTGACAAACGCCCTTCTCCCCTGCCAAAGCGTCTAAGGTGTGAAGCTCGTAGATATTATCGACGATAATTCTTCCGACCCTACTGTCAAGAGCATAGGCAAGCTCCTCGGGGGTCTTGTTGTTTCCGTGAAAGCCTATATTTTCGGCGGGGAAGCCTGCGGCAAGGGCGGTATAGAGCTCGCCTCCCGAGACTACGTCGGCACAAAGGCCCTCGCTATCTACGATACGGTACATCTCCTTACAGGAGAAGGCCTTGCTTGCATAGTAGACCCGTGCGTTTCCTCCGTAGTATTTATCGAAGGCGGTTTTAAACTCGCGGCAATTGTTTCTTATATCGTTTTCGTCAAATACGTAAAGGGGGGTACCGTAGTTTTCCGAAAGCTCTACGGTATCGACTCCTCCTATGGTAAGGTGACCCTTACCGTTTACTGAGTAACTTTTTGAAATCATTTTATCACATCATATCTTCTATTATTTCTTTAAGCTTGTTTACTCCCTCGCCTGTCTGAGCCGAGAAGGGAATAATTTCGGCGTCGTCGATAAAGCCGTAAAGCTCTTCCTCGACCGACTTAAGGCGCTCGGCATACTCGGTTTTATTAAGCTTGTCGCATTTGGTAAGGACTATATGATAAGGGATGTCCATCTGCTGCATAAAATCGAGCATTGATATATCGAAATCGGTTGCGGGATGACGCATATCGGTAAGGGCAAAAACGCATTTTATATTTCTGCCCGACTTAAAGTAGCCCTCCATAAGATCCGACCAGCGGGTACGCTCGGCGAAAGGGACCTTAGCGTAGCCGTAACCCGGAAGGTCGACAATACGGATATCGTCGGCGCGGTAAAAATTTATGGTCACGGTCTTTCCCGGCTTTCCGCTGACGCGGGCTAAAGACTTTCGGTTGGTAAGCTTATTTATAAGGGAGGATTTTCCGACGTTTGAGCGACCCGAGAAGCAAAATTCGGGAAGGTCGGAAACGCCCAGTTGCTCAAAGGTTCCGAAGGCCTTTTCGAAAAATGCGGTACTTAAATTCATGCAAATTCTCCTACTGACTTATTCTGCCTGCGGCTCTGCTTACTTCGGGAACGGGAATAAATTTCTCCGCTTCCTTTTCGTCGGTCTTTTTAAGGGCACCTTCTATTACCGTTTCTACCCTTTCGGCAATGACGAATTTCACGTTTGCGATAACGGTTTTATCAAGCTCTGCGATATCGGCCTCGTTGGCCTTGGGGATAAACACGGTCTTTACGCCTGCGCGGTAGGCGGCCATGGTTTTTTCCTTTAAGCCTCCGATGGCAAGGACTCTTCCCTTAATGGTGACCTCGCCGGTCATAGCAACATCACGGCGAACGGGTATTCCTGTAAGGGCCGAGATAAGAGCGGTCGTTATGGTAACGCCGGCACTCGGTCCGTCCTTGGGAACGGCGTTTTCTGTAGCGTGAATATGAATATCCTTGGTCTTATAGAAATCGGATTCGATATTATACTTTTCGGCGTTCGCGCGAACGAAGGAAACCGCGGCCTTTGCCGACTCCTTCATAACGTCGCCGAGAGAGCCCGTAAGCTCTATTTTACCCGCACCCTCCATAACCGATACCTCAAGCTGCATAAGCTCGCCGCCGACGCTCGTCCAGGCAAGTCCGTTTATAATTCCGACCTCGTCGGAGGAAAGAATTTCTTCGGGACGGTATTTATGCTTACCGAGGAGGTTTTTAAGCTCTGCGCTACCGAGCTTTACGGTCTTCTTTTCGCCCGAAGCTATAAGCTTTGCGGCCTTTCTGCAAAGGGTAGCGATAGAGCGCTCAAGCTTACGGACGCCTGCCTCGCGGGTATAGAAATCGATAAGGTCGTAGAGTGCCTCGTCGGTAAACTTTATCCTGCGGCCGTCGAGTCCGTGGTTTTTAACCTCTTTTTTAACAAGGTGCCTTTTGGCTATCTGGAACTTTTCCTCACGAGTATAAGAGGTAAGCTCGATGACCTCCATACGGTCGAGCAGGGGCTCGGGGATGGTGGCGGCGGTGTTGGCGGTGGTGATAAAGACGGTACGGCTCAGATCAAAGGGCATATCGATAAAGTGATCGGTGAAGGTAGAGTTCTGCTCCTTATCGAGAACCTCTAAAAGCGCGGCGGCAGGATCGCCCTTATAGTCGGAAGCCAGCTTATCGATCTCGTCGAGAAGGATAAGGGGATTTCCGCTTCCCGCCTGCTTTATCGCGTTTATTATCTTGCCCGGCATTGCACCGATGTAGGTTTTGCGGTGACCTCTTATCTCGGCCTCATCGTGAACGCCGCCCAACGAAATACGTGCGTATTTTCTTCCCATACATTCGGCAACCGACCTGGCAATAGAGGTCTTACCTACTCCGGGAGGGCCGACAAGACAGATTATCTGACCTTTGATATCGGGGTTTAAGGTATAGACCGAAAGCTGCTCTATAATTCTTTCCTTAACCTTTTCCATACCGAAAAAGTCGCGGTCGAGGATCGCTTCGGCCTTGGAGATAGAGACTACCGCGTCGGTATAGACCTCCCAAGGAAGCTCTATGCAGGTATCGAGGTAGTTTCGAACTACCGTACCCTCGTGAGAGCCCAGAGGCATTTTAGAAAGCTTCTGAACCTCGCTTACAAGCTTGTCCTTTACCTCTTTCGACGCCTGCATTTTATCGATCTTTGAATAGTATTCGTCGATCTCGTCCTCGGCGGTATCGCCGTAAAGCTCGAAGTTAATGGCCTTTATCTGCTCGCGGAGGTAGTATTCGCGCTGATTTTCGTCGATCTGACTCTTGACCTTTTCGCCGATACGTTTATCGATCTCGATTATCTCCCCTTCCTTACCTAAAAGCTCAAGGGCGATCTTGGCACGGGTCACGGGGTTTAACTGCTCAAGAATAAACTGCTTATCGTCGACGGGTACGGGAATATTGAAGGTGATAAAGTCGGCAAGGAAGCCTACGTCGTCGTTTGAGGCAACGGTAGCGGCAATATCGGGGGCAAGCTTTACGCCCTTTGAGGCGTAGGCCTCGAACTCGGTACGTATCTTGCGGGCAAGGGTCTCGAGGTATACCTGACGGTGACGGGTAACGGGGATCTCGCATTTTCTTACCGAGGCGGTCATATAGCTTCCTACGTTATTTATTCCGACCACCTTTGCGCGGTAGAGGCCTTCGACAAGCACCTTAACGCTGTCGTCCGACATACAAAGCACCTGACAGATTCTGGCAACACAGCCGATATCGTAAAGCTCGGCTTCACTCGGGTCCTCGTCGAAAACGTTTTTCTGCGACACCAAAAATATTTTCTGACCCTTTTCCATAGCCACGTTAAGGGCTTTTACCGACTTCTTTCTTCCAACGTCGAAATGAAGCATAACTCCGGGGAAGCAGACAAGTCCGCGAAGGGCCAGTGCAGGCATTATTTTTGCGTCAATAGGGGTAAAATCGGTCATTTATATATCTCCATTTTAAGAAAATTCACAATAATGATTTATTATACTACATTTATTTTAATAATTCAACTTTTTTGTGCTTGTATTTTAAACCTTTTGCTTTTTGAAGATGAAGTAGAAAAGGAGAAATATCGTTGATCCTTAGCTTCCGTAAAACGCACGATCCTTCTTATGGCGTCATTCCTTTCGAGTGGGACGTGGGTATTCTGTCAGCCGTTTTGTCTTCTGAAGGCTGAGGGTGTCTGCCCTTCATATTTTTTAAAAAGCCGCGAGAAATAATATTCATCGGAAA
>CASFDQ010000029.1 GCA_949293385.1 uncultured bacterium | reverse complement strand
GGCTTTGGAAGAAGCGCCACAAGCCGAGGAACAAGGAACCGCATTAAACTTGACAGAAATCACCGCAACATTACATTCTCTCGTGGATTTCAGCGAAGCGACTCTTAACCACGATGTAATCAAGAAGTTTGTATATATGGTAACGCCGACATCTGACACATCTTTTCATTGGTATGTTAACTTGAGTGGCAACACTAAGGCAAGAGCCACATACACGGTGGAAGGACGGAAAAAGAAGAACGTTATTAAGTTAGAGGAAATCGAGGAGATTTCCTCGTTACATAGGAAAGAGAACGAGGATGCAACTATCCTCATTCAAAACCCCCTTGTATTTGCCTTACTTCACAGGCTGCTATCAAATCAAGCAAGTAAGTCTCGAAAAAGCCGGTATTTATGCGGGTTTGCTTATACTTTTAACATATCTTATCAAAGGCAAATATTCTGAAATCGTAAGGATCAAGCTTTCTCGCTTCTTCTATAGTATCTTTAGCTTCCGTTTTCTTATCGTAGCCTAATAATGCAAATGCCTTAAGAATATATCCGTCGGTTAAGTTATTCTTTTCAATATCATATTCAAAAGGCATAGGTGATGGTGAACCAACACCATAATAAGTTCTTAAATCCTTATTTTTAATAAAGCCGGCTGCTACAGACAGCATTTCATCCAGAACCTTATTTGCTTCCTGTTCATTTCCTAATTTCTTAAGTGCAAGTGCTCTGAAAAGAGAAATTTCAGATACAGCGGCTTTATAAACAGCAGCCTCTTTAAATGCTTTTTTGGCCTTTTCGGTTTCGCCCTGCTTTTCATAAAGTGAACCTAAGGAATAGAAGATATGGGCTTCTTGGTTAAAGAAGGTCTTCGCTTCACCGTAGGACTTAGGCATATTAACACCGTCTAAATAAATCTTTTCAGACTTTTGATAATCGCCGTTTTCCATAAGTTCTTTACCGTAAAGAACATGCATCCAGGCGTGTTGTTTTGTAAGCTTGCCTTCACCGCCTTCATAGATATGGAAGCGTTTAACTCTTGCCAGTTCTATTGCTTTTTCAAAATCACCTGTTTGAGAAACAAGGGTCAATTTATCAAGATAGCAGTCATCACGCTCTGCCAAGAGTTCAGGATACTTTTCGTAAACCCGGAGTCTCTGTTCAGGTGTGTAATTCATATTCTTAAGTAATTGTTCATATTCAAGAAGAAGTCTTGGGTCATTCTTATATTTAAGAGCATTTTCAAGACATTCTTTTGCCTTTTCTGCATTTCCTGCTTTATCAAAGTAATAAAGCGAAAGGTTACGCCAAATCTTGCCGTGAGTATTATCACGATTTAGGCCCTCTTCCCAAATATTTGCCGCTTGCTTATAACGGAAACGATCATAATAGAGAGAACCTAAATAGTAGCAAGCATTAGCAGCTGTTGTATCATTTTCGATGGCATAACTGAGAACCTTAATATCCTCAAGACGGGATGGGAAACAGTAACCCGTATCCATAGCCTCTGCCGTTTTAATAAATGCCGGATCCTTTTTGCAGAATGCTTTATAATACTCTACAAGAGGGTATTCTCCCTTAAAAAACTCAAGAGCATATAAGGCATCCTCATAAAATCCTGCTTTCATATAATCGGTTGCTACATCAATGATATTTTCAGCTTTTATAGCAAACTGTTCAATATCAGCCTTATTATCTGCAAAATGTGAATACTCAATCATTGCAAACAGGTCAAGCAGATCATCTTTAACGTTTGCTTCTGCCAATTTTTCTGCTGCCTTCATATCAATTCTGCGAAGAATTGCGGTTTTAAGGTTCTGAGCCTTAGTATGACCGTAGTTAAGACCTATAGACTCGTCAAGTTTTTCTAAAGCGGCAATATATTCGCCATTCTTACAGTCAAGACAAGCAAGCTCGAACATTGCAGCACTTCTATGAGTATAATTCCAAGCAGCCTTATAAAGAATATCATAAGCATCTTTATTCTTGCCTAAATATTCAAGTGCTAAGCCCTTAAGATAGAATGCTTCGGTATCGGTAGGATGCTCGTTGCGCATTGTAAGACGCTTAATTGCAACATCACAGTATTTGGTACACTTCCGGAATTCACCGTTTTTAAGGCAAAGACGAGCCATAGAAGTATTACAACGTATATCCCCTGCATCTCTGCGAATGCCTTCAAGATAATACGCTTCAGGCTTATAGTTATGCTGCTTGTACTGTTCAAGATGATAACCGTTTATATAAAGTTCTTCAACCGTATCGATTTCTGAGGGACGCTTTACAGGCATACGTGGGTCGATAGGCCGCTTCTGACCTCTGACATAAGGCGTATAAGATACAAGCACCTTGCCCTCTTCGCTAATAAGAGAAACTGTAATATCGAAGAAATCGGTATCTCCCATATCAATAGTCTTCATATAGGAAACGTCAGGTGTCATATCACATTTTTCAGTAAATAACGTCTTATCTTTAGCAGATACACGAACGGTGGCATTTTTAAATTCGCCCGTTACATTGAAACCGAAGAATAAACCGTCTTCACGCTTTTCCATATTAAGTGCCGCATCAATAGTGGCGTTCTTAACCTCGCCGATATCACGAATCGGATACCAATACTGTTCAAACTCTCTTGACTCATAAGGAGCGATCCAGGTAAAGTCGGGTTGGTTATCGGTATAAACACCGGTCATAAGCTCAATGTAAGGGCCGTTTTCATCGGTTAGGTTATTACACCACATATCACCGAAATCACCAATACCCCAGTGCCACATCTTTTTACCGGGAGAAATATGGTGGTTAGCAACAGTAGCAACACCCTTCTTGATACCAACATCATAGCCTGCAATAAAGTCCATATCAGACTGACCTTGAGAAATAAGATAAGAAGACGGAACTTTAACTGCGCTATAGTGAGAAAGGTCTGTACCTTCGCCAAAATCATAAGGACGAGCGGTTTTATATACACCCTTTGCAATAGGCCATTCGAGAACCGCTCTGCGGTCATGGTCGTTTACCCATTCACAGTCAGGCGGGAAAACTGTTCTGTAATCATCATTTACAGGAACTGCAAGGTTAGCCCACCACATAAATATTTGTGGGAATGCGGTTCTGTTATATATACGGATCTTCGCCTTAATATAGCTTCTGCCCTTATCAAGAGTAATACCGGCCATACCTTTCATTCTGTTAAAAGGCTCTACTTCGCCTGTCCATACGGTTTTACCACCGTCAGCATTTTCTTCGATAACTGCTTCTAACGGCATATATGTGGTCGGTCTGTGATGCTGTGGCCAGTTGAATTCAATACCTCCTGAGATCCAAGCACCTGCAAGACCTACAAGGGCCGGTTTAATAACCTCGTTATAATAAATAAAATCGTGTTCTCCAACCTTATCGTATCCTCTTAGAATTTTACCGCCGATTTTGGGAAGAACTTGAGTTTTTATATATTCGTTCTCTAATGTATATACATCATATTCCACATCTTTTTTCTCATCGGTTATACCGTCAGAATAAGGAATAGGATAAAGTCTTCCCGAAGCACCTTGATAGGGCTTATTCTCGAAGAACATCGGTAAATCATTTGCTTTTTTAGGGATATAAGTGGGGATAATCTGCTTATGCTTTTTAACGTCTACTTTGCTCAATCTCAAAACTCCGATCAAATATATTTTTACAAAATCATTTTAATACTCTGATCGATATTTTGAAAGATAAAAAAACGTGCATAAAAAAACGCGTTTTTTTGTTTGCAATAAAATATCGGCATGTGTATAATTGTCATAGGTGATATTATGGTTGGAATTTTGCTTGATTCAAAATATTCAGAAAGTCTTTGGTGCAAAAGCATATATGAAAGTCTTACAGAAAGACTACGCCGCAAAAGAATACCGTTTTGCGAGATTTTTGATAATATCGACGGGGATCTTGATGCCATTTTCATTATTGCCTCAGACCGTGAATGGACAATATCCGCAATTACACAGTTAAACCAATATGAGATCAAACCTATTTTGATTTGTAATCAATCCGAAAAGTTATCGGGTTGTATTTATAGTTGCGTTTGCTCTGATATAAATGCATCTATGAAAAATCTTTTAGATACCTTGAAAACTAAAGATAAAAGTCGTATTGCTCTATATGGAATAAATAATGATTCCATTTCTGATATAAGTCGTGTTGACAGTCTTCTTAATTGGCGCGATGAATATTTTGAAACAATGAGAATATTCAACAATAACGGCTCGCTTCAAAACTGCTTCAATGAGTTTTACTTAAACTTAGACGAATTTGATGCTGCAATATGTGCAAATGATTTTGCGGCTGTTTCTTTGGTTAGAAAGCTCGAAGAAATCGCACCCGAAAAACTAAAGGATTTTTATATAATAAGCTGTGCAAAAACACAAATTTCAAATTATTATAACAACCATATTTTATCCCTTAATATGAATTTGGACCAATATGGAAAAGCTGCCGTAGATATTTATAATGCCTTTAAAAGACATGCATACCTTTCTGAAATAACCGTAAAGGTTTTATGGTCGCTTGACAGTAACGAAATTTTAGAAGAAAAAACCGGCTTTTCCTTAAATTTAACATCAAGCGAAGACTCTTTTTACGAAGATGAAGAACTCAGCGAAATGCTGATAGTCGATAAAATACTAAAATCCACCGATGATATCGAAAAAAAGATAATCGACTGCTTGCTTTGCGATCAAACCTACGAACAGATCGCAGAACGGTGTTTTTTGACTGTTGGTGGCGTTAAATACAGAATAAATAAGATCGTCAGTGACAGTGGCGCCGCCGACAGGGCGCAAATTATAAGCTTGTTAAAAAAGTACATTAAATAATACGGTAACGATCAGTGCAGTTTGTGAATAGCGGGGCAGGCCGCAATTAAAGCAAGCAAATAATTGCTGACTTTTGTTCTTGTATAACCCTTTTTAATCTCAACCCGCCAAAAAAGGATAAACTTTTTTAGCGTGAGAGAAAAAAGAAAAAACAAGAGAATAATGAGAACCTCGGCTAAAATGTCATTAAATCGCATTTTAGCCGAGATTTATTATTTCTCTAAAACAGCTATTCTGTTTTCAATCAAGTTTTCAAGAGCTTCTTTCATATCGTCAGGCATATAAGACTCTCTGCACATAGCAATATATTTATCCTTAAGCTTAACGATTTTCTCAATCAACTTTTCTGCGGCTTTATCCGCAATACCAATCGTTTCGGCAAAGACAATGAAATCTTTTCTGCGAATATTCTGCTTTTTGCCGTTGATAGTCAACGCTAACTGTTCTTGGTCGGTGGGAATAACCGCATTAGTGGAAAGCATATCGTAAGCGGCGGATAAGATATATTCGTTGCTTTTTTCTGCGGTTTCGATAAGCGAGAAATTTTTAAGATGCATATCCGAGTTGCCGACCGCAAAAGAGAAAACAATCCTTAAAAACATTTGTGAAAGTGCAAGCGCCTTGCCGGATGCATAGGTCGAAATAACTTTGCCGCAACGTTAATAAGAACCGCGATACTTGTCTTCGGTAAGTCTTCCGTCAAGCTGACAAAAATCTTCCATAGCAAGCATTTGTCCGTTCACGCGGTCGATACGTTTGGTGATATAAGCATAAGCGTTATCTTGAGAAGGTAAACGAAGCAAAGCGTGAGGCACTGTTTTAATGCCGCTTGCCTCTGCCATTTGCATAACAAGATATTCCATCTCCGGCAAAGCGACGTATTCATCGGTTTGAGGCTTTAAAATATATCCGGTAGGATAATTCACAAGGGTTAAACGGGGAGTATCCTCCTGTGATAAATGCAGCGACAACTTCTTCTGCACGCCGGGCACAGTAAAACCTTTGTTGGTATTATCTATGGCGATTTGATTTAAAACGTCTTTCGAAACGTCAATGTCGGGAAACTTAGTTGTTCCAAAAAAGGATTTTATGCAGGACGAGTGCCATCCATACTCATTTTCGGTGCGGAGTATTTTTCCGCAACATAAACAACGGCTCATTCCTTCGCCCCCTTTATTTGAACGTTACCTATTGGGTCTTTGCAAGCAACAAGCAATAATCCAAAACGGTCTTTGCGGTCAATTTTCCAGTTTCGGCTAACTATATCAAGCAGCCAACCTTCAGGAATAAGACCATCAAAAAAGCAAAAAGCGTTTTAGAGGTGTATTCTTCTGCCTGAATCGGCAGGGTTAAGCTTACAGCGGTCGGATTTTCGCTTTCAAGATAATCGTTATCATAAATAAACGAATATCCGAAATCAGTTTCCTTCAAGGTTCCTGCAAAGGTTTCCCGTACATATACATACGCTGTTCTGTATGCTTCCATTAGTCATCCTTCCTTCCGGGAACCGCCTTCATGCCGAACATTGAAAGGGCTTGATTTACCTTATCCATTCGAACGGTTTCTTTGCCTTGTTCAAGCTCGCGAACAAAACGAAGACCAAGTCCGCTATGGATTGCGAAATCTTCCTGAGTAAGACCTGCCTCTTTTCTTTTTTGTTTGATAAATTCAGCAATTGTATTCATAAGCGTATTATACACCCTATCGGGTATAATGTCAATAGTTTCACCCTATAATTATACCCGATAGGGATTAAACTATTCGTAAAACGTTAAAATACACCCGAAAGGGTATAAAAACACGCAAAACATAACCCTCGCTAGTTCAACTCCCGGTGATGGAGTCAAAGCCCCAAGGACGATAAGTTCTTGGGGCTTACTTCTTACCTATTACCTCTTCACTCTTACCTCAAAAGTCCTTGGGGGCTTTGGGAAGTAATAAGTAAGAAGTAAGAGGTAATAAGTATTTTTTGCAAGGCTTTGCCTTGCTCCTTTTGTTTTATAGTAGTATAATTGTGGCAAGAAAGGTGGTATTGTTATGGTAGTAGTCCGTTAATTATAAAATCAAAAGAATTTGTTTGATTATTTTATCTGTGGTTTTAATGTTATCTTTTTCTGCGTGTGGTACTAATCAAGAGAATAACAAGTGGAAATGATATATTGGTTGAAGATATTAAAACGGGAACCGCACCTCAAATTGAGGATAAAGGCGAGGGTGTTCTTAAACTTCATTTAGGATTTGGAACGAACGCTTTTTCTGTGAAATGTTTCAATGTATACGATAAAACTATATCTGAAGAATTTAACCCGTATAGCATATACGCGGATTACATAAACACTAAAACAAAAGAATACTATATCGCTTACTTTAAACCTGAAGAAAAGCCAAAACTTTATATAAAAGGATTTTTTGATTGTTCGGAATTTTCAAATGAATTAGATTTGAAATTTTCTATGGCAACTTGCGAAACTTATTTTTCTAAATGAAGAAGAAATTTATATTGAGTATATAGATAACAATTCAGAAACCATTAAAAAAGTTGTTTATTTTAAAAATTAAGACATAAAAGAAAAAGGAGCCTATGATAACCGTGATGTCCTTTTTTGTCAAGGGTGCTTTGTGTTGCAATGAGTTCCGAAAGATGTTATAATGGGAAAAACCCAAGGAGGACTATATATGTCTTGTGAAAAACCGCTCGAAAAGCTTGTAGGCGGCTACAGCTTTACCGCCATTTTCAGAAAAATTGCCTTTATCGGGGACAGCCTTTCCTCGGGGGAATTCGAAACCATAAACGAGGATGGCAGCCGCGGCTACCACGACCTTTATGAATATTCCTGGGGTCAGCATATCGCCCGTAAAAACGGACTTCTGGCCTATAATTTTTCCCGTGGAGGAATGACGGCGAAATGGTATCTCGAGAGCTTCGCCGACGAAAGAGACCTCTGGAACAAGGAAAAGGCCTGTCAGGCCTACGTTATAGCCCTCGGGGTCAACGACGTGCTTAATCAGCACATGCCTATAGGGGAGGCGGGGAATATCGACGCTGACGAATTTGAGGGCGACCGCCCCTTTATAAGCTACTATGCCGAGATCGTTCGGAGATACAAGGAAATAAGCCCCGACGCAAAGTTCTTTTTCGTAACCGTCCCGAGAGACAGTTATTATCAGGTCAAAGCCGAGCGGGAGGCTTTGGTGAAGGCGATCTGCGCTCTGGCCGAGCATTTCGACAATTCCTATGTCATCGACCTTTATAAATACGCCCCCGTTTACGACGATGAGTTTAAGAAAAAGTATTTTATGTACGGCCATATGAATCCTATGGGATATATCTATACCGCCGAGCTTATCGATTCTTATATCGACTATATAATTCGCAATAATCCTAAAGATTTTAACACCGTCGGCTTTATCGGAACCGATATAAAGTATAAACAGCTTTAAACAAGGAGAAAACCTATGAAACTCTTTATTAGTGCGGCGGTAAAGTTTCTTATGGGGGTCGTGCTTGTGGGCGGGTTTTGTTCCTGCCTGCGGGAAGCTTTAACTTCTTCGGCGGCTGGCTTCTTTGCGGAGTTCTGTTTCTTCCCATGCTTATCGTGGGGACGGTTCTCATTTTTAAAAATCCCGATCTGCTTAAAAGCCGTCTTGACGCAAAGGAAAAACGGAAGGCTCAGGACACCGTCGTAAAGCTCAGCGGCCTTATGTTTTTAGTCGGCTTCGTAATCTCGGGGCTCGGCGTCCGTTTCGGCTGGTACCGTCTGCCCCTGTGGGCTTCTATTGTCGGAGCGGCGGTTTTCCTTGTCGCATACGGTCTTTATGCCGAGGTGCTTCGCGAAAATACCTATCTTAGCCGAACCATAGAGGTAAAAGAGGGCCAAAAGGTAATAGATACGGGGCTTTACGGCATCGTCCGTCATCCTATGTATGCCGTGACCCTGCTCCTTTTTATCTCTATGCCTATCGTTTTAGGGTCGGTTTTTGCTTTGCCGATATTCTTACTTTACCCATTTATAATCGCAAAACGCATAACCGACGAGGAAAAGCTCCTTGAAGCCGAGCTTGACGGCTATGCCGAATATAAAAGCAAAGTCAAATACCGCCTTATACCCTTTGTTTGGTAAAAAATATGAAAACGAAAGCAATTTCTGTTGGCCGCAGAGGACAGGGGTCAGTGACCACTGTTCACTGCGGCCAAATGCCGCTTGCCCCTTCCCTCGGCCCTAAATTGTTTTCGGTATCCGTTACTCTTTTTACTCGCGCGTAGCGCTACTCACGCCGAAGGCGTTACTCTTTTCTGACCACTGACCACTGAAACCTGACCACAGAAACCCGTTGCCGGCCCGCTATTTATATCTTGCTTTTTAGGGATTTTTATATTATAATATCTAGGTATATCATTGTTAAAATTCTGTTTACAATTTGCTTAAATTTGTGTGGTAACTTGTATACGGATAACTCTCATTTGATAAAATATTTTTAAGGAGAAGTCTTTATGATCGAAGTATCCTCCCTCTCAAAGAGATACGGAAAGTATCTTGCCGTGGACAATGCTAATTTCAGCATTCAAAAGGGCGAGATCGTCGGCTTTTTGGGACCCAACGGTGCGGGTAAGAGTACCATTATGAACATTATGACCGGCTATCTTTCTCTTACTGCAGGTCACGTTTCCATTGACGGATTCGATATTATGAAAAACCCTGAGGAGGCCAAGAAGCGTATCGGCTATCTGCCCGAAATTCCGCCCCTCTATACCGATATGACGGTTAAGGAATACCTCTACTTTATGTACGACCTTAAAAAGGTAAAATTCCCCAAAAAGCCGCATATCGAGGAGATCTGCCGCCTCGTTAAGATCGACAACGTTTTTGAGCGCCTTATAAAGAACCTTTCTAAAGGTTACCGTCAGCGTGTCGGTATTGCGCAGGCCCTTATCGGAAATCCCGACCTGCTGATATTGGACGAGCCCACCGTCGGCCTCGACCCCAAGCAGATAATCGAGATACGAAACCTTATCGCAAGACTCGGTAAGAATCATACCGTTATTCTTTCTTCCCATATCCTTTCCGAGATACAGGAGGTCTGCGAGCGTATCATTATTATCAACCGCGGTCATATAATCGCCGACGATACCCCCGACAACCTTTCGAAAAAGCTCTCGAAGGATCATTCGCTTGCCCTTAGAGTTATGGGAAACGAGGCCGAGACCTATAAGATACTGAATTCTATCCCCGGAATAGAAAGGGTAAACAGCCACGGCTCAAAGGAAGAGGGATCCTGCGACTTCGTGGTCGAGCCCAAGCCCGGAAACGATATCCGCGCCGCCGTTTCGACCCGTCTTGCCGAGCGCAAGAAGGTAATTCTCTCTCTCCGCTCCAATGAGATGACCCTTGAGCAGATATTCCTCCGCCTTACCGACGCCGCCGACAACGGACGCAGTCTCCTCGGTGCCGCCGCAAAGGAGGAGTCGGAGGAGACCCCTGCTCCAAAGAAGATAAAGCTCGATCTCGACTCGGATGAAGCCGTTATCGGCGCCGAGACCGAAAGCGAAAAAGAATACGAAAGGGAGGAGGAAAAATAATGACAGCCATATTTAAAAGAGAATTCAGATCATATTTTACCTCTCCGCTCGGATATATCTATCTTGCGGTATTTTACTTCTTCGAGGGAATGTATTTCTCGGCCCTCTACGGTGCCGCCACTCCCCACGTGGAGTACATTTTCCCCTCCTTCCTCTTCGTTTTAGCCGTCGTTCTCGTTACCCCCGTAATAACCATGCGACTGCTTAGTGAGGACCGCCGTCAGAAGGTCGATCAGGCCCTGCTTACCGCCCCCGTAGGCGTCGGAAGCATCGTCCTCGGTAAATTTTTCTCGGCCTTTGCGGTCTACGGACTTGCCCTTGCGCCTACCGTCCTTTTCGAGATAGTTATCTCGGTAAAGGCCGATATAAACTGGCTCGTTTACCTTAACGCGCTGCTTGGAGCTCTGCTTATCGG
Source organism: uncultured bacterium (assembly GCA_949293385.1). Taxonomy (GTDB): domain Bacteria; phylum Bacillota; class Clostridia; order Oscillospirales; family Acutalibacteraceae; genus SFWF01. The sequence continues at coordinate 13,803 of CASFDQ010000029.1, read as the reverse complement.
TGCCGCTCTTATTGCGATGGGAATGTTTATCTCCTCCCTTACCGAAAGCCCCGTTATCTCCTGCGTGCTTACGATGGTCATCTTCGTGCTCCTTCTCGCCCTTCCCAGTATGGGCTCGATCACGGGACTCGACTGGGTAGTAGCCGTTTGCGAAAAGGTCGCCTTTATAGATCTTTTCGAAGCCTTCGCGGGCTCTATATTCCATATTATCGACGTTATCTACCTTCTCTCTATTGCAGGCGTCTTCGTTTTCGCCTCGGTACGTATGGTAGAACGCCGCAGATGGGCTTAAAAGGAGGGGCTGTATATGAATTTATTTAAAAAGAACACCGAAAATACCGCCGCTCCCAAGAAGGTCGCCCGCAATAAGGGCTCCTGGAAGCACGGCGGATACGCTATCGCAATTACCGCTATACTCGTTGCGGTGGTCGTTGCCGTAAATATCTTTTTTGAGCTTTTATCTCACCGCGTTAACCTCGATATCGACATCTCCCTTCAGGGAACCAACACCTTAAGCGCCGAGAACGTCGATTTCATCAAGGATATCGAGGCCGAGGTCACAATTACCGTTTGTAACCCCGAGGAGGACTTCGTTAACGGAAATATGTCGGGAATGGCCTATTATTATCCCTCCTATTACGGCGCTAACTTCAAGAGCTTCGAGGACGAGAACGGAGACTACTTTACGCAGACCCTTAACCTCTTAAAGCTTTATTCGGTCTATTCCGATAAGATCGAGCTTCGCTTTGCCGACCCATCCGACCCCTCCTTTGCCGATATCGTTTCGGAATACGAGGCCTCTGCTCCCAAGTACGGCGATATTCTCGTCGAGGGCTGGCAGATAGTTGACGACGTTGCGGTCGAGCGTCACTCGGTAATTAAATTCGAGGACATTTATTACCTCACCGACGACGGTGGAGTTGAATACGGCTATCCTTATCTCGTAAGCGGAAGCAATTTAGAGACCAAGCTTACCTCGGCCATCTATAAGGCGACTGCCTTAGAAACTCAGGAGGCTCTTATCATCGGACCTCACTGCGACACCTCGGTCTCGGCCGCCTACGGCGAGATATTAGAGCTTAACAACTTCGACGTTAAGACTACCTCGGGCGAGGCTATAAGCGAGATCTCCGAGGACGTAGACCTTATCATTATCGGTTCGCCCAAGGCCGATTTCACCGCCGCCGAGCTTGATATAATCGACGAATGGCTCTATAACGGCGGTATAAGAGGAAAGGGACTTATCTTCCTGCCCTCCTACGACTCTCCCGCTACCCCGACCCTCGATACCTTCCTTGAGGAATGGGGCGTAGTATACGAGCGCGAGCTTCTCTACGAGACCGACGGCTCTAACCACACGGCGGGCGACAACTATACCTTCGGCTTCAGTGCCAACGAGAATAACGGCGTTGAAAACGACTACGACGAGATATTCAACGCTAATCAGGTTATGATCTCGGGCGGAAATATGCCCCTCTTTGCCGCTTATGAGACCGAAGGAAAGCGCAAGACCCACGCTCTCGCCCTTTCCGCAGGGGGAGATACCGTAGTTTCCACCGACGTTTCCAACGGCGGCTCCGACTGGAAGCCCGACGGCTCGGAGGAGCTTGTGCAGAGCATAGGTATCCTCGTTACCGAGGACGCCGACTACTACGACGACCCCGCTACCGAAAAGGCCGATAATATCTACTGCACCAGCTACGTCGTAGCCTTCTCGGGTTATGATTTCGTAAGCAGCTATTGGACCTCTCAGTACACCTATAACCTCGAGCCGGTCGTTGCGGTTGCCAAAATGGCGGCAGGCGGCGACGATGACGGCTTCACCTTCACCACCAAGACCATTACCTCGGCCGAAATGGACGGTCTTGTCGACGCTATGGGCGTTATCGACCAGTCTGAGGCAAATATGATAAAATACGTCTTCCAGTGGGCTCTGCCCCTGCTTCTCGCAGTCTTCGGAATCTTCGTATTCGTAAGGAGGGCCCGTCGATGAGCGCCGAAAACAAGGAAAACCTTTTCGGTGAGGGCGAGACCAAGGAGGAAAAAAGACCCTCTAATCCCGAGGGCTTTGTCTCGAGAGTTTACGAGGTAAGCGACGAGGAGTCGACCGTATTTTCGGCTCCTTCAGAGCATAGAGAAAAGGTTAAGAAAAAAAGCAGACTGAAGCCGATGATCATCTCGGCTGTTGCCCTTGTACTCGTCGTTGCCGTCACCGTTACCACCGTTCTCCTCTGGCCCGTTCCCGAGGAAGAAGAGGACGAGGGTGTTATGGGCGTGACCCTTATTCAGATGATCGACGATTCGGTCTTCTATAACATTACCGAGTATACCGAGACCGAAAACGAGGACGGAACCGTATCCAAGTTCCCCGTTATCGGAACCGATAACGTGCTTGTGGACAGGGTGGTACTGAGTCGCTCCGACTATACCTTAGAGTTTATCCTCGCCGAGTACGAGCAGGAGACCACCGATGACGACGGAAACGAGATAACCGTTACCAAAAAGGAATGGGCCCTTAAAAACGTCGACCGCTCCCTTACGAGCTACGCCACCATCGATAACGCCGTGACCAGCTTTATGGAGCAGGGCTACGTAAAGAAGATCTCCGACGACAAAAACGACGGAAGAGACTACGGCTTCGACGACCCCGAATATAAGGTGGATTTCTATGAGCCCGACTCTGAGGATATCTATATTTCCCTTATCGTAGGCGGAAGATCGCCTGCTGATGACGGAAGATATATTACTACCTCGAAGGACGACAAGGTCTATTTCGTTCGCTCTACCGACCTTTATCACTACGAAAAGGTCGATACCGATTTCGTTAACGCCGAGTCCATCCCTGCCATCGCCGCAGAGGAGGACTACAGCTCGGATTACTTCACCGAGGGTCAGCTTATTATGTGTGAAAAGCTTGAGCTTTGGGGCAAGGTTCCGGGTGACCGCTATGAGATAATTACCAAGACGGTCGACCACGACAGAACCTTCAATTCTTACCATATCGTGTCCCCCGTAGCCCGTCCTGCAGACGACGACAATATGGGTAATATCGTATCGCTGTTCTCCTACGGAATAGCCTCTACCGGCTGTTATTCCTACTCTACCGACAAGGAAGAGCTTAAGAAATACGGCCTCGACGACCCCGATTTCGGAGTTAAGATCTACGTAAACGACGTTGAAAGCTCCTTTGTCGCAACCCTTCAGGATGACGGAAACTACGCCGTTTATTACGCCGACAACAAGACGATAATGAAGGTCGCCTCAAGCAGTCTGACCCCCGCCACCTATACCAAAAAGGAGATATTCAACGAGCTTCTCTTTATTGAGGACATCGCCGCTACCAGCTCGGTCACCATCGAGTCGGCAGGGGAGAAGGTGGTCTTCGACATCTCAACCAAGTACGACGAGGAGGCCGACGACGACGTTATAAGCGGAGTACGTGTTGACGGAAAGGCGGTCACGACCCTTAATTTCCAGAACTACTATTCCTACCTTATTCAGATAACGCCGCAGTCCTACGACGTTCAGGATACCTCCAAGCTTACCCCCGCTACCGTTATGACCATAGCCCATAAGGACGGCAGCGCCGCTACGGTACTGAAATACTTTAAGGTAAGCGAATCCCGCTATCAGGTAGAGACTAACGGAGTAAAAATGGGACTTATTTCTTCCTCGGAGCATACCCGTATAATGAAATATGCGAAAAACGTTGCCGCGGATAAGACCTATAATTCCCGTTAAAAAGGTACTTGTAAAACCGAAAAAATTGTGATAAAATAAGGTCATCGGAAATATCCGATGACCTATTTTTTCTGTCAGAGTAGGAAATAAGGCGTTTAAGTGCCGTCGGGACGGGGAGTTGTCCGACGGACGAACGGGGAAAACCTCGGCGGCCTTGTTTTCGCATCCCGCTACAGTACGGCTTCAGACTTTTATGCCTTCTTGCCCAAGTTCTGTAAGACGGGGAAGGAGGATTTTTTATGACCAAAAAACGAATACTCATCCGCCTGACCGTTATCGCCCTGCTGACTGGGCTTACGGTCATACTCAACCGCTTCGGTACGATAATGACGGCCGAGATCAAGATCGGCTTTTCCTTCGTGCCGATAATGCTTTGCGGTATGCTTTTCGGACCCCTTTGGGGCGGAGTCTGCGCAGGGGTAGGGGATATACTTGCCGCTATACTCGTCCCCCTCGGCCCGCCTCATCTCGGAATAACCGCGACTGCCGTCCTTTCGGGAATAATTTACGGATTTATAGGAATCGCGGCCGAAAAGCTCAAAGGCTACGGGACCTACCTTACGCTGTCGGCGGCCCTTATACTGACCGAAAAGCTTATTTGCACCCTGCTTATAAATTCCTTCTGGATATCGGGTATGACGGGAAATCCCTATATGGCTCAGCTTGCCGTCCGTATTCCGCAGGCGGTAATTCTTATCCTGCCCGAGCTTATTCTGGCCTTTGCTTCGAAAAAATATATCGCCCCCGCCCTTAAAAAGGCTACGTCGGGGACGGTTTAGGAGAATATTATGGAAAACTCGCTTTTTACCGACAAAACCGTTTATAATACCCGCAAGGAGGACTGCTCCGAGAGGGAGACCGCCTGCTACGATGCTCTGGAGGCTTTAGGCATAGAGTACAGCCGCGTGTCCCACGAGCATATCGGGACCATAGAGGGTCTTTTCGAGGTAAATAAGGCCTTAGACGTGGAGATTTGTAAAAATCTCTTTTTGTGCAATGCGCAGAAGACCGATTATTATCTTCTCTTAATGCCGGGGGAAAAGCCCTTTAAAACAAAGCTTCTTTCCCCTCAGCTCGGCTGCTCGCGACTCTCCTTTGCGAGCCCCGAATATATGGAGGAGCTGATAAACTGTACCCCCGGTTCGGCGTCGGTTCTGGGTCTTATTTTCGATAAAGGACTTAAGGTAAGGCTGGTTATCGATAAGGATCTGCTCGAAAAGGAGTGTTTCGGATGTCACCCCTGCGACAATTCCTCGAGCCTTAAGATCAAAACCGAGGAAATTATGAATAAATTCATCCCCTCGACCCACCACACCCCAAGCTTCGTTGAGCTGTAGTGATTTGACCGCAGCGGACAGTGGCCTTTTTTCAGTGGACAGTGGCCTTTTTTCAGTGGACAGTGGTCAGAAAAGAGTAACGCCTTCGGCGTGAGTAACACTACGCGCGAGCAAAAAGAGTAACGGATACCGAAAACGTAAATATATACGGTTGCCGTTAGAAAATGAAATCAAATCCGTTTCATTCGCCGCATATATTTATTTGCGGTTCTGCCGTCCCCCCCGACGGGTCATCCTGAGCCTGTCGAACCCGAAGGGCGCCGCAGGCGGGATCTCGTCGGAGAGGGTACTAACGCCTTCGGTATCCGTCTGACCACTGACCACTGAAAAAAGACCCTTTCGGGTCTTTTTTGTTATCTTATTCCGTAATTTTCGATTACGTAGTCCATATCCTTGTCGCCGCGGCCCGAAAGGTTTATAAGAACCGAGCCGTGATCCATAGTCTTAGCAAGCTTTATTCCGTAGGCGACTGCGTGGGAGCTTTCTATGGCGGGGATTATACCCTCCATACGGGAAAGCTTGAAGAAGGCGTCGATAGTCTCCTCGTCGTCGATAACGTCGTACTTAACGCGTCCGATCTCCTGCAGGAAGGCGTGCTCGGGGCCGGAGGAGGGGTAGTCGAGACCCGAAGCCACCGAGTAAACGGGAGCGGGCTCGCCGTTTTCATCCTTAAGCATTATGGAATTAAAGCCGTGCATAATGCCCTCGGTTCCGTACTTAAGGCTTGCGGCGTGGTCGCCGAGCTTGGGTCCTCGGCCTAAGGGCTCTATTCCGTAGATGTCTACGGGGTCGTTTAAAAAGCCCGAGAAAAGGCCTGCCGCGTTACTTCCGCCGCCTACACAGGCGACGATAGCGTCGGGAAGATGGCCCGTCATTTCGATAAACTGCTCTCTTGCCTCCTCGCCTACGACGCTCTGAAAATCGCGGACCATCATGGGGAAGGGATGAGGGCCTAAGACCGAGCCGATGCAGTAGATGCAGTCCTTATACTCTCTGCTGTATGCGTCGAAGGCGGCGTCGACGGCCTCTTTGAGGGTAGCGAGACCGTGAGTGACCTCAACGACGTTTGCGCCGAGGATCTTCATGCGGGCAACGTTGGGTGCCTGCTTCTTGATATCCACAGAACCCATATAAATATCACATTCAAGTCCGAAATATGCGGCGGCGGTAGCAAGAGCAACGCCGTGCTGACCTGCGCCCGTCTCGGCGATTATCTTCTTTTTGCCCATATACTTGGCAAGAAGGGCCTCGCCCATACAGTGATTAAGCTTGTGTGCGCCCGAGTGATTAAGGTCCTCGCGCTTTGCGTAAAGCTGAACGTTGCCGAGGGAGTTTGAAAGACGCTCAAGGTGAGTTATAGGGGTAGGTCTTCCCTGAAACTCCTTTCTTATTCTTCTGAGCTCGGCGATAAACTTTCTCGACTGACAGATGCTCATATAGGCGTCGGTTATTTCGGCCATGGCGGATCTGAGCTTGTCGTCGATGTAAACGCCGCCGTACTTTCCGAAGTAGCCGTTCTTGTCGGGATAGTTTTTGAAATAGGTGTCAAAATCGATTCCGTTAAGTTTCATTTTTCTTTCTTCCTTTTTAGTTTAAATTAAACTTAATATCTTCAAATCTAAAAAACAAAATCCGCCCCTTATTATAAAGGGCGGAAGAATATCCACGGTGCCACCTTTATTATTCTCAAAAAAGAGAATATCTCGTGAAGAAATGCCAACACATTTCCGGCCTTTAACGCAGACCCTACGGTCCGACTACTGGACGCATTGCGCCTTTCGCCTTTCCCTCAGCGACCCATTTGCCGTACAGCATACTGCGGTTTTACACCATCCCCGCTCTCTGTAAGCGCCTCTTACGGTTTAACCTTCGCTTCATCGGTTTGAAGAAATTCAGTTTAGTTAATTATAGTCGGCGTCGGCCCTTTTGTCAATATTTTTTTATTCGACCCTCGTCCCCTTACTGTGACACCCTCCTTTGACAGATTATTCATCCGACCTGCCTTATAATAGAATTACGAACGTGAATTCAGAAAAGGAGCGAAAAAATGAAGGAATCGATAAAAGAAAAGGGGAAGCTTTCGCAGATAGGGAAAAAGGCCGTGCTGAAGGAGGTCGGTTATCAGGCCCTTGCCGCCCTGACGGGATTTTTAATGGCAAGAGGACGGATCTTCGGGGAGTTTTGCCCCTTCGGTCTGGCCTTCGGCGCATCGGTGCCGGGGGAGTATCTTGCTCTTTCGGCGGTAGGCTGCTTTTTGGGCTACTTGGTACCCGGAACGGTGGCCGACACCTTCAGATATATGGCGGCACTGTTTGCGATAGTGGCTATAAAGGCTCTGCTTGCGGCTATGACCAAATACGCCTCGTCCCCCGTGATCTCGTCGGTGGTCGCCTTCCTCGTAACCTGCGCAACCGGACTTGTCAGCAGGGTAGGGGATACCGAGGGAAGCGTCTACGTTGCGGTTGAGGCGGTGCTTTCTCTGGCGGCTGCCTATTTTATCTCCCGCGTGTTTAAAATCTCGGGTCGCCTTACGGCGGGACTGCGCTCGGAGGAGCTTTCCTGCCTTATAATTACCCTGAGCCTCGCTCTGACGGGGCTTATAGGATTAGAGCTCGGAGGAATATCCCTCGGAAAAATTCTCTCGGTCACCCTTATTTTAATTACGGCGCGGTTCGGACAGGCCTCCTCGGGAACGGTCTGCGGCGCGGTTACGGGCTTTTTTGCCGCAATATCGGGAGGGGGCCTTGCTTCGGGAATGACCTTTTCTCTTGCAGGCCTTTGCGCAGGGGTCTTTTCGGGATTTGGAAAATACGCGCAGGTCGCGGTATTTATAGTTTCGGGTCTTGCGGGAACTGCCGTAGCCGAGGATCCCGTTTTTTCGGCGGAATTTTTGGTTGAGACCCTTTTCGGCTGCGCACTCTTTCTTTGTGTTCCGAAGACGGCGGTTCAGGCCCTCGGAAAGGTCTTTTCTCCTCCCGTAAAGGCTCTTTCGGAAAACAGTATGAAAAAGGCGGTGACAAGAAGGCTTAAGCTTGCCTCCTCCGCCCTTTCCGACGTCAGCGAGACGGTGGATACGGTGGCGAAGGAGCTGTCGAGGATAAATTCGCCCGATTTCGACGGGGTCTTAAAGGGGATAGAGACCGAGGCCTGTACCGGATGTTCGCTTAGGATAACCTGCTGGGAGCAGAACAAGAACGACACCGTTTCGGCCGTCCTCGATATGATAAAGACGGTACGCGAGGCCGAAAGCTCTCCTGAGGAGGGGGCGCCCGAGAGCTTTAAAGGCCGATGCCTTCGTCCCGCCAAGGTCGGCGACGCGGTTTATAAGTACTACAGCGACTACGCTTCCCGTATGGCGGCCGAAAGCAGGATAGGGGACGTAAGAAGCGTCGTCACCGAGCAGTTTGACGGAATTTCCGAAATGCTGAGCAGTATGGCCGAGGAGCTCAGCACCGACGAGACCTTCGACGATATCGCCGCCGAGAAAATTTCCGAGGCTCTTACGGCTATAGACATAAATTGTCTTGAAGCCGCCTGCGGAATAGATAAGAACGGGCGGATGACGGTGGAGCTGATCTGTCGCTCGGTGGCAGGGATACGGCTTAACCGAATGAAGCTGCTTCGTCAGGTCGAGCTTTGCTGTGATCGGGATTTCGACCCTCCCGCCATAACCGAAGCGGCAGGAAAAATGTATATAACCCTTACCGAAAGAGCCGCCTTTACCACCGAGACGGGGGTATGTCAGCTTGCCTGCTCGCCGTCGGGCATATCGGGAGACGCCTATAGCTTTTTTACCGACGGAAGGGGAAGGGCTTATATGGTACTAAGCGACGGAATGGGAAGCGGAGGACGCGCGGCGGTAGACGGAGCTATGGCTTCGGGCCTTATCACAAGGCTTTTAAAGGCGGGCTTCGGCTACGATTCAGCTCTGAGTATTTTAAATTCGGCAATGCTTTTTAAGTCGACCGACGAGTCCCTTGCGACGGTGGACGTGGCCTGCATCGATCTTTTAAGCGGACGAACCGAGCTTTTAAAGGCGGGAGCCGCTCCGACGATCATGCTAAGAGGAGGAAAATGCGGCGTTGCAAGAAGCAACTCTCTTCCCGCAGGAATACTAAGAGAGATCGGCTTCGACCGCGCGGCGGTAAAGCTGAGGGCGGGGGATATTCTTGTTATGATGTCGGACGGGGCAACCACCGAGGGTACCGACTGGATATGCGCCGAGCTTGAAAAGGCGGAGGATATGCGGGCCGAGACCTTGGCGCGGCACCTTGCTCACTGCGCTAAAAGGCGGGTAAACGGCCGCCCCGACGATATAACCGTAATGGTGTCGATAGTGGAAAAGGCGGGATAGCGGCCCAGGGAAGAAGCCTTCGGAGCAGATGTTTAGGGAGAAGGTCCCTCGGCCCTGAATTGCGGCTTGCATAATTTCGGGATTTTTGATAAAATTAAATAAATAAAAGACTACCGACGGTTGAAGCTCCCTACTCAACCGTCGGTTTGTAGATTTTTTGTGAATTTTTTGCTATGCTGATAGCGGAAGGAGGAAGGCCTATGGATCAGGTCAAGATCGGAAAATTTATCGCCGAAAGGCGAAAGGCGGCGGGACTTACCCAAATGCAGCTTGCCGAAAGGCTCTTAATAACCGACCGCGCGGTATCAAAGTGGGAAAACGGCAGATCTCTGCCCGATTCCTCGATAATGCTGGAGCTCTGCAATATTCTCGGCATCAGCGTAAACGAACTTTTATGTGGGGAGGTAGTTTTAATGGAAAACTATAACAAAGAACTAGAAAAAAATCTTATTGAAATGGTAAAACAAAAGGAACAGGCCGACAAAAGACTTCTCTTTTTGGAATATCTTGTTGGCGGACTGCTTGTTGCGGTGCTTTTGGCGGCCACGATGATAGCCTCCTTTGTACAAATGGAGGAATGGCTAAGGGTCGTTATAATTTTAGGCGGACTTGCGCCCCTTCTGATAGCCACGCCCTTTATGCTTAAGATCGAGCAGACGGCGGGTTACTATGAATGTCGGCGTTGCGGTCACCGCTACGTACCTAAGTACAAGGCCGTTTTTATGGCTATGCACTCGGGAAGAACGAGATATATGCGCTGTCCCGAATGTAAAAAGCTCTCCTGGCAGAAAAAGGTTATAAGCAAGGATTAGGTTGCAGATTTCAGCGGTCAGACGGATACCGATGCTGGTTAACTTTCAATTTTCAATTCTCAATTATATCTGCGCCCTTAGTCACCATTCACTAAATAAAAAAAGACCCCAACGGGCGCACACCCGAACGGGGGTGCGCCCTAGTGAGAAATTGCCCGAAAACGGCGCTTTTTCCGTAATCATGCGTTAAAAAGCCGTGGTACGCGACAGCGTTACCACGGCTTTTTGCCTTTTCTTACATAAAAATCATCCATTTTCGGGTGCGTAGCAGTTTTGTAGGTGTAAATTTGTTTCCAAAGCGAAGATGAAAAATGCAGTAATACTGCCGTATTATAAGGCTTTTCAGCGAGATTTGGGGCAAATTTATCTGAAAAACCAAATTTTCACTATGACGCACACCCGAAGAAGGGTCTTTTTTATCAGTCGGGGGTCCAGTCGAATACGGGGCTCTCGTTCTTCTCGTCGTAGGAGTCTCGCATCTCTATATCGCCGTAGACGTCGTAAAATACGTAATGAATGGCGTCGTAGAGCTTATTTCTTCTACGGGCGTCGATGCCGGGGATATCGCCGTAGAAGCGGTAGATCGAGGTAAGGACCCTTTCGCAGTTGACGCGGTCGGGGGTGAGTTCGTTGGCCTTTGCCTTTTCGGCAAGCCTCTTTGCCTGCCCCTTAAGCTTTTCCCTAACACGGTCAAAGAAGGCGTCGTGGAAAATTGCGTGCTCTACCTCGTAGAAATAACAGTAGAATTTATAGTTGAAGCACTCGGTATTTATCTGCTTGGTCCTAACGTAATTGTTTATAAGGTCACAGACCGTGATGTCTCCGCGGAGCTCGTCAAAATCGTGATCGTAGAAGCGGAGGAAACGGGCGATCTGCTCAAAGTCGTCGTCGAGGGTGGCCGAGCGGAGCAGGTCGGTGGCGTTTTCCTTAAACTGCGGACGGAAGGGGTCGTAGGTTCCGCAAATGGTCGAACGAAGCAGGTTTTTGCCGATCCGAGGAGTCATCTGCCCGAGACAGTCGTGCCACTCCTTAACGTAGGAGTCTCTTACCGCCTTAAGGGAGGATTCAAGTCGCTCAAGGGGGCCTTTTTGGGCCGCGAAGGCTTCCCGTCGGGCGCTCTGATTCGCCATAAGCTCATTTACCTGAAGGTCGGCGTTTATCATTCCGTCGGTTACGGTAGAACGGGCGTTGGCGTAGACCTCTAAGCGGTCGCCGACCCTGCGGATGCTTCCGCGAACCTCGATAGGCGCGTTCTCGGCGCGGTAACGGGCGGCTCGTTTGCCCTCTTCGAGACTGCTTTGACGTCTTGCTTCGGTGGCGTATGCGTTTGCCGCCATTTCGTCGTAGAAGGTGTCGAGAATGTCGAGGACGGAAAGCACCGTTTTCTCCATCATGCAGGCAAGGGGCAAAAACTGATCGTTTTCCAGATGTGACTTGACCGTAATGAGGTGGAAGGGCCAGAGCAGATTTCTCAGCATTGCCTCCTCGGCTATGTCACAGAGCATTAAAACGTCATCCTCCTCGAGGCGGTAGGTCTTAAAGCCTCTGATCGACCTGTTAAGCTCCATCTCGGCCTTTACGGGCGCCTTCTGAAGCTCGGAGGCAAATTTCATAGAGTTAAATATGACGGGAGAGACGGGCACACCTATACCTGCGATCCTTACCGCGTGTATATCGCCGATCTCCTCAAATTTTACGTCGAGCATCTCGACGGCGTGGTTATAAAGGGCGGGGTTAAGGTCATAATGTCCTAAAAACTCGTCGTAAAGACGGGTCGATTCTGCGCTCATATAAATCCTCCTTATGGGAGCTTACTCTGTGGTCAATGCTCCCGAATTATTCATAATGCAAACGTAGGAATTGCCTTGATTTACGGTGAGGTCGCTGCCGTCGGCGGCGGTAAATTTAAAGTTTTCGGAGGCTTTGCCCTTTTCCCATTCGATCTCGGTCATTCCTCCTGCCGATATGTACCAGCCCTCGCCCGAAGAAAGGTCGATGGCGCGGTGCTTGCCGTCGGGATAGTTGTAAATTGAGGTCTTGAGAACGAAGACGTTGGTGAACTGCTCCTCCTTGCCCGTATGGTAGGTCTTGAAGATATCGCCGTTCTTGTTTGCGCGGGCGTATTTTCCCGTTTCCTCGTCGAGGTAAAAATGGGTAGTGGAGGTTCCGCTGAATTTGACCTTCACCTTTTTGGCAGAGGTCTCGCCTGCGGCGGTCTTCTCCTCGGTCTCGGCGAAGTTAAGCCATACCTTTCCGCCGCTCGTATCGAATTTCTTGGCTTTGGTAAGCTTCATTATCTTCTCCCCGTTCGTATAAAGGGTATGCTCGTAGGAGAGACCGTTTTTCTCGCGGAAGCCGTATGTAGAGGCGTCGATCTGCGCATAGTCGAGGCCTAAGGAGGGGAGAAGGGGGCGGCAGTAGGTGTTGTCCATTCCGTGGAAATAGAGGACGGCGTTCATTCCTCTTGCCATTTCGGCGAAGGGAACGCGGAGACTGCGGATGGTTCCGATCTTTCCGACGTCGGAGGGATCGGTGAAAAGGGCAAGGAGACGGGTAATTCCGCCCTCGACCTCGCTTTCGAAAACGGCGTCGGCCTTATCGAGTCCCGACTGAACCGACTGTGCCGAATAGATGTTGTTTATAGTGACGGCGATGGGACGGCAGCCCTCAAACTCGGGGTCAAGCTTCTTTTCGCCGGTAAGGGGATTTATAACACAGTTTGCATAGGGGTCGACCGGCTCGGGCTCGGAAGAGGTGACCTCACTGCTCTGAGGGGCAGAGCTTGCTTCGATGGTGGGGTCGTCGCCTCCGCCGCAGGCCGCAAGGCCTAAGATCGACACAAAACAAAGTAAAATTGCTAAAAGACGGGAAAAACGCATTTTTTGGCTCCATTCGATAAAAAATATGTATACACATATAATACAACATCGTTTTGCAACTTGCAACCGGAAAAAACTGAAAAAATTTTTGAAAATAAAAAAATAATGCTTGCATTTTCTTTGTACTTGTGGTATTATACTATGGCACTCGTAAGTAGTGTATAAAAATTGCGCTGATAGCTCAGCTGGATAGAGCGTCTGGCTACGGACCAGAAGGTCGGGTGTTCGAATCATCTTCAGCGCGCCAAAACGAAGACACTCCGCAAAAGCGGGGTGTTTTTGTTTTTTATATGTAAGAAGATGATGAGACACCCGCAGGGTGTACGTCGACGCAGGCGCAACGCCGCGACAGGCGGTGCGGTCTGCCAAAGTCTCGAGCCGCCACGAAATGCCGTAACCGTTCGGAACGGTAGGCAGGGCGAGGCAGCGCAGAGTATCATCTTCAGCGCGCCAAAACGAAGACACTCCGCAAAAGCGGGGTGTTTTTGTTTTTTTATATGTAAGAAGATGATGAGAACACCCTGAGCGGCCGAAGGCCGCAGTGGACAGTGGTCAGTGAACAGTGGACAGTGGTCAGACGGATACCGAAGCAGTTTAGGGACGAGGGGCTGCGCAGGGGCAAAACTGCGTTTTGCAGGGGTGCTTCGCACAGAAAAAGAGTAAAACGCCCTTTGAGTAGC
>CASFDQ010000028.1 GCA_949293385.1 uncultured bacterium | reverse complement strand
TATCTCACGGCGGGAGCACTATCCCTCCACCGCTACGGAAAAGTTTCGTTTGCGACGTTAGTCGCAACATCGTTTATGCGAAGCATAACATCATTTGCCGTAAGGCAACATCGTTTTCCGACCGCAAACGAAAACGATATTTGCGCCTTTGGCGCAAAATGATGTTCCTCCCTGCGGTCGGAAATACGACCCTACGGGTCGCGGTCCCCCTGCACCCTTTTGTCACTCCGTGACATTTCCCCTAACAGGGGAATAACTTTAGGCAAGGGAGGCACCGCCCTACAACCTCCCGATAACTTGCTTCGGTATCCGTTACTCTGTTTACTCGCGGGTCGCGCTACTCACGCCGAAGGCGTTACTCTTTTCTGTCCACTGACCACTAAAAAAGCCTTCTCCGTCGGAGAAGGCTCAGACCGCTGACAAAGGTAAGTCAGCGGTCTGACCCCGAACGGATATCCGTTCGGGGATGTTCCTATTATTTGATGAATTTAAGGGTTATAATTTCTAAATTTCTATAGGAAACGGTCAGTTTGTTTTCTTTTAGTTCAAGCTCCCTTTCCTCTTTTTCCATAAGGTTACAGAGATATGCCTTTTTGAAGGTCTCGGGTACGGTTACGGTCACCTCTCCCCTGCTGTCAAAGGCTTCGTACATACGGAGGATCATAGAATCGTCGGCTTCGGCCTTTTTTACCGTTTCGATAATTATATTCGGTCTGTCGCAGGAGACGAGGGAGAAGACATCCTGCAGGCTTCCGCCGCCCTTAGCCTCCAGAGCGGCAAGGGGCTGATTTAAGGCGTAGGCCTCGTTTATTACCCCCGCGGTACGGAAATCGCCCAAGTGAGGCAGGAGCGAATAGGTTAAAAGGTGCTTTCCCTGATCGGCTTCGGGGTTAGGATCGGTGCCGCATTTTAAGATGGTAAGCTTTAAGGTATTGCCCTCGGCGGAATGACCGTATTTACAGTCGTTAAGCAGGGCTACGCCGTAGCCGTTTTCAGACATATCGACCCACTTATGACCGCAGGTCTCGAACTTGGCCTTATCCCAGCTCGTGTTAGCGTGAGTGGGACGAGTAGTATGACCGAACTGAATATCGTAGGTTGCGGTATTGGTATGAACGTCCAAGGGGAAGGCGGCCTTTAAGATCTGATGATGCTGATGCCAGTCGATATCGGTTTCGAAATCGATTCGGGGGCAGTCGGAGTAGAGCCACAAATTCTGTGAAATATAAGAATCCATATATTTGCGGCTGATCTTAAAGCCCTTACGGGAGCCGTCGGTTACGGGCAGGATATCAGCAGGGGTATCGAGGAGATAGATTTTTTCCTTATAATAATCGGTTATCTCCCAGTTATCGTACTGACGGGGATAGTCCTCAAAGGCCTGAAGCTCGTTGGCCTTTTCGCCGGCTTTTATTACCTGACGGCCTGCGGTCTTATCGTAAAGAGAGATAATTCTTCCCGCTTCGTCGAGGGTAATACGGTAATACCTGTTCTCGGCGGTAAGCCCGTTTATTTCGACCTCGCTGTCGGCCTTCGCTTCCTTTACGACCTTCCATCCGAAGGCAGGTACGGCCTCCTTTAGCTCGACGGTCTTGCCTTCGAAGGTAACCTCTCCCTTTCGGGGGAAGCCCGAGGGGTTGTAGACGAAAATCCCCTTTTCCGAAACGCCGCTTGCGAGCTTTTCAAGCTTATCGGAGGAAACCGCGTTTATATACTCTTCAATCTCGGCATAGTCCTTATCGGTTCCGTCGTAGACCTCTTTTATGGAGGAGCCGGGGATAATATCGTGGAACTGATTATGAAGGACCTTATTCCAAGTATTATAAATACCGTCGGCGTCGTAATCTCCGCCGAAGAAAAGGTCGGTATAGGAGAGGGCTTCGGTCTTCTGAAGACCGAGCTCGGCCTTGCGGTTTGCTCTCTTTACCTTTGCCATAGAGGTATAGGTTCCTCGGTGAAATTCGAGATAAAGCTCGCCGACCCATTTGGGGGTGCGCTTGGTTTTCTCGCAGGCCTTATCGAAATCGACCTTAGTCTTATCTAAATATTCCCGAAGGGTAGTCATAACGGTTACGGGCATTCCGGGAAGACCCCTAGAGAGTCGGCGCTGGGTCTCAAGCATCTGTTTCGTAGGTCCTCCGCCGCCGTCTCCGAAGCCGTAGGTGGTCATAGTGCGGTTGCCGTATTCCTTCTGTGAAAAGCGGGTCCAGGTGCCCTTTACCTGAGTGGGATTTAAATGTCCGACGTAGGTCGTATAACGGTGTGGATCCATACCTCTGAAATCCTGAGTCGTTATAAAGTTGGTATATATCTCGGTTCCGTCGATACCCTCCCACATAAAGCGGTCGACCGGCATAGTGTTGGTCTCGTTCCAGGCGATCTTGGAGGTTACGAAATAGTCGATCCCCGATTTTTTAAGTATCTGCGGCAGGGCGGCAGAGTAGCCGAAAACGTCGGGCAGGAAGAGAATATTACACTCGACGCCGAACTCCTCCTTAAAGAACTTCGTTCCCTGAAGTATCTGACGGACGAAGCTTTCTCCCGAAATAAGGTTACAGTCGGCCTCGACGTACATTGCGCCCTCGGGCTCCCATCTTCCCTCTTTCACAAGCTTTTTAAGCTCATTGTATTTTTCGGGGGCTTCCTCCTTTAAATAGCGGTAAAGCTCGGGCTGAGAGAGCATAAATTTATATTCGGGATATCGGTCCATAAGGTTTATTGCGGTGGAAAAGCTGCGCTGAACCTTTTCTCTTGTCTGTGCGCGGTGCCATCTCCACTCGACGTCGATATGTGTATGACCTACGCAGTGAACGATTGGTTTGTTCTCGACCGAGCAAAGCTTATTATAAAGCTCCTCGCCGATATAGCCGATAGCCTTTATTACGCTTTCCTTAAAGGCGGAGCCGTTCACATCGCGGAAGTCGATAATATTGGCGGTCTGCTCTAAAATGCCCATAAGGGAAACGTATTCGTCGCTGTTCTCGTGGAGAAGGCAGGCGGTATCGTAGGCAACCGACATATCGTAGTAAAGCTGCTCGGTGACCTCGTCAAGCTTATAAAGGGCAAAATACACGTCGGTCTCGTCAAGCAGGGGGCCGACGTAGAAATAGTTTAAAAATTCATAATCGGTATCGGGCTCTAAAAATATATCGACGTGGTTGGTGTCGAGGCCCTGAACCATTTTTCCGTTTAAATATACGAGGCCCTGAGGATTGGTGGCGTCCCACTGTCCCTCCTTACCCGTGGTGCATTTCAAATACAGGTTTTCGCCCTTTTCGGTCTTCGGGGTCTTAAAGCTTGCCCGAAACCAGCAGTGACCGTCTCTGCCGTAGATCCTGTCCTTAGGGTCTAAAGGCATCCAGCCCTCCTTCGGCGGAATATTATCGGTCTTATAGTCGCACATAACGTACTCTATACCGCGAAGGTCACAGAGTTTCTTGTTGGCGGCGGTGAAAAGATTGTCGCAGGTTATTTTGATTTTTTCCTTAATAAAGCTCATACAAAACACCTCTTCGGGTTATTTTACTTTATTGTAATACGAAAGCGGTTGAAATGCAAACGGTAATGTGATAATATAGTTATGGTATTTTGATATTTCGAGGTGAATTATGGAATCAAAACTGCTTACCGAAGAACGGTTTGTCGACCGAAAAACGGGATTTACCTACAGATACGTATTCAGCGACACCGAGTATTTCAGACCCCATACCCACGAATATTACGAGCTTTTCCTTATGCTTGACGGAAGCGCTCTTCATATAGCAAACGGGGCAGAGTTTCCTCTTAGTCGAGGAGATCTCGTATTTATACGCCCTTTTGATGATCACGACTATATCGGAGTCGGACAAAGGCCCTTTTCTCTGCTTAATATCGCCTTTTCGGCAAGGATATGCGATATGCTCTTTGAGTATTTGGGGGAGGGCTTTAAAAAATCACACCTTTTAGGCTCTTTTCTTCCGCCCGAGGTAAGGCTCAGTGATTATGAGCTTGAACGGTTTTCGAAAATGATGGATAATATCCGCGCCATCGACCCGAAAAACTATAACGAGATCGGTTCGGCATTCAGGATACTTATTTTTAACGTATTTACAAGATACTTTTCCGAAGGCTTCGAGAACGAGGAAAAGCTTCCCGTATGGCTTGAAGAAATGTGCAACAGGGTCAAAAAGGACGGTAATTTTTCTAAAGGCAGTGAGTTTTTCTTCAGCCTTACCGACAAAAGCCGCGAGCACGTTTCGAGAACGGTTAAAAAGTATATGGGAATGACGGTATCAGAATACATAAACGGTCTCAGGCTCAACTTTATCGTCAATATGCTTAAAAACAGTAATCACAGCGTTTCGGATATTATTTTCGAGAGCGGATTTAATAATATAAGCTGGGCCGCCGAGCTTTTTAAGGCAAGGTACGGAGTTACTATGAGAGAATACAAGAAGGGATCAAAATAAAGGAAAAAGGTGCGACGCCTACGGCGCAGTGGACAGTGGTCGGTTGTCAGAAAAGAGTGGTATACCGAAGCGATTTATTATACGGTCGTAGGGGCTCTTCACGATGAGCCCGAGCGGGCATCCGAAATTTTTTACAAAAAAAGACGATATGTATAAACAAAAATACATATCGTCTGATTTTATCTCTACGCATACCCACCTTACGGCGGTTTTATTTTCATCTTCGGCTTCGCCGAGGGAAATATTGAGGTTTAGGGAAGAGGGATGAGGGACGAGGGGATTTCCCGAAAGAAAGATATAAATTGGTTTTCCCTCCTCCCTTTTCCCTTATCCCTAACCATTAAAGCTAAACCTCTGCGGCACGCAGAAGAAAAAACCGCCTTAGAGGCAGGCTTTTTTACTTTTTAAAGGTATCGATTATATCGAGGACGGTTGCGAGCTCGTGGGGTTTGACCTTTTCGGGATCGACGTCGTTTAAGACGCAGTTCTTAAAATATTCGATCTCTTCGCCGTAGGCATTGGTCTTTGGGAGATTTATAACTCCGGCCTCGCCGCCGTCGGCACCGAGTTTAATGATCTTTCCGTCATTCTGATATACCGTCATATCGCCGCTGTACTCAACGACGGCCTCCTCAAACTGAAAACGGAAGCCCGCGCTGAAGGGGGTGGGTGCCCAGTTCCAGCAGGCCTCGGTACTTATATAGAAATCTTCAAACTCGTAGTTTACGGTGAGATGATCCTGCTCTACCCGCTGATTTCTGTAGACCGTGTGATTTTTCGGAGCACCGAAGGTATATACGATCCAGTCGAGGTCGTGAATATGAAGGTCGAAGGGAACGTAGCCGCTTCGCTTTTCATCCTGCATCCAGCCGTCCCAGCTCCATTTCGGGGTATTTCCGAGGCGCTGCATTCTTCCGCAGAGAAGCTTGCCGTAGGTCTTGTTCTCATAAAACTCCTTGACCTTTTCGTATTCGGGCCAGAAGCGAAGGACCTGAGCCACCATAAATTTTACCTTGTTCTTTTCGGCGGCGGCATAGACCCGCTCGACGTCGTCGCGATTTAAGGAAATGGGCTTTTCGCAAAGGACGTTTATTCCCTTTTCCATAGCCTTTACGGCATAGTCGGGATGAAGGTAGGTAGGAAGGCAGATATCTACGATATCCAGCTCTTCCTTTTCGAGCATTTCGTCAAAGCTTAAATACTGACGGGGGCCGGGGTATTTATCCATCATTTCCTGACGGACGTCGCAAACCGCGACTATCTCACAGTCTTCAAGAGCCTGCCAACCGGGGACGTGAGCTCCCGAAATTCCGCCGCAGCCAACTAAACCTACTTTTAACATTATTTACCCTCCACTTCACGGATGATCTCATTTAAATAATCTCTTGCGGAAAGGATATCCTTCGTTTGCTGCTCGCCCGAGATCTCGCGCTCGATAGTGACGTAGCCGTCGTAGCCGAGAGCGTGAAGTCCCGATATAACGCCTTTAAAATCGACCTTGCCCTGACCGATAGCGGTCTCTTGCCCGAGACCCAAGCCGTCGGTGGGATAGGTTCCGTCCTTAGCGTGAAGATTTTTAACGTACTTACCGAAAACGTCGAGAGAATCGACGGGGTTTGCCTTACCGTAGAGGATGAGGTTAGCGGTATCGAGGTTGACGCCCAGATTATCCGTACCGACCCTTTCAAAACAGCGAAGCATAGTAACGGGGGTCTCCTGACCGGTTTCAAAAAGAAGGTTCTGACCGTTTTTCTTGCAGTATTCCGCAACCCTTCTTACCGCGTCGCAGAAGGGCTCGAAATCGGGATGATTCATATCCTCGTAGATAAAGCCCATATGAGTAACGATATTTTTGACCCCTAAAAGCTTAGCGAAATCGGAGCCTGCACAAAGGTTTTTGACCCTCTGCTCACGCCACTCGAGGGGAATAAGACCGAGGGTCTTGGGGCCTTCGGAAAAGTTCCAGACTGCAGGTCCTTCCCAACCGCACCAAAAAGCCGAGATCGTAACGCCGTATTCCTCGCAGAGAGAGTTTATCTGCTTAGCGTTTTCCTCGGTAAAGAGGGCCATATTCCAGCAAATAAGCTGAAAATTATCAAAGCCGTTATCTACAAGACTTTTGAATTTTTTTGACATTTCGTCCATTGAAGAAAACTGTACACAAACGCCGACTTTCATAAAAAAATCTCCTTTAATATTGAAATGTTTGCAGTTTTATGATAACATATATCACGAAAAAGGTAAAATAATAATTTAGACTTTAGTTAGGACGATTTTGACTTTTTATGAGACTCGATCATCAGAAAGAACTGACCCCCGTGCTTTACGGAGACAGCGCCGTAAAGATAATACCTACCGTCATAAAACCCGAAAAATACTGTTTTACTATGCACTGGCACGACCGAATAGAGCTTCTTCTTATAAATTCGGGAAGTATAACGATAAATTGCGGCGGCACGGTAAGAGAGTTTGGGTCGGGCGAGGTAGCCATTTTCCCCCCTTGTATGCCGCACTCGGGTATCGCGGGAAGTCTGGGCGCAAACTACGATGCGGTTATGTTCGATATAAGCAAATTCTTTAACACAACGGGCATCAGCGAACGTTTTCTCTCTCCCTTGCACAGTCAGCGGATATCCTTCGTAAATTCCACGAAGGACGGGGATATTATCGCTTCCCTCAGCGAGATAATACGGCTTTCCGAAAAGGAAGATGCCATCGCAGATATTATGACGGTGGGAGAAATATACCGTCTAATAGGTCTGCTCTTTAAAAACTGCCTTTCGGAGGAAGGTGTGGCCATTGCCGAAAGCGGACGCTTTAAAGAGATTTTGGATTTTATAAACGAAAGCTTTTGCGAGGATATTTCAACTTCTTCCCTCAGCCGAAGGTTCGGCTATGACGAGACCTATTTTTGCAGGCGCTTTAAAAAGGTCACGGGTCTTACCCCAATGGTATATATAAGAATACTAAGGCTTGAGAAGGCTAAAAAGCTTATAAAAAAGGGCGGTGTGAGTATATCGGACGTGGCCGCCGCCTGTGCCTTTTCGGACGCGGGATATTTTACAAGATGCTTTAAAAAGCATTTCGGAGTAACTCCGCAGGAGTATGGAGCGAAGTATAAAAGGTAAAAAACTCACTCCCGTAGGGCGGGTAATGATAGGGATTTGCGGTAATCGTTGTAGGGCGCGACGTCGAATTTTACAAAAACAAAGAGGATATGTATTGGTTCGAATACATATCCTCTATTTTTATCCCTATTCACAAATTCCTTAAGGAGGTGAGTTTTTGTTTATTATTTTATGCTGAGCTTAACGAGGTCTAAGATATTGACGGCACCGTTTTTATCAAAGTCGCCGTTTTTGGCCGAGGCGGCACCGATAAGTCCCTTTCGAAGGGCGGCGGCATCCGAAGCCAAATCGAAGGCTCCGTCCTCGTTTACGTCACCGAGGGAAATACCGTAGGTGCGGAGGAAGGGGGTCTTTCCGTCTACCGCATACCAATCGTCATCCGAGAAGCCTGCGAGGTTTTCGAGAGCGCCCTTGCCTGTCATCTGATCGGTGGTAAGGTTTACATAGGTGCCTTCGGTATAAGGAGTTGTCGTACTGTTGGTATAAACGTTCTTATACGCGGAAACGCCAAGCTTGGAAATTGTGCTT
>CASFDQ010000027.1 GCA_949293385.1 uncultured bacterium | reverse complement strand
CGTGTATATTTTCGGTTTCGGTATCCGCCTGTCCACTAACCACTGTCCACTGTCCACTGATCACTGACCACTGTTCGCTGTCCACTGCGGCCAAATCCGTTTCATCCGCCGCGGCGGATTTCATCACGCAGTGATTTCATCTCGTTAGGGATTTCATTCGTTTCCAAGGGAAACGGATTTAATTGCATACTAATCGGGAACCGATTAGTATGCTTTGCCCCAATAAACCATCTTCTTGGCGGGTTTGCCGCAACAGATGCACTTATCCGTTAGCTGCTCCTGCTCGAAGGGCATACAGCGGGAGGAGACTCCTGCTTTTTCCTTAAGGGCCTCTTCGCAGGCACGGTCCTCACACCACATAGCCTTGATAAAGCCGGGTTTATTATCGGCAATATCGATCATTTCTTCCATCGTTTTTGCGACGTAGGTCTTTTCGGTACGGTTAGCGAGAGCTTTATTATAAAGTCCGTCGCGAACTGCTTCAAGCATTTCGGGAACCTTGGTCTCAAGCTCGTCTAAAGAAACGGTGTCCTTTTCGCCGTTATCGCGGCGAACGAGAACACACTGATTATTTTCAATATCGCGGGGGCCAAGCTCTAATCGGAGGGGAACGCCCTTCATCTCATACTCGGCGAACTTCCATCCGGGAGAGTTGTCGGAGTTGTCGATCTTGGCGCGGCAGATCTTCTTAAGTCTGGCGGTTACCTCCTCAGCCTTCTCGGTCACGCCCTCCTTATGAGCGGCGATGGGAACGACGATAAGCTGAATGGGGGCGATGGCGGGGGGAAGAACGAGGCCGTTATCGTCGCCGTGGGTCATAATGATCGCGCCGATAAGACGGGTCGAAACGCCCCAAGAGGTCTGGAAGGGCGTGGCAAGCCTATTGTCCTTGTCGGCATACTGAATTCCGAAGGCCTTTGCGAAGCCGTCTCCGAAGAAGTGGGAGGTTCCCGACTGAAGAGCCTTACCGTCGTGCATCATAGCCTCGATGGTGTAGGTATCGACGGCGCCTGCGAAACGCTCCTTCTCGGTCTTAACGCCCTTTATTACGGGGATGGCGAGATATTTCTCGGCAAACTCGGCATAGATATTAAGCATTTGAATAGTCTCGGCCTGAGCCTCCTCTGCGGTGGCGTGGATGGTGTGACCCTCCTGCCAGTGGAACTCACGGGAACGAAGGAAGGGACGGGTGGTCTTCTCCCAACGGACGACGCTGCACCACTGATTATAAAGCTTGGGCAGATCTCTCCAGGAATGAATTATATTCTTATAGTGATCGCAGAAAAGGGTCTCGGAGGTGGGGCGGACGCACATTCTCTCCTCAAGCTCGTCGTTTCCGCCGTGGGTGACCCAGGCAACCTCGGGAGCAAAGCCCTCAACGTGATCCTTTTCCTTCTGAAGAAGGCTTTCGGGAATGAACATAGGCATAGAAACGTTTTCGTGACCCGTTTCCTTGAACATTCCGTCCATTATCTTCTGAATATTTTCCCAAATGGCCCAGCCGTAGGGGCGGATTATCATACAACCCTTGACCGAAGCGTAGTCGATGAGCTCGGCCTTAAGCACAACGTCGGTATACCATTTTGCGAAATCCTCTTCCATAGAGGTTATTGCTTTTACCATTTTTTCTTTTGCCATTTTAATCACCTATTCCTTAATTACTTCTTCTCTGTAGTTGCCGAGGAAGGTAAAATCGGGTAGCTCGTCGGCAAGGGAGGAGATGAGCGCTATTGTCTTTCTGTCGTTAAGAGTTCCTGCGAAGTCGAGGTAGAAAACGTAATCGAAATTTCCGTTTCTCGCCGCGCGGGATTCTATCTTGGTAAGGTTAAGTCCGTTTACACAGAAGCGGTTTAAAACTCTGTTCAGTGCGCCGACGCTGTGGGGCACCGAGAAGACCACGCTTACCTTATTTGCTTCGTCGGGGATTATAAGCTGCTTCGAGATGGTTATAAATCTCGTGCAGTTATGCTTTATCGACTGAATATCGGGGGCGATGACCTCAAGTCCGTAAAGGCTTCCCGCAAGGGCCGAGCCGACGGCGGCCACCGACTTATCGCCGAGCTCCGACACGTATTTTGCCGCCATTGCGGTATTGGAATACTGGATCGGGGTTATTCCGTGCTCCTTTATAAACTCGTCCGACTGAGCAAGAGCCTGCGGATGAGAATATACGGTCTTAATATCGCTGAGCTTTGCGCCGGGGACGCCCAAAAGGTTTTCGTTTACGGCAAGCTCTGCGGCAGAGACTATGTAGAACCTGTATTTAAGTATAAGGTCGTAGACCTCCATGACCGAGCCTGCGTTGGAGTTTTCGACGGGGACCACTCCGTAGACCGCTTCGTCCTTTTCGACCGCTCTGAAAACGTCTTCAAAGGTATCGTAGTATTTTATGTTACCGGTTTTGTGAAGATTTTTTGCGGCTATGTTTCCGAAGGCACCCGCTACGCCCTGACAGGCTACCGTAACGTTTTCCTTAATTCCGTCCTTTGCGTTTACTATTCTTCCCGCAAGATCGCCTGCAGGGGTAAGCTCGACCTGCTGAGCCTCCTTGGAAACGCCCATTATCTCGCGGTATACCGCCGAGATATAGCTTCCGAACTCGCCGCCCATATCACAGACCTTGTCGAGAATGGCCTGCTCTCGGCCGGGGTGGTAGATGGGGAGACCCTCCGCCTTCTTGATTTCGGCCACCTTTATCGAGCAGTTCATTCGGGCCTTTAAAAGCGGCACCAGCTCTTTATCTATTTTATCTATTTCGTTTCTTATTTCGTCAAGTTTCATAATTTTCCGTCCTCCGCTAAAAGGTCGGTAAGTCCGATGCAGAGCGCCGCTTCAAGGGCCGCAAGGGCACGGGGCACTATGCAGGGGTCGTGACGGCCGACGATAGAGAGGGTCGAATTCTCCATTTTTTCGAGGTCTACCGTCTGCTGTGGCTTCGAGATGGATGGGGTCGGCTTTAAGGCGACCTTTACTATAAGGGGCATTCCGTTGGTTATTCCACCCGTAATTCCGCCGCAGTTATTGGTAAGGCATTTTACCTGACCCTTTTCGTCTACGTACATCTGATCGTTGGCCTCGCTTCCCCTCATTCGGGAGAAGTCTGCCCCCGCTCCGAAGGATACCGATTTTACGGCAGGGACTCCGTAAAGCACCTGCGCGATAACGTTTTCAACGCCGTAGAACATAGGGTCTCCTACACCTGCGGGAAGTCCTACCGCCGCAAGCTCTACCGAGCCGCCTACCGAATCGCAGTCCATTCTTGCCGCTTCGACCTCGGCCCGCATAGCCTCCTCCCTTTCGGGGGCGTTAAGGGCGAAAAGCTTGGTGTTTAAGGCTTTAAGCTCCTCTGCGCTTATCTTTACGGGGTCGAAGGGGGTGTCGTCCACGGGGCCGATACTGCTTATATGGCCGCCGACGGTTATTCCTTTTTCGGCGAGCAAGCTTTTGCATATAGCGCCTGCGGCAACTATAGGCGCGGTAAGACGGGCCGAAAAATGACCGCCGCCGCGAACATCGTTAAAGCCGCCGAATTTTACGTATGCGGCGTAGTCGGAATGATTAGGTCGCGGATGCACCTTCAAATTATCGTAGTTGTTGGAACGGGTATCGTTATTTCTTATTATAAGGGCAAGGGGGGCTCCCGTAGTTACGCCGAAAAGCACTCCCGAAAGTATCTCGGGCTCGTCGGCCTCCCTGCGGGTGGTTGCGGTCTTGTCCTTACCCGGTGCACGGCGGAACATCTGAGCCGACAGCATTTCCATATCAATTTTATGCCCTGCGGGCAGACCCTCAAGCACACAGCCTACGGCAGGGCCGTGGCTTTCGCCGAAAACGGTCAGTCTTACCCTTGAGCCTACGCTCGATCTCACTGTATCTTTCCTCCAAGCTTTTTAAGATCCTCAAAAAATTCGGGATATGATTTATTTATAGCTTCGGCGCCCGTAATAACGCTTTCACCCTCAGCGAAGGCGGCGGCCACCGAGAAGGCCATTACTATTCTGTGGTCATTCGCTCCGTCAACAGCTCCGCCCTTCGGTCTTCCTCCGTAGATCATCATTCCGTCGGGTCTTTCCTCGGTCTTAATGCCGAGAGCATTCAGGGCGGCTATGGTGGTCTTAATTCGGTCGCTTTCTTTAATTCTTAGCCTTTCGGCCGAATGAATGACCGTTTTGCCCCTTGCGAAGGCGGCGGTGGCGGCGATGGCGGGGACCATATCGGGAATATCGGCGGCGTTTACCTCTATTCCTCGAAGCTCACCCTTTCTTATATGCAAAACGTCTCCCTCAATGGAAATATCTGCACCAAAGGCGGCAAAAACGTCAAGGGCGGCCATATCCCCCTGACGGGACGCAAAGTCGAGGCCGTGTACCCTTATATCTCCGCCTATTGCGGCGGCCGACATAAAGAAGGCTGCCTGCGACCAGTCCCCCTCTATCTTTATATCGCGGGGCTTATAGCTTTGATCGGCCGAAATTTTCCAGCCTTTTTCGGTCTCTTCTACGCCGACCCCCTGACCCTTCACGGCGTCTACCGTCATATCGATATAGCCGACAGATTCAAGGGCGGTTGTCGGGATTATCTCGGTATCGCCGTCAAGAAGCGGCGCGGCAAGCATAAGACCGCTTATGTACTGGGAGCTGATATTACCGGGCAGGGCAAATTCCCCTGCGGTCATTTTTCCCTTAAGGGTCATCGGGAGGTTATCCGAAGAGACCTCTACACCGTGCTGACGCAGAAGGTCGGTCAGAACCTTCATAGGTCGTTGGGGGAGTCGGCCCTTTCCCTTTGCGGTCACCTCCGCGCCCAGGGCGGCGGCAACGGGCAGGAGAAAGCGAGCGGTGGAGCCCGATTCGCCGAAATCGAGGGTTCCGCCTTTTATCCTTTCCCCTCGGCCTACCGTATAGCCCTTTTCGTCCTCCTCTATCCTCATACCGAAAGCCCGAAGGCAGGCGGCGGTGGCCTTTATGTCCTCAGAGGTACAGTAGGGCTCTACGCGGCTCGTCCCCTCGGAAAGTGCGGCGCAGATAAGGGCTCTGTGGGCGGCGGATTTTGAGGGAGGTATATCGACCTGCCCCGAAAGGGGGGAAGGAACTATCTTTATATCCATCACATTCCCTCCGAGAAAAAGGCGGTAAGGGACTCGGTCGGATAGCCTAAAGTAAAGGAGTCGCCGATATTCTTAAGAAGCACCAGGTTTATCTCCCCTGCTCTGCGCTTTTTATCGTGAAGCATTATTTCGCATAGCTTATCTATGGGGGCGTCGGTTTTTATCGGCAGGCCGAATTTTCCGAGAAGCCTTTCTATTCTTTCGGCGGTTCCCTTTTCGGTATAGCCCGCCTTTTCGGAGGCCTTGGTTATTACCGCCATTCCGACGCCTACCGCCTCGCCGTGAGCAAGGCCTATATAGCTTTCGTATTTTTCGATGGCGTGGGCGAGGGTGTGACCGAAATTAAGAAGCATTCTCTCCCCTTTTTCGGTAAAGTCGTTTTCGACTACAACGCGCTTTATATCGACACACTCGAAAATAGCGTCCTCGGTTATACTATCAAAGCTTTCGGCCTTTTCCAGCCTTTCGAAAAGGGAGGCCGAACGTATACAACCGCATTTTATTATCTCGCCGATCCCGTCGTTTTTATAACGGTCGGGAAGGGTCTTTAGGGTATCGGGGTCGATTAAAACCAAAAGCGGATTATGAAATGCGCCGATAAGGTTTTTTCCGAAGGACAGGTCACAGCCTGTCTTTCCGCCTACCGAGGAGTCGACCTGAGAAAGAAGGGAGGTAGGTATCTGAACGAAATCGATTCTGCGAAGATATATTGCCGAAGCGAAGCCTGCCATATCTCCCGTGACGCCGCCGCCCAAAGCTACGACGATATCGCTTCGGGTAAGCTGAGCCTCACAGAGGGCCTTTATCATATCGCTTACGGTATCGAGGGTCTTTGAGGCTTCTCCGGCGGGAAAAGCAAAATGCGATACCTCGAAGCCGTTATCCCTGAGAGAAGCACTTACCGAGTCTCCGTAGAGGGGGTAAACGTTGCTGTCGGAGATTATAAGAGCCTTTTTGGCGGCGGTCACCTTCCTGACATACTCGCCGCAGGAGGCTAAAATATTGTTGCTTATAAGAATTTCGTAGCCGTTTTGACCCGAAACGGTAATTTTTCGCATAGTATCCCACCGTAAAACAAGATTACAGATTATTTTATCACAAAATTCCTCTAAATGCAATAACCTGAACCAAAATAATTATATATACAAGAGACATACGATTATGGTATAATTATAACAGAAAACCAAAGGAGGTCGACCCTATGAAAAAAGCCATTGCCCTGCTATTTACCCTTATCCTCGTCAGTACGCCTCTGCTTTTTGGCGGTAATGCTTTGGCGCAGGGGACGGACGGCCTCGAATATACCGAAAATCAAAACGGTATAACCCTTACCGCGATAGATATTCCTGAAAACGGAATTCTTAAGATCCCCGAAAAGCTCGACGGAAAAACGGTCACCGATATAAGCGGCAGAGCCATTCTAAAGCGCACCGAAATAGTCGAAGTTCATCTGCCCGACGGCCTTACCGAGATATCGGCGGCCTGCTTTTCAGACTGTATAAACCTAAAGAAGATAGTTTTCGGAAAAAAGCTTAAGGATATAAAGCATTACGCCTTTACGGGCTGTACCTCTCTTGAAAGCGTCAGCCTGCCTAGCTCGGTGGAAAATATCGCGATCGGAGCCTTTGCAAACTGCAGCTCCCTTAAAAGGGTCGAGCTACCCTCTGTAAAAAGTATCGGAAGCTCGGCCTTTGAAGGCTGCGCCGCCCTTAAGGAATTCTCCGTAAAGGCGGTTTCCGAAATAGGAGCCGAGTGTTTTAAGGACTGTACCGCCCTCGAAAGTATTACTCTGCCAAAAGGTATTTCGAAAATAGGCGAAAGGGCCTTTTCGGGTTGTGCCGCTCTTAAAAAGGTCTCTCTTTCCGAGGGGCTTTCGGAGCTTGGGGCCTACGCCTTCGTCGGCTGTACCGCTATGGAAAAGATAACCCTCCCCGACAGTCTTACGGTTATAAGCCACGGTCTCTTCAGCGACTGTACCTCCCTTAAGGAAATAAATATCGGCAAGGCGGTAGAAGAGGTAGCTGTAACCGCCGTCGACGGCACCGCCTTCAAGGACGACCGAAAAAATTATACCGACGGAGTTTTATACCTCGAAAACTTTATTGTCGGTTCCGATCTTCCCCTGCCCGAAAAGGTCAGGATAAAGGACGGGGTCACCTATATCCCGCGAGGCGTTTTCACCAAACACTACGGCATAGCTTCACTCACCCTTCCCGACAGCGTTAAGGTCATCGAAAACGGAGCGTTTTCGGGTTGGTTGGGACTAAAGGAGGTCAGCCTTGGCAAGGGGATAACCGAAATAGGAGCCGGAGCATTTGAAAATACCCGCTTTTACAGCGAGAGTCCCCGAGAGGACGGTCTGCTTTACGCGGGCAACTACCTTATCGCGGCGGACGAGAACATAGGGGGAGATATCAAGATAAAGGAGGGCACCAGGGTAATAGCCGCCCACGCCTTTTTGAACAACGACAACATCAGAAGCGTGACCCTGCCCGAAAGTCTCGTCGGTATAGGGTACGGCGCCTTTCTCGGCTGTCGCTCGATACACGAAATAACCCTACCCGCAGGACTTAAACAGGTCGGAAGCTACGCCTTTTCAAACTGCTTCTTCCTTGACACCGTAACCGTTCTCGGTATGAATACCGAATTCGACGAGAATTGGTGTCGGTATCGGTACGGTCTTGACTCAGACGACAGTCCCTATAAGGTCGAGCTTATCCGCGGCGGTAAGGGCTCTAAGGCCGAAAAGCTTGCGGAGGATACGGGTATAAGGTTTGAGGCAATAGAGCTTCCCGAGCAGCCTCCCTTAGAAGAGGAAGAGGAAGAGGACGCAGGCTCCGCCGACCCCGCTCATAGCGGAGAGTTTATATGGATCCTTTCGGGAGCAGGTCTTGTCCTCGTCGCGGCGGTTATCGTAATTTTGCTTAAGAAAAAGAGCACGAAAGACCGGTAAAGATACTCTGAGCTTCACAAAAGGCAAACGGCTACGATAAGCCTCATCCAAAGAGAAGGCTTATCGTAGCCGTTTTTATTCTATTAGCTTTCAATTCCGCTCGGGTCCGCGGGGTCGTGTCATCCTGAGCGCAAGTCGAAATTTTGCGACAATAAGATTCCGTCACCTACGGTGCCGCACTTCGTGTTCGACAGGCTCAGAATGACCCATTGTCGCAGGTAAAGTCGCAAAATCGCCGTAGGCGGAATCTCGACCCCTCGGATTTAATTGCGACCAACGGTCTCTGATCACTGAGCGTAGTGATAGCCCCCCGTTTATAAAAGCTCTAAGGCAAGAGCAAGGGTCTTGCCTGCCGATGCGGAGCTGTCGATCACGATATCTGCCACCGATTCGTAGATAGGTTTTCGGTAGTTATATCGGGCGATTATATCCTCTTCTCCCCCTGCGGTAAGAGGGCGGGTCTTATCCCCCGAAATTCGGCGAAGGGTCTCCTCTATTCCGCAGTCGAGAAGGATAAGCCTTCCCGCCGCCTTAAGATAGGGATGATTTTTTTCATTCGCCGCAAGACCTCCGCCGAGGGATATTATATACCCCTCCTTTTCGGAAAGCTCCTTTATAAGCTCGGTCTCAAGGCTTCTGAAGAAGGCTTCTCCGTCGGAAGCGAAGATTTCGGCAATGGTTCTCCCCTGCCTTCTTACTATCTCCTCATCGGTATCGATAAGGGGCATACCGAGGGCCTCGGAAAGGCCTTTTGCAAGGGTGCTCTTGCCGCTTCCCATAAAGCCGCAAAGAATTATGTTTTTCATTTTCCGAACACCCTTTCGAGCTCCTTGGCCGACCTTTCGATGACGGTGGCGGCCTCTTCCCTTGTAAACTCTACTCCAAGGCCGTGGGTCTGACCCCGCATAGCCTGATAAACAAGCATAGAAAGTCCTCCGCCGCAGATCTTGCCCTTTTCCCTTGCCGTTTTTAAAAGCTCGGTTTCGGTGGGATTATAAACAATGTCGTAAACATATTTAAAAAGCTCAACCTGATCTGCCGTTATGGGAGAGACTCCGACCTTCGGGTACATTCCCACGGGACTTGCGTGAACGAGAAGGTCGAAATTTTCGGTTATTTCCCCGTTTGAGATAAGCTTTATTTTTTTGCCCTTTTTGGCGGCGATCTCCGCGACTACCTTCTCGGCCTGAGCCAAGCGGTCGGCCGTTGTGCCCACCGTCACCTCACAGCCCGCCTTAAGGCTTTCGGTTATAAGGGTACGGGCGGCTCCTCCGAAGCCATAGATCAGTACCCTTCCCTCAAGGGGTATTCCCGAAAACTCGAGACCCTTTAAAAATCCGTAGGCGTCGGTATTGTAGCCAAAAAATCTTCCGTCCCTTTTAACGACGGTATTTACCGCGCCGTATTCGGCGGCAACGCCGTCAATTTCGTCGCAGCAGGACATAATTGCGATCTTATGAGGAATAGTTATATTAAAGCCGTCAAGCGCAGAGAGGGTCTTCGAAAACTCCTCGCTGAGTTTTTCGGGCGCTATCTCATATTTTTCGTATTCGGCCTCTGTTCCGCGAAGGGCAAAGAGTTCTTTTTGTATGAAGGGCGACATACTATGTCCTAAGGGGAAGCCTATCACGCCGTATTTTTTCATAATTTACATCACCTTTTTTTAGTTAAAAAACAACAAAACTGTTGACAAAATCGCTTTTCCAACATATTATTTGTTTAGGTCATTTTTGATTTTAAACTACTATACCACAAAACGCACCGAAATATCAACTGTTTTGCGTGCGAAAATCAATAAGGAGAATGTTAAATGATTTTTGAGAAAATTACCGAAATCCTGGCTGAGCAGCTTGCCGCAGATCAGGAGACTATGACCTTAGACACCAAGATCGCCGAAGAGCTCGGCGCCGACAGTCTCGACCTCGTAGACCTTCTTATGTCCATCGAAGACGAGTTCGGCGTAGAGATCCCCGACGAAGAGGTTGAAAACCTCCATACTATCGGTGACGTTGTAGAATATATTTCTAAGAACTCTGAGGAATAATCTCAAAAAACCTTACGGGTCAGCTTTAAAAGCTGACCCTTTTTTTACTCATTTAAATTTTGATCGGTGCTACCGCCGTTGTCGGAGCTGTCGGAATATTCGTCATCGTATTCCTCTTCGGTAGGCTCCGATACGGGAACGTAGTAGAGGGTTATGGTCTCGGTCGTTGAAACCTCCTGACGGGCAGGAATGGTGGTGCGGCAAACGCAACCCTCGGGTACCGAGTTATCGTTCTCTCTGCGTTCAAGAATGTTAACGCTGAAGAAGCCCATCTCTAAAAGCTTTATCTTAGCGTCCTCAAGGGGAAGTCCTATAAGGTTAGGCATTTTTACCTTCTCGGAGCCAAGGCTTATCTTAACCTTGATCTCGGCGCCGCTGGGCTTCTTGGTGCCTGCCTTTATCGACTGCTCACAGATAAGTCCGCGGCCGACCTTTTCGGAGTAGACCGAGCCTGCAACGACGACGGTGAACTTTCCTTCGCTTTCAAGCTCGGCCTGAGCGTCGCTGAAGGATTTATTCGAAAGGTCGGGTACGATGAAGGTGGGAACGCCCTGAGCGATTCCCGAGCTGTCGTCCTCCTCAAAGCCCGAGGCTACGTCGGAGGCGGTGGGATTGTTGGTGATGTCGGCTTCCTTGCCGAAGATTCCGTCGTAAAGACCGGGCACCAGCCAAAGGGCCAAAAGTATTCCTATAACGAATACGGCAACGGTTATAAGGGTCGCGATAAGGGCGTATTTTGCGCCCGAGGCCTTTTTGGGCTTGGGCTCTTCGCCGGCCTTGATGTCTCCGAGGGCAACGGTACCCGAGGATACGGCCTCAAGCATACGGTAGAAGCGGTCTACCGAGGGAACGCGCTGTGACTTGTCGACCTTAAGGGTGTTGGCGATGGCGACCAGAACTCCGCGGGGAACGCTTTCGGCTACCTTCGCGGGGATAGAAAGACGGTCGTTGGAAAGACGGTCCTTAGCGTCGGGAGGGGTAACGCCGATTATACAGCGGAAGATCACCGCACCAAGCGCGTATACGTCGCAGGAATCGCCGAAATTGTCGTTTTCGAGATACTGCTCAGGGGCGGCGTAGCCGGTAGAAAGGCTCGATAAGAATTCGGTATGCTCTACCCTTACGTCCTTTATGCAAAATCCGGTAAGACGAAGCCTTCCGTCGCGGCCGACGATAATATTGTCGGGGGAAATGCCTCTGTGAACGATTCCCGCCTCGTTAAGCTCGGCAACGGTAGCGATAAGGGGCATAAAGAGGGGCTTGACCTGCTCCCATTTTAATACTCCGCCGTTTTTGATAAGGAAGGCCTTAAGGGTAGTACCCGAAACGGTTGAAACGACCGAATAGGCCGTTCCGTTTGCCTCAAAGCTGTCGACGACCCGAAGGATAGAGGTCGATTCGGGAAGTCTTTCGAGGGTCTTCGAAAGCTCGGTAAAGGCTTCGAGACCTCTGTTAAAGGCAAGGGCTCTGTCCTCGGCGGGGGTCACCGTAAGGCGGTCGTCACTTCGGACGGCAATTCCCTCGGGAAAATATTCCTTAATGTTTACAACGGCGTTAGCGTCGTTATCCCAGCCGATATAGGTAACGCCTTCACCGTTTTCGTCGATCGCACGACCGAGAAGATAGCGGTTTGCGTTAAGCCAGGTGCCTACCGCAAGCTGCGCGGTATTATTGTCCTCGGAGCTGTCGTAGCCGCATATAGGGCAGACCTTTTCGCCGCCGTTATCGTTCATACAGCCCAAGCAAAGTCTATCTGTATTTACCATAAAATTACCTCCGGTAATCTATAATCGAACATATTATATCATACTTTTTTAAAAATTACAACCACAACCGCTTTCGGTGGTCTGCTCTTTCGCTTTCGGAGGTCTGTTCTTCGTCTTCGACGAGGGAAAGATACAGCTTTAGGGAAGAGGGAAGAGGGAAGAGGGAATTTCCCGAAATATGGATATAAATTGGTTTTCCCTCCTCCCTTTTCCCTTATCCCTAACGCTCAAAACTAACCCTCCGCCGCAGGCGGAACGCAAAAACACCCGAAAGTGGGTGTTTTTGCTTGAAAGGATAAATGAAATTACTGCGGAAGGATCATAAGCTCGTCGTTGCCGACGCCTACTGCGTAGCGGTAAATCCTGTCTGCGGAAACCGACATAACGCTGAAGCAGGCCTCGCTCTCTGTACCGAGCTTACGGGTGAATACTCTCCAAGGGAGGGTCTTTACGTTGGCGGTGCCCGACATAAGGGCTTCCTCGGTCTGAACACTCGTCTGATCGACATTTGCGGAGGAGGTGCTTATCTGCCATAGGTCAATATCCTCGCTATAGAGGCTGGCCTCGATATGCATGTGACCGAACTGATATGAAAGGATCCTGCCGTGGCTACTAAAATCGGCCGAAACGGGAACCGAATTGCCCCAATAGTCCTTAAGGGTCGCGGTGTAGCTTTCGCCCTTCTGATATGCCGAGATTATGCTTTGAAGCTCTGCGCCGAAGCGGATGTTGGTGTTATAGCAGTTGGTCTCCTTGTCGATTCCCATATGGGAGACGAAGATAACCTTTTTATCGGTATCGAGGGCATCCTCGGCAAGCCAGCGCATCTGATCGGCCGAATAGCCCCACCAGCTCATACCCGCGTTGCTTCCGGGAAGCTTGGTAATATCTCCGTTTTCGTTGTACTGAGCGTCGAAATCAATGGCGTCGAGGCAGATGATACGGGTTGTGTCGTTTAAATCATAGTAGTAATACTTGGAATTTGCTCGCTTTGTCTCGTCGTCCTGAACGATATTTTCGGGGCAGAACATATCGATTATACCGTCATTCCAGTCCTTATCGCTTATAACGAACTCGGCCTTTAAGGAGCCGCAGGTATAATAGTAGTAAGAATTGTCGTCGTGATTGCCCATAAGGACGAATACGGGTTTGGTGCAGTTTTTAAGGGATGCAAGTATCTCCTGCGTTTCGGCGATAGCCTGCTCCTTGGTGGAAAACATTCCCGTGGTGGTATCGCCGCCTACGACTACGAAATTGGTATTCTCGTCGCTGTTTGCCATATCGGCAATGAGCTTCACCTGCTTCATAAGGCTCTCGGCGTATGCGGTGCCTGCCTTATAGTGAATATCGGTGATAAAGATATAGTTTACCGCAGCTTTAGTGTCCTTAAGCTTTTCGCTGACAAGCTTTGCGTCAAGGCCGTAGTAAAGGTCGGCCTTAGAGCCGCTGTGAAGGGTGTATTTAAGCTCGTCGGGAACGGATATGGTATTCATATCGGGTTTCGCAGAAAAAGCCACGTAAGAGCCCTTTTGAAGAGTGTTTTCCGAGATAGCAGAGCCGTCCTCGACGAAAACACCGTTATAAGCGGTGGCGGTGGAGACGGTGGCCTCATCCATTACGGTACCCTCGGGGAGGTATACGTAAAAATCGGTAAGGTCGGCACTCTCGGGGATAAGCTCACCTGCCTCGGGGATATCGGATACCGAGGCGGTGATGATATCGGTGTAGAAAAGGCCTCCGTCGGAGAGCTTTATATATCCTCTTGCCGATACCTTATAGTCGTCCTTTTCCTCGAAGCCCTCGAGGTATACCGAGTATACGGTGGCGCTATCTGCGGCAAGGCCGGCGCAAAGCACCGAGCCTTCTGCTGTGCCGTCGGCGGTGAAGAGAAGCTCTGCCTTGGTGAAATCCTCGGCGGCAGGGAGAGCTACAGAGTTAAAGGCGGTAAAGTCGCCCTTATATGAGCCCTTTGCCGCGCCTATGGTGAGGGTAACCTCCTCTGTAGACTTATAGAAAAGCTCCGCCTTATAGGTCTTGCCGGATAGGAGCTCGAAGGTAAAGTCGTTTCGAAGCTCGGCAGTAGCATTTCCGCTCAGCTCGGCCTTAAGGGAATATTTTCCGCTGTTTGCACATTCAGAGGAGATCGTTACCTTATCGCCGTAGCCCGAAACTCGGTCGATATAATTATCGAAGCCGATAAAGGCCTCCTGATTTTGGGTCTCGCTTACCGTCTTGTCGGAGGACTTGCAGTAAAGGGCGGTGTTTAGGTTGGCAAATTTAAGGGTAGCGGCCTCGGTTCTGCTTCTGTCGCCGTACCAATCGCCGAAGGAGAAGGCATATACCTTACCCGTGGGATCGGAATAGGCGTATTCCTCCTTGTTTCCCTTTTCGGGAAGGGTGAGATCATCGCCGGGGATGCCGAAAACCGTATCGTGAAGGACGTATTCGCCGCCATCCTCGTAGTAAAGCTCCACAGAGGTAAGCTTTTCGAGGGAAATGACGTCGATATCGTACTCAAAGGCGGTGCTGTCGGCGTCGAGGGTCAGACCGATAAAGCAGTTCACCTCGTTTGCGGTATAGGCCTCGGGGGTGGTGAAGGTGAAGGTGAGGTCGGTCCATTCAGGCATCTCACCAAGATCGGTCATAATATTCTCACGGCCGACGACAGAATGGTGAATATCACCGTAGGAAACGTAGAGGTTAAGAGCCTTGCCCGAAAGCTCTACCGTTCTCATACGCATGGTAACGCGGTAGGTGGTGCCGTTTTCCAAAACGAGATTTTCGTCACCACTTCCTCCGTATGCGCCTGTGGGGGTCATGGTGATGCCGTAGTGACCGAGCCAGGCGCTGGGATATGCTCCGTTTTCGTGAGGAGCCTTAAACTTAAGATATTTTCCGCCCGTAGCGGTCTCGTCGGTAACAGTAGAGAACCAGGCGGCGCCGTTTTTACAGTCGTTGGGTCCCCAGGAGTTTCCGCCCGCTCCCGCAATAACGGTATATTCGGAATAATCGATAACTCTGTGAAGGGGGAAGTATACTCCGTGCTCGCCCGTAAGGCTCTCCTTAAACACCTCGAGGATGGGGTAGGAGGAGGTCTCGATAAAGGCGCCGCTGAGTCCCGTCATTCCGCCCTCATTTTTAAGGGCACCGATGCCCTTCATCTTATCGGAAGAGATAACGGTGGTAAGGGGCTTATTGGGGGCGGTGTAGCTTCCGCCCTCGGTTGCCATTCCGCCGTAGCGGACGGTGCCTTCGGTCAGGGCGGGAACGGTGCTTTTATGTCCGATGATGCAGGAAACGGCATAGGAATCGCTGACGTTTATGGTCGCCCAGCAGTTACCGAGGAAGCCGCCGCGCTGATAGGGAGTGAGCATCTTCATATTCTCGGTAGCGATTAGGGAATAAGAGCTCTTAATATCGATAATTCCGTTGGAAACGCCAACAAAGCCGCCTATTCCGTAGGCGCTTACGGTGGCGTTTTCACCAAGGAAGCACTTATCGAAGGAGACCTTGGAGCTTGCTCCGTTGACCTTTCCTACGAAGGCGCCTGCGAAGTGGTTGGTGTTAACGTAGAGGCAGTCCATACCCAGAGCGGTCACGGTTGTGGGATTTGCGGCATCGTTAACGGTTACGTTAAAGAGGCCGCGGCAGTCCTCCCAATTCTAGGCGCCCGTGGTAGCACCCTTATTGTTATAAAGACCTTAAGCTCGGGATAGCCGTCGGTTATGGCATAAGCAGAGCCGAGAGCCTCCATAGAGGTCTTTGCGTTTGCTCCGGGTGCAGAGGTTATGGAATAAGATCTGGAGATCGGTCCGTAGTAGGCGCCGGCGGAAGAAATTCTTGCAAGGTTATAGCCGCCGGTGGTGTAGCAGCTTTCGATCGTGCCGTTTTTACCCCAGGTATGACCGATTATAACGCCGCCGTCGTTATTGGTATCATTACAAGTGGCCTTGGTATAGCAGTTAGTGACGGTTGCGCCGCCGTTATCTCCGCCCACGATGGCCGCGGCGCA
This sequence comes from uncultured bacterium, assembly GCA_949293385.1. Taxonomy (GTDB): domain Bacteria; phylum Bacillota; class Clostridia; order Oscillospirales; family Acutalibacteraceae; genus SFWF01. Next base: position 18,280 of record CASFDQ010000027.1, on the reverse strand, counting down.
AACTCCCGTATGATAGGCGGTCTCCCCGACGTAGCAGCGGTCGATAGAGGTCGACGCCTTATGAGAAGAGCCTACGACGAAGGCGGTTATCCAGTTGGACTTGGTGTTCATATAGGCGTTTTCGATGCCGAGGTTTTTGACGGTGCATCCGCCCGAACGAGGAATAAGACCGCAGCCGTAGAAGTTGCCGTCACGGCTCGCATCCTCGTTAATGTAAAGACCGTGGACTCGGTGTCCCTTTCCGTCAAGGGTGCCCACGAAGGACATATCCTTTATGCCTTCGAACCACTCGTTAAGGCCGTTTACCTCATCGAGGGGGTCGATGGTGACAGAGGGATTAGAGTGCTTTTTAACTACGGGCAGACCGTCTGCTATAGTGACGGTCATATCGTTAAGCCAGATGTCCTTTGTAAGTACTGCGGTCGCGGCGGCAGAGGAGGCCTCCTCACCCGAGCGGCCGTTATACTTTACGAACCAGGCAAGCTCTGCGGCGGAACCGATCTCGAGCAGGCCGTCACCGTCGGTATCGGCAGGCTTAGAGTAAGAGCTTCCGTCCCAATAGACGATTTGGTCGACCGACGCCGAAACGGTCCACGTAGCCGAGATCGCTAGGGTGGATATAAGCAGAGCAAGGCTTAAAAGTACGGATATAGCGCGTTTAAACTGTTTGTTCATATTCTTCTCCCTCCTACTTTATAAGCATACCGCGAAGCAGGGCTCCGTCGGCAGGGGCATATTCCCCGTCTTCGTCGAGATCGACCTGATTTTTGGAAAGCGCAACAAGGTCGCAGATATCCATATCGCGGTCGTCGGTAAGGTCGTAAAAAAGTTCGTCCTCACCCTTTGCGGCAATGTATTTTACCGCATTTTCGCCGATCTCGGTTCCGAAAAATTTCTGACCGTTTAAGGTAGCGATCATAATTCTTCAGTCGTCGGTGCCTGCGGCCGAGGCCGTCACACCGAAGCTCAGCATAACTACAAAACAAAGGGTAATCGCTATAGCTTTTTTCACAGAACATCGTCCTTTCGTTTCGTGCCTCGGATCTCAATATCAAAAAAGTGTTAATTTTATGCTTGAAAAGAGTCCTATGGCAATATATAATAAAGGTGTGCTACCCTAATTATGACATAAAAACGCGCTGTTTCAATTCCAAATTTGTAATTTTGCTAACAATATTTTGAACTGAAAGGGATAATATATGAAAAACTTTAATCCCGATACCAATTTTTCCAACGAGCACGGTTCGAAAAGAACCTATCTCCCCGCCCCCAACGACCTCGAACTGCCCTTTTACCCCTCCACATTCGGACGAACCTGCCGCGAAGGAAAGGTCTCCTGGCCCGAAAACGATAAATGCTTTATCGTTTATTCCGAAAAAGGTATGGGCCGAGCCTTTGTCGGCGGTCGCTGGCAGACGGTACCCGAGGGGAGCGTGATATATTTTCCTCCCCGTACCGAGGTTAAATATATGCCGCAAAACGGCAAGGACTGGACCACCGTATTTGTGACCTACGCGGGAAAGGCGGCCGAAAGTATGCTCGGCGTCAACGAGTGTATTATAAAAGGGGCCGAGCTTTCCTTTATCCCCGAAGCGGTAGACGAAATGACCTCCGCCTTTGACCGCGGCGACCTTGAGGGGCTCAACCTTCTCCTTTATTCCCTGCTCCTTAAATTCCGCGCCGCTACGGGAAAGACCTCCAAAAAAGAGTCGAGACTCCCTATCGCCGAGCAGATAAAGATCTCGATAAAGTATATTTCGGAATACTACTGCGACGACCTTTCGCTTTCCAGCCTTTCCTCCCTTTGCGGAATAAGCGAGGAATATTATTGCCGAATTTTTAAGGAAATTACCGGCACCACCCCCACCGCATATATAAACGCTCTGAGAATAACCCGTGCCTGCGATATGCTTCAAAAAAACCCCGACCAAAAGGTTGAGGAGATAGCCGCCGCCTGCGGTTTTCGTCGGCACAGTTATTTTAACAAGGTCTTTAAGGAAGCCGTCGGAGCAACCCCCACCGAATACAGGGCGAAGAAGTAGAAACGTCGGGCGGCAGGTTGCAGAGTGTTTAGGGAAATGGGAAACGGCCGCGATTACGTAAAATCGCAGCCGTTTTATTTTGGATAAATTTGCAACGTATCACGGGCGTCCAATGAACGCCCCTACGGTTGCCGTAAAGCTTTACGGATTATGTTCTGACCACTGATCACTGACCACCGGTCACTCGCGAAGCGTCGCTACTCCCCTAAAGGAATGATCTTATTGAAGACGCAGGTGTGGATGGGGGTGACGGCGCGGTCCTCGTGCAGGGAGCCGAAATACCACTTTTTAAAATTACAGCCTGCCTCTATCTCCTCGAAATAGCCGTTGAGCTTATTGAGTCGGTCGACCTCTCCTCCGCGCAGGAGCATTGCGCTCTTTACCCTCTTTGGCGGCTCGTGGGTTATGATGTAATCGACCTCACAGCCGACCTCGTCAAGCTTTGCGGCCCCTTCGGCCATCTCGCGGGGGGTCGGGAGCTCTTCCTTCCAGTAAAGCCCCTGCTCGGCACGGATGTCCTTATCGGTCGATTCTCCTCCGCCGAAGGTAAAGACGCTCGTCCCGTCGATATTAAAGATCTGACCCCGCATAAGGTGAAGGAGGTTTCCGTGAATTCGGTGAACCATTCCGCCCTTCCAATAGGTCTCGCGGCAGGCGTTTATCTTGTCGAAATTTTCGTGGGTCCCGTCGACGAAGCAGACGGTGAATTTTCGGCTTCCGAGGTATTCTACCGCCTCTTTTTCGAATTTTCCGCCGTTCCATATATATCCGAAATCGCCGCAGACGATAAGAATATCCCCGCTTTTAAGCTTACGCCATTCTTTGCCGTAAAGGCGGTCTTCTGCGCCGTGCATATCGCCGGTAACGTAGATCATAACTTTTCTCCCTGAAAATAATATCTTTTGCTTTTAATTTAGGAAATAATATTGTATAATTATTATGTGTATTTTTATTATACTACATTTGTGAGGATTTTGCTATGAAAAAAATACTTATCTCGTTAATTTTGACCCTCAGCGTAATTTTTTCGGGGATCTTTGCCCTTTCGGCCTCGGCCTATAACATAAATGAATACGAAATGCATCATAAGGCAGGTATGCTTATAAGTATGGATACCGGCGACGTTTTATACGAGAAGAACGCCGACGAAAAGATCTATCCCGCCTCCATAACCAAGCTTATGACCGCCCTTATTATGGTCGAAAACATACCCGATCTTGAAAACACCAAGATCCCTTATACCTGGGATGCGCATCAGCGTATTTTAGGTACCGGCTCGGTAGTCCTTAACCTTAAGGTCGGCGAGGAGATAACCGCAAAGGATGCTCTTGCCGCCCTGCTCATCCCCTCCTGCGGCGACGTTGCCTACGCTATTGCCGAATATGTCGGCGGTACTACCGAAAACTTTGTTGATATGATGAACAAAAAGACCGAGGAGCTGGGGCTCTCAAATACCCATTTCACAAACCCCGTAGGTCTTCACGACGATGACCTTTATACCACCGCAAGGGATATTTATAAGATCGCGTCGGCCGCCTTCGAAAACGAGGATATAAAGGAGGTCATCTCGAAATCCCGCTACACCGTTTCGGCTACCAATATGTCGGACGAGCGTACCATCGTCACCTCCAACCTGCTTATAAATATGAACTCCAACGTTTATTATAAGTATGCCATCGGCGGAAAGACCGGCTTTACCGACGAGGCGGGCCGCTGTCTCGTCTGCCTTGCGTCCTTTGGCGGATATAACTATATGTCGATCGTTTTGGGGGTTGAAAATCCTCCCGGAGTAAGCAACCATTTTATCGATACCGCAAATATGTTCCGCTGGGCCTTTAACAATTTTGAATATAAGACCCTTTTCGGTAATACTACCCCCGTAGCCGAGGCCGAGGTGACCTTAGCCAAGGATCCCGACTTTTTCACCGTCTGCTTCGAAAACGGACTTAAGGCGCTGCTTCCCGTCGATGCCGACGACTCGACCATGGATTATGAAATTCACCTTGATCAGGAATCCTTCGAAGCCCCTATTTCAAAGGGTCAGAAGGTCGGAACCGCCGATATATACTATGCCAACGAGAAGATAGGAACCCTTAATCTCGTTGCCTCCCACGAGGTCGAGGCCTCGGGCTTTAAGGTGTTTATGAAATCGGTAAGCGATTTCTTTACCTCCGACGGAGTAAAAACCGTATTGCTCGTTTTAGGTCTTATAATCGGCGTTATAATTCTTGTTCTTATTATTTGGATAGCCGTTTTAAATCTCGGTCGAAAGAAAAACCGTAAGGTTAAATATAGAAAGCTCTCCAAAAAAGAACTTGAGGAATTTGAAGACGACGAATAAGAGGTAAAATTATGTTTAGAAAACTCGATGATTTGATAGATAAATTTGCCGAGCTGGGTATCCCCGCCTACGACTGTATCGTTATGAAGGACGGCGAGGTGGTATACCGCAGAATGGGCGGCTTTTCGGACTATGAAAAGACCGTTCCCGTAAACGGCAAGGAAAGATATAACATCTATTCGGCATCAAAGCCCATAACCTGCGTTGCCGCGCTGCAGCTTTTGGAGCAGGGAAAATTTAAACTCACCGACAAGCTGTCCGACTATATGCCCGAATTTGAAAATATGACGGTTAAGACCGAGCAGGGACCCGTCCCCGCCGAAAACCCCATTTATATAAAGGATCTTTTCACAATGACCTCGGGCTTCGACTACGGCGTAGGTTGGCCTGTTCGCGAAAGGATGAGAAAAGAAGGTCCCTGCGCTACCCGTGAGGTAATGCGTGAGCTTGCAAAACAGCCCCTTCCGTTTCAGCCGGGAAAGGGCTGGCAGTATGGCCTTTCTCACGATATTCTGGCCGCCCTCGTGGAGGTTGTTTCGGGTAAGCGCTTCGGCCTTTACGTAAAGGAAAACATTTTCGACCCCCTCGGTATGGAAAATTCCACCTTCCTTCTCCCCGATGAGGAGCTCGCTACCCTCTGCGCTCAGTATCGCTATAACGCAGAGAAGAAGGAGTTTGAGCCCGTCGGCCCCGAAATACGCGACTATAAATACGGCGAGCTCTACGAGAGCGGCGGCGCAGGCTGTATCTCCACCGTGGAGGACTACATAAAATTCCTTGAGGCACTGAGAATCGGCGACCTGATCCTCAGTAAGGAGACCACCGCCCTTATGATGAGCAATATGCTGACCGAGGAGCAGGCTAAGACCTTCTGGAAGACAGAAAACTATAACTACGGCCTCGGCGTCCGCTGTCCCAAGGAGGGCAAAAGCTTCGACTACGGCTGGGGCGGCGCCGCAGGAGCATTTCTGATGGTCGACCCGACGAACGGCATCGCCGCCTACTACGCTCAGCACGTCCTCTACTCCCCCAACGGCCCCTTACGCGACCTCCTCGCCCCCACCATCTCGGGCATCTACGCCTCCTCCGCCCTCCCCGAAGCCAAACCCATCTCGGAGGAGATTTTAAAGAAGTATTTGTAAAAAGAAAGGCCGTGGTACGGGACCCCCGTTACACGGCTTTTTGCAAAAGCTCTGTCCCCACCACCCCAAAGTCCGTACTTTTGGACAGCTAAAGCAATAATATAAAATAAACCCCTAATAAAAAAAACAAAAAAAATAAAAGACTTCCGTCGAAGTCTTTTACAAAACACACACTGTGTTAGCCGCAAGGCGGCGCTTTCGCTAAGAGCTTATTTGAACTCGTAGTGTAAATCGATAGGGAACTATCGACATACATATATTAACACAAATTTTAAGAGGTGTCAATATGGAAAATAAAAATTATTACATTGGTCTTGATGTCGGAACCGATTCAGTAGGTTATGCCGTAACCGACGAAGAATACAAACTGCTTAAACACAAAGGCGAACCCATATGGGGCGTACACCTTTTTGACGGTGCAAACTTATGCGACGAACGCAGAGCTTTCCGCACCTCCCGCCGCCGCTTGGGCCGATGTCAGCAAAGGGTCAGACTTATTCAGGAAATCTTCGCAAACGAAATCTCAAAGGTTGACCCTAATTTCTTTATACGCATTAAGGAAAGTGCTCTTTTCCCCGAGGACACTACACACGGTGCTCATCTGTTCTGCGACAAAGAATTTTCTGATCGAGACTATCATAAGCTATATCCAACGATACACCACCTTATCATTGATCTGATTCGGAACGATGCTCCGCACGACCTACGCCTCGTTTATCTTGCCTGTGCTTGGCTCGTAGCACACAGAGGTCACTTTTTAAATGAGCTTTCTAAAGAAAATCTTCAGGACATCCTCGACATAAACACAGTATACCGTGAATTTATCGATTATTTCCCCGAAGAAAAGCCTTGGAACTGCTCTGATCTTAACAGATTCGGGGATGTTCTTAAAAGCAAGCTTGGCTGTTCAAAAAAATATAAAGAACTCTGTTTGCTTTTGTACGGCACTCCTTCTGCACCTAAAAATTCTCCGTCCGATGACTTCCCCTACGACCGAGAGACGATGGTAAAGCTTCTTTGCGGGTCTAAGGTCGCACCTTCAAAGCTTTTTAATAACGCCGACTATGCCGAAGCAGAATCCTTCGATCTTAGTAAAGACGACGATACACTTGCTCTTATCTTTGCTTCCCTCGGTGACGATGCCGAGCTCGTTCGCAGGATTAAGGCTTTATACGATTGGGGCGTTCTTGGTGACATTTTGCAGGGCAAGCAATATATTTCCGAAGCAAAGGTAGAAACCTATAAGCAGCATCAAAACGACCTTGCGTCCCTTAAATATTTCGTTAAAACATATACCAAAGATTATTACCGCATTTTCCGCCAAGCAGAATCTAAAGATAACTACGAAGCCTATGTAAAAGGAAGCTCAACGCAAGAGGATTTTTGCAAGCTCATTAAGAATGTCTTGAAAAACGTCAAGCCTTCCAAAAAGGATGCATCCGTCTTCAAGGAGCTTTTGGAGCGTGCGGAAGGTAACCTTCTTTGTCCGAAACAGGTAAATTCCGATAACTGCGTTGTTCCCTATCAGGTTTATTGGGTCGAACTGAATGCCATACTTAACAACGCAAAGAAATATCTCTCCTTCTTAAATACTTCCGAGGACGGCATCAGCAACGCTGAAAAAATCCTTTCGGTTTTCGAGTTTAAAATTCCTTATTTCGTAGGACCATTAAATGCGAAAAGCAATTTTGCTTGGATAAAAAGGAAAGAGGGCAAAATCTATCCTTGGAATTTCGAAGATATGGTCGACCTTGAAGCAAGCGAGCAGGCCTTTATCGACCGAATGACGAACTCCTGCACCTATCTGCCCGACGCCGACGTTCTTCCGAAAAACTCCCTTTGCTATCAGTCTTTTGAGCTTTTAAACGAGATAAACTCCCTCTCCGTAAACGGGAAAAAAATCCCCGTTGAGGTTAAGCAAAAGCTTTATAACGAGCTTTTCACCAGCCGTAAAAAGGTCACTAAAAAAGCCATTAAAGAATTCCTTTTAGCCAATAATTTCTACACCTTGGACGAGCTTGACACCCTCTCAGGTATTGACGACACCGTTAAATCAAGTCTTTCATCGCTGAGAGATTTCAAAACCCTCCTCGCTTCCGGAGCGTTAACCGAGGCTGATTCCGAAAGGATCATTGCAAGACGCACCTACACCGAAAGCAAGCTTCGTTTTACAGCTTGGGTCAACAAGGAATTCCCCTTCCTTTCCGAAACTGACCGAAAATATATCGGCAACCTTAAATATAAAGATTTCGGCCGACTTTCCCGTCGTCTTCTTTGCGAAACTTACGGCACCGAAAGCGGTACCGAGACCGGAGAAGCTTGCACGATATTGGAAAGAATGTGGAATGAAAGCGTTACTCTTATGCAGGTGCTTTCCGATAACTATACTTATGCCAAGCATATAGATGCCGCAAGAGCCGAATACTATGCCGCAAAAGCACAAACCCTCGACGAGCGTCTTGATGATATGTACATTTCAAACGCGGTCAAGCGTCCCATTCTTCGTACTCTTGATGTAATGCGTGACATAGTAAAAGCTAGCGGAGGCGCTCCTAAAAAGATATTTATCGAAATGGCTCGCGGCGGAAAACCAGAGGGTAAAGGCAAGCGCACAACATCCCGACTTGAGCAAATTAAAGAGCTCTATCAGAAATGTAACTCCGAGGACGTAAGGCTTTTGGAGCAAGAGCTTGAAGCCATGGGCGATTCCGCTGAAAACCGCCTGCAAAGTGACCGTCTTTTCCTGTATTATACTCAGCTCGGAAGATGTATGTACACAAACGAACCCATTGATATAAATATGCTTTCCGAAAAGAACAAAATGTATGACATCGACCATATTTATCCTCAATCAAAGGTTAAAGACGACAGCGTTTTAAACAACAAGGTGCTTGTGCTTTCTACCGCAAATGAGGCCAAGGGAAACGCTTACCCCGTATCCCCCGAAATCAGAGCTAAAATGGGTGGCTTTTGGAAGCTCCTTCTTGACCAAAACCTTATAACCGAAGAAAAGTATAAACGACTTATGCGTCACACCCCCTTCACCGAGGAAGAGCAGTGGGGCTTTATTAACCGTCAGCTTGTCGAAACGCGGCAGTCCACCAAAGCTCTTGCAACCATTCTCGGCGATCTCTACCCCAATTCGGAAATCGTTTACGTTAAGGCGGGTCTTGTGTCCGACTTCCGTCAGGAATTCGACCTGCTTAAATCCCGTTTGGTAAACGACCTTCATCATGCTAAGGACGCATATCTTAACGTCGTTGTCGGAAACGTATATAACGAACGTTTCACTAAGAAATGGTTCCTTGAAAACAGCGACAAGTATAATCTGAAGATCGGAACCCTTTTCGGCAATCCCGTAAAGCTTTCGGACGGAAGAACCGTATGGCAGGGCGGCAAAGCTCTTGACTCTGTGAAAAATACCGTTAAAAACAAAAACGCCATTCATTTAACAAGATATGCTTTTTGCAGAAAAGGCGGACTGTTCGACCAACAACCCGTTGCACCTAAGAACGATCTTGTTCCTTTAAAAGAAGGTCTCGACATTCAAAAGTACGGCGGCTATAACAAGGCAACCGCATCGTTTTTCTTGCTTGTTAAGTATCGTAGCAAAAACAAGTCCGATCTTATTATGATCGCGGTAGACCTCCTTTGCGCCGATAAGGTCATAAACGATCTTGCTTTTGCTACGGAATATTGCAAAAAAGAAGTAGAAGCTATTACCGGTCAACTCGTTTTAGAAATTTGCTTCCCGCTTGGCTTGCGCAAAATAAAAATCGGTTCCGTATTCAACTTGGATCGCTCTCTCACACTATACCTCACCGGAAAATCAGGCGGAGGAAAGCAACTCGGTTTTTCTCTGTTCTCTCCGTTAATTATGGGTTATGAATGGGAGAAATATGTAAAGCGTTTGGAAAAATTCTGCGAAAAGAAAAAAGAAAATCCTCGTATGATATATTCAGAGGAGCACGACCAAATTTCTCAAGCAGCCAATCTTCGCCTTTTTGACTTTATCGTTTCCAAGTTTGAAAACGATCTGTATCAAAAACGCCCCGCAAACCCCGCTGTTTTATTGAGAAACGGCAGAAATAAATTTAAAAAGCTTGATGTTTTTGAACAAGCCTCTTGCCTTATTCAAATGCTTTTAATTTTCAGCAGAACCGGAAAAGGCGATTTAAAAGCTCTGGGAGGCTCCGTAAGTGCGGGCGCGCTGACTCTCAGCTCTTCTCTCAGCAATTGGAAAAAGAATTACTCCGACGTTCGCATTATCGACCAATCCGCTTCGGGCCTTTTTGGTCACGAAAGCGAGAATCTTTTTGATCTTCTATGAGCTGGCGAACCGTAGTCATCTCAAGCCGCTGTAAATTAGACCTTAAAATGGGATGTATGGTGATCCGCGGAGAGGAGACCGCACGAATCTATCTCGACGAGATTGCCATACTTCTCATTGAGAATCCCGCCGTTTCTCTCACAGGCTGCCTGCTTGAGGCTTTGATCGAAAAGAAGATACGCGTTATATTTTGCGACGGAAAGCGTTCTCCCCTCGCCGAGCTTACTCCATATCACGGTTCCCATGATTCTTCAAGAAAAATCCGCCAGCAAGCCGCCTGGGATAACGACATTAAAGCTATGATCTGGACGGATATCGTATCCGAAAAAATACGAAAACAGACAGATTTCCTCGATGAGCTTGAGCTCTCCTCCGAGGCTTCCTTGCTCCGCTCATATTTGGGACAGGTTGAGCTTTACGACACCACCAATCGCGAAGGCCACGCTGCTAAGGTTTACTTTAACGGCGTTTTCGGTATGGATTTTACCCGAAGTGAAGATAACGCAACCAACGCTGCCCTCAACTATGGCTACGGCATCGTTCTTTCTGCGTTTAATCGGGAGGTTACCGCCTGCGGTTATCTTACACAGCTCGGAATCTTTCACAGCAATATGTTTAACCACTACAATCTGAGCTGTGACCTTATGGAGCCCTTTCGTATACTGGTCGACCGAAAGGTTAAAGAAGCGGGTTGGCAAACCTTTGAAAGCGAGCAAAAACACGCTCTGTTAAACCTCCTTAACGATAGAGTCGTCATCAATGATACACGACAAACCGTATTGAACGCCATCAAGCTGTATACCCGAAGTGTTTTCGAAGCGATAAATGATCGCGATCCGTCTAAAATCAATTTTTACAAATTATGAGTTACAGATTTATGAGGCTTCTTGTTTTCTTTGACCTTCCGACCGCTACCGCTGAAGACCGACGAAACTATTCCCGTTTTCGCAAAGCGCTTATTAAAAACGGCTTTATAATGCTACAGGAATCGGTATATTGCCGTATGTTTATAACCCCTTCTGCCGAAAGACTTGCTATGGACATAATCCGAAAACACCGCCCTCCCGATGGCACCGTTCAAATGCTTTCGGTCACCGAAAAGCAGTTCGCGAAAATGGAATATCTTGTGGGAGAATACCATAGTGAGCTTATCGAAAGCGACGAAAGGCTGATCATATTATGAAGTTTGCACACCCACAAATAAATAAGGTTTTCTCATGGAACGAATCGACCGTTCCCACCTTGATAATCGAAAATCAAGGCCTTTTCAGAACTTTTTTGCAGGATATTCATCTGGCAATCGACGGAGTTCACACAAAGGTCGTTCTGTCGCTTGGGAACAAAGTCGTCGATATGACTAAACACGCGGAGCTTATTACAGATTTCATTTGCTTCGATATAAATAAAAAGTCCCTCCTTTCTAAGATCTGCGCTGCTTTGGAGCATAGCGCAAGCTCCCCCGAAAAATTCGTCGAGACCCAACAACTGCTTGCTTACGTCGAAAACAGCATAAACGATTGGGCTTTCGATCTTTCCTGTGATATTTCCCCGTCCAACGTTTCGGTATCTTCAATATTAAAATCTGCCGGAATTCGGATAAACGACGATTACGTTGGCGAGATCGGAGCGGCAGAAAAGATAGTTGACTATATGGAACTCGTCCGCGAATTCGACCGAGACAAGCTATTTGTTACGGTAAATATGCGAAGTTTTTTCTCCGATGAAACGATCTCCAAATTTTTGGCTACCGTTGTAAGCCACGATTATAAAGTTTTAATGCTCGAATCCTGCGCTTATGATCTTATTAAATATGAAGACCGTTTGATCATAGACCGTGATCTTTGCGAAATATAGTTGATTTTTTTGCGGTTCACCTTTATAATAAATATAGTTGCTTATAGAATCCTCAAAACCTCAGCGGCCTCGTAAGCCGCATTTTAAACGGATGGTTTAAATTTGGGGTTTGAGAGTAGTGTAAATCTATAGGGAACTAAAACGCGCCTTGTGCGAGATGAGGCAGATTATATGTTTGAGAGTAGTGTAAATCTATAGGGAACTAAAACAGGAATGAACTCAATTAAAGGCACTATTGGGTTTGAGAGTAGTGTAAATCTATAGGGAACTAAAACTTTTCAAGCACTCCACGGTCAACGGCTGAGTTTGAGAGTAGTGTAAATCTATAGGGAACTAAAACAAAATCGTCATTCAATTTTTATAATTCTCTGTTTGAGAGTAGTGTAAATCTATAGGGAACTAAAACAATAATTCTCAGAAATGTCTTGACAACAGTGTTTGAGAGTAGTGTAAATCTATAGGGAACTAAAACAACTTTGAAACATCTATACACAAACGTCTTGTTTGAGAGTAGTGTAAATCTATAGGGAACTAAAACTATGGCAAAGTATGGGATATAAGGTCATTCCGTTTGAGAGTAGTGTAAATCTATAGGGAACTAAAACCTTTCCTCGCTCCCACCCACCAATGTTCTGGTTTGAGAGTAGTGTAAATCTATAGGGAACTAAAACAAATTCATCTTGAATAGCAAGCCAACGAGCGTTTGAGAGTAGTGTAAATCTATAGGGAACTAAAACAGTGGTCTTGATTTCATTGTTGATGCAGTTGTTTGAGAGTAGTGTAAATCTATAGGGAACTAAAACAAGGCCTTCCCACGCTTTTCCCCAGTTTCCGTTTGAGAGTAGTGTAAATCTATAGGGAACTAAAACAAAGGGGTGTTGATTTATGGAATATATTGAGTTTGAGAGTAGTGTAAATCTATAGGGAACTAAAACTACGGCGGTGGTACTGCGGTACAGGTTCAAGGTTTGAGAGTAGTGTAAATCTATAGGGAACTAAAACCTTCTCAGCATATTCGATAGAATTGATAGTGTTTGAGAGTAGTGTAAATCTATAGGGAACTAAAACGATAAACAAGTTATAAAGTTTTTGCTTGATGTTTGAGAGTAGTGTAAATCTATAGGGAACTAAAACAATAAGGCGGTGATTAAGTGGAGAACATAGTTTGAGAGTAGTGTAAATCTATAGGGAACTAAAACACGGCATTGTAATGACAGAAGTCAACCTTGGTTTGAGAGTAGTGTAAATCTATAGGGAACTAAATACCCTTTCGGCATAAAAAAGGTGCCGAGGGGGTGTTTTATTTAAGCGCGGCGGCGGGGGTTGCCGTAACTTTTTTACATAAAAAAGCGGGCGGCCGATGAAAAAGTTTCGTTTGCTACGTTAGTCGCAAACGAAACTTTTCCGTAGTGGTGGATGAGGGAAACCTACTCCACAAATCTAAACGGGATGACATACGCTCTTAAATAAAAACTTGCGGCTACGATTTGATCGCAGCCGTATTTCTTTTATAAAATATTAAATTCCGCTCGGCGGGACTAAGGCCCCTGCCGCCGTATATATTTACGGTTTCGGTATCCATGCAGCAGGCTGCCGCCCCCATACGCGAATTTGATTTTGCGAAAAACCAAGCGTGAAAGCCCGACCGTAGGATTTCGGTATCCGTTTTTAATTTTCAACTTTCAATTTTAAGTTTTCTTTTTTTCCGCGCCGACGAGATCCCGCCTGCGGCTATGCAAGCGACAATGGGTCATTCTGAGCCTGTCGAACGCGTAGCGCGGCACCGTAGGTGACGGAATCTCATTGTCGCAAAATTTCGACTACGCTCAGGATGACCCGTCGGGTTATTGCCTCATTTTATCGTAGCCGTATATATTTACGGTTTCGGTGTCCGTTACTCTGTTTACTCGCGGGTCGCGCTACTCAAAGGGCGTTTTACTCTTTTTCTGTGCGTAGCACCCCTGCAAAACGCAGTTTTGCCCCTGCGCAGCCCCTCGTCCCTAAATTGCTTCGGTATCCGTCTGACCACTGTCCACGGTCCACTGTCCACTGTCCACTGCGACCTTCGGTCGCAGGCCCTTGTCCCTATTTTTTCGTTATATACTCGTCGATGGCTTTGGCGGCGGTTTTTCCTGCGCCCATTGCGAGGATAACGGTTGCGGCACCGGTTACGGCGTCACCGCCTGCAAAAACACCGTCGCGGGAGGTAAGTCCGGTAGCCTCGTCAACCACGATCCCACCCCTTTTGTTAACGTCAAGTCCTTCGGTGGTCGATTTTATAAGGGGGTTGGGTGAGGTTCCGATAGACATTATTACAGCGTCGACGTCCAGAGTAAATTCGCTTCCCTCGATCTCGACGGGGCTTCTTCTGCCCGTACTGTCAGGCTCGCCAAGCTCCATTTTTACACACTCCATTCCCGTAACGAAGCCGTTTTTGGGGTCGCGCTCATCGTCGGGATTATGATAACCGAGAATTCTTAAGGGGTTGCTCAGCAGCATAAACTCTACCCCTTCCTCCATTGCGTGCTCGACCTCTTCCTTACGGGCGGGAAGCTCGCTTAAAGATCGGCGGTAGACGATATAAACCTTCTCGGCTCCGAGGCGAAGGGCGGTTCTTGCGGCGTCCATAGCAACGTTTCCGCCTCCTACGACGGCAACCCTTTTAGCCTTCATAACGGGGGTCGAGCTGTCCTCTCTATAGGCCTTCATAAGGTTACTGCGGGTCAAAAACTCGTTGGCCGAATAGACTCCCTTAAGGCTTTCGCCCTCAATTCCCATAAATCGGGGAAGTCCTGCGCCCGAACCGATAAATACCGCTTCATAGCCCATTTCGAAAAGCTCGTCGACGCTCAGGGTCTTACCGATTATCATATTCGTCTCTATTTTAACGCCGAGAGCTTTCAGGGTCTCGACCTCTTTTTTAACGATAGCCTTAGGAAGGCGGAATTCGGGAATTCCGTAGACCAGCACTCCGCCTGCAAGATGAAGGGCTTCAAAAACGGTCACGTCATAGCCTTTTTTTGCAAGGTCTCCTGCGCAGGTAAGTCCTGCGGGGCCCGAGCCTACTACGGCAACCTTTTTGCCGTTAGAATGCGGCCTTACTACCTCGCCCGAAAAATGCTCATTATGCCAGTCGGCAACGAAACGTTCAAGTCGACCTATTCCCACCGGCTCTCCCTTTATTCCTCTTACGCATTTTGATTCGCACTGACTTTCCTGAGGGCAGACGCGTCCGCAGACGGCGGGAAGGGAGGAGGCTTCGATTATAATTTTATAGGCTTCCTCAAACTCGCCCTCTTTTACCTTTTCGATAAAGGCGGGAATATGAATATTTACGGGGCAACCCGTAACGCAGGGCATATTTTTACAGCTCAGACACCTTGCGGCCTCGTCTAAAGCTGCTTCCTCAGAGTAGCCGAGGGCGACCTCCGAAAAGTTTTTGGCGCGTATTGCCGCGTCCTGAGTCGGCATAGGGTTTTTACTTAGGCTCATATTTGCCATTTTATTCTATCCCCTTAAAAAGATTGCAGGTATCGGTATAGCGGTGCTGCTCAAAATCCTTATACATTGTCGAGCGCTCCATAGCCTCGTCGAAATCGACCTCGTAGCCGTTAAAATCGGGGCCGTCAACACAGGCAAATTTAACCTTACCGCCTACCGTCAGACGGCAACCGCCGCACATTCCCGTTCCGTCGATCATGATCGGATTCATAGAAACGGTTACGGGTATACCGTAGGGCTTAACGGCAGCGACGACGAATTTCATCATAACAAGGGGGCCGATGGCGATAATTTCATCGTATTTCTCCCCCGACTCGATAAGCTCCTTTATAGCCTCGGTCACAAGGCCCTTTTTGCCTGCGCTTCCGTCGTCGGTCATAACGATAAATCTATCCGATACCGCCGAAAACTCCTCCTCCAAAATAAGGAGGTCTTTATTTCGAAATCCTACGACCGAATGAACCTCACAGCCCTGCTCAAAAAGCTTTTGTGCAACGGGCAAAGCTATGGCACAGCCTACGCCGCCGCCGATTACGGCGACCTTTTTAAGGCCTTCGGTTTCGGTAGCCCGACCCAAGGGGCCCGCAAAATCGGAGATATACTCTCCTTCCTCTTTTTGGCTTAAGGAAAGGGTCGTAGCTCCAACCACCTGAAAAATTATTTTAACGGTTCCTTTCTCCCTGTCGTAGCCCGCAACGGTAAGGGGTATCCTCTCCCCTTCTTCGTCTACGCGGAGGATGATGAACTGACCTGCCTGCGCCTTTTTGGCGACGAAGGGGGCCTCGATATCCATCATAACGACGGTAGGATTTAAAACCTTTTTGTTTACTATTTTATACATCTTAAAAGAAGCTCCTTTTATGGATTAAAAAATATTTTAACATAAATTTTATCTGCTTTCAACAGAATTTCGCCATTTTAGTATATTTAGGGACAATTTAACAAAAAATATTCCTATGAAAAAGAAATTATTGACCCTAACGGCAGGATTTTTTATAGGAATTATCAACGGAATGCTTGGAGCGGGAGGCGGTATGCTGGCCGTACCTGCCCTTAAAAAGCTCGGAATGGACCAAAAGGACGCCCACCGAAACGCGGTTGCGGTAATACTTCCTCTGGCTATATTTTCGGCGGTGCTTTATATTATCCGCGGAAGCGTCGGCCTTTCGGACAGTTTTATTTTTATCCCCGGAGGACTTATCGGCGCGGTCATCGGAACAAAGCTCCTTAAAAAAATATCCCCGAAATGGCTCGGGGTAATTTTCGGCGGATTTATGATATATGCGGGAGCGAGGCTGATGCTTAAATGATATGGGATATTATCGCGGGACTTCTTTCGGGAATAATCGGAGCGATGGGGCTTGGCGGCGGCGCGGTGCTTCTTATTTATCTTTCCCTTATTAAAGGCACAGATCAGCTAAAGGCCCAAGGGATAAATCTCCTCTTTTTTATTCCCGTAGCCGCTCTTTCGGTTATGATCTACGCCTTTAAAAAGCAGATAAAATGGAAAACCGTATTACTCCTTGCCGCGTCGGGACTTGTCGGCGCATTTTTAGGGGTATGGCTTACGGGAATAATCGGCGCAAAGGTGGTCGGGAAAATATTCGGCGGCCTTCTTATCGCGGCAGGGGTATGGCAGGTCATATCGGCATTTAGAACTAACACGAACTAAAACACGGCTTTAGAAACCTAAATTTCAAAGCCGTGTTTTAATTTCATATTAAATTCTAATACAGCTACCGCTTTTGCAAATTACGGACTTTTATAAACATACTGTCTATGGGCATTAAAAATATTTCGGAAGCCTTCTACTGTTTCTTCGTCACAATAGTACATTTCTCCGTTAATTATAAGAAGATAGGTTCCGTTAACCGAAAGACAATTGAAATCGTAATATTCTCCGTTTTTCATAACTGCTCTTGTGTTTTTGATCGGTCCTCCGCCCTTTATGCTAATAAATTCTTCATCGAAGAGACCGCTAAGCTCAGCATTTGTTATTACGTTTACAAAGCTTTCGGCATCGGCTTTCGGAAACTCATAATACAACGTATCGTTATCGTCCGAAAAACCAACCTTTTCTACCTTGTCGGGGCTAAATCCGCTCAAAGGGCCGGAGTCGTTTGCGCAACCCCATATTCCTGCGGCGGAAACCAAAAGCACGGCAATAATAACTATACGCATTATTTTTATTGTTTTTAATTTGATCATAAATTGCTCCTTTCATGAAGAGCCGCATATTTAAAATTAAGCCTTCCTCCGTTATTTGGCGCATAGTAATAATATTTTCCGATGGAGGAATCGTAATATACCGAGGCGCTTCCGAAGCACGGATCCATAACATAAAGACGCCCTGAAGATATGTTAATAGCATATATTACAACATCATGATCAGATTCCGCATTTCTTTCGGGTCTACAGGTCGCGTAAACCGGATATTGATTCATAATATTTTCCAATATATCATTTTCACTAGGAAACCTATATTGGGCAAAATAACTCAAACCATAAAGCGCCAAAACGTTCTCTTCTTAACCAAAACTAATACCGTCATTAAAATTAGCACCTTTGTAGGCCTGCGCCACCTGCACTGCTGTCAAACCCTGGTTTTGTTTATAATTAACTATGCAAGCCGCAGAAGCCGTCCAGCATATATCATAATCATACTGCGGTACATAACTAACATTGCAACTATAGTAGACAGGTATCCTCGTTTGATTTTGCATCGTGTACCCAAGAAGTATTTGCTCGGTCATACAGTTAATATCAATATCTTCTTCGTTCAATTCCCATACAGAATTCAATTTTGCGCGGCCTTCGGTAAGGGAAACCGAATTCGTTAAAAACGTTAAATTCAAGCCATCGTATAAGTAAATACTGTCAGAATCATATATAAAAGCATAGTTGCTTGCATAACACTCTTCTTCAAATATCAGTTTGACCAAAAAAGTAGATATATGAAACTGTCCTCCAACATTTACGGCATAAGCAACAAGTTTATTTCCTGCAAACAACGGAATATGCTTGTATAACTCTACAAGTCCGTTGTCGGTATACTCGTAACTATTAATTG
>CASFDQ010000026.1 GCA_949293385.1 uncultured bacterium | reverse complement strand
CACTTTTCAAGTGGCTTTGGCAAAATTAAATTGTGGAATTTAATTTTGCACGACACTCATTGCAATGGGTAATGACAAATTTTCTTTGAAAATTTGTCATAAAATCAAAGATTTTATGTCGAAACTTGTAAGTTTCGACTTTCATTAACCATTATAAGAAAGGAGCAGTTATGTTTTTTAAGCGGATCCGAGAGGATATTCAGGCCGTAAAGGACCGTGACCCTGCCGCCCGTAATTCACTTGAAATATTCTTTTTATATCCCGGTGT
The DNA here is from genome assembly GCA_949293385.1 of uncultured bacterium. GTDB lineage: Bacteria > Bacillota > Clostridia > Oscillospirales > Acutalibacteraceae > SFWF01. The sequence goes on along the minus strand of CASFDQ010000026.1, from coordinate 2,101 downwards.
TAAGGCCATCCGTATGCACCGTCGGGCGCATTTTTTCTATAGGCATAAAATGTTTTTCCTCGCCCGTCTTATTTCACAGAGGGCGGTAAGAAAAACGGGAATAGAGATTCATCCCGGTGCCACTATCGGAAAAAGACTCGTTATCGATCACGGAACGGGGGTCGTCATCGGAGAAACGGCCGAAATAGGCGACGACGTTCTCATCTATCAGGGGGTGACTCTCGGCGGTACGGGAAAGGACGTCGGAAAGCGTCACCCGACCATCGGAAACAACGTTATGATCTCCTCGGGAGCGAAGGTGCTGGGCCCCTTTAAGGTCGGCGACAACGTCCGTATTGCGGCAGGTGCCGTAGTTCTTGAAGAGGTTCCCGCGGGGGCTACCGTCGTCGGCGTTCCCGCAAGGGTCGTCCGATTAAACGGAGAAAAGATAAAACCCCTTGATCAGATCCATATTCCCGACCCGATAAGTCAGGAGTTCTGTCGCTTAGAGGGCGAAATATATAAGCTGAACAAAGAAATAAAAGAGCTTAAGGAAGGAAAATAATATGAAAATTTTTAACACCTTGACAAGAGAAAAGCAGGAGCTTGTTCCCGTAGAGGAGGGAACCCTCAGGATATACGCCTGCGGCCCTACCGTATATAACTATATTCATATCGGTAACGCCCGCCCCCTCTGTGTTTTCGACGTGCTTCGCCGCTATCTTGAGTGGCGCGGATATAAGGTAAACTTCGTTCAGAATTTTACCGATATCGACGATAAGCTTATAAAGAAGGCTAACGAGGAGGGAATTACCGTAAAAGAGGTTGCCGAAAGATATATTGATGAGTTCTGGACCGACGCTAAGGGCCTTAATATCCGAGAAGCTACCGTTCATCCCAAGGCTACCGAAAATATCGACGCTATTCAGGATATTATTTCCTCCCTTATCGAAAAGGGCTACGCCTACAAGTCTAAGGGTGACGTTTATTTCCGCGCCAAGAAGTTTAAGGAATACGGAAAGCTTTCACATCAGCCTCTCGACGACCTGGAGGCAGGCGCCCGTATCGACGTTACCGAAATTAAGGAAGATCCTATGGATTTCTGCCTTTGGAAATCGGCTAAGCCCGGCGAGCCCTATTGGGACTCTCCTTGGGGTCAGGGACGCCCCGGCTGGCATATCGAGTGCTCGGCTATGGCAGGACGCTTCCTCGGCAAGACCATCGATATTCATTGCGGCGGTCAGGACCTTATCTTCCCACACCACGAAAATGAGATAGCACAGAGCGAATGTGCCAACGGCTGCGACTTTTCACACTACTGGATGCATAACGGCTATATTAACGTCGATAATCGCAAGATGTCCAAGTCGCTGAACAACTTCTTCACCGTCCGTGAGGTAGCAAACGTCTACGGCTACGAGCCCATCCGTTATCTGATGATCTCCTCTCACTACAGAAGCCCCATAAACTACTCTACCGATATTTTAGAGCAGGGCAAGAATGCGCTGGAACGCCTTTATACCTGCCGCGATAACCTCGATTTCGCCCTTAAGAATGCGGCCGAGGGCGGCGAATCGCCCGAATTCCTCGCAAAATATAAGCAGGAGTTCATCGACGCTATGGACGACGATTTCAATACCGCCGACGCTATCGGCGTTCTCTTCTCTATGGTACGCGAGATAAATACCATGGTTGCCGAGGGCGCAGGAAAGGCAGCCATAGAGGCCGCCATAGCCCTTTTCGACGAGCTCACCTACGTTTTAGGCCTCGTTTATAATCGCAAGGCCGACGACCTTGACGCCGAGGTCGAGGCGCTCATTGAACAGCGCACCGCCGCCCGTAAGGCCAAGGACTTCAAGACCGCCGACGCAATCCGCGATAAGCTCAAGGAAATGGGAATAGTCCTCGAGGATACTCCTCAGGGCGTTAAGTGGAGCAGAATGTAATAAAAAAAGACCCGAAAGGGTCTTTTTTTAGTGGTCAGTGGACAGTGGTCAGTGAACAGTGGACAGTGGTCAGACGGATACCGAAGCAGTTTAGGGACGAGGGGCTGCGCAGGGGCAAAACTGCGTTTTGCAGGGGTGCTTCGCACAGAAAAAGAGTAAAACGCCCTTTGAGTAGC
>CASFDQ010000025.1 GCA_949293385.1 uncultured bacterium | reverse complement strand
TGCACGCCGCGGATATTATGACATATCCGAAGCGTACAAGTCTATGCACTTAATATGATTGAACCGCCGTGTACCGAACGGTACGCACGGTGGTGTGAGAGGTCGGCTACTCAACTAATGGGTAGCCTCCTACTCGATTTTATATAGAAAACGGAGACTACTTCTTTACGAAGTGCCTCCGTTGCGTTCTCTTTTTTCTGTTTACTGACCGCTGATCACTGACCACTGTCCACTGACCACTGATCACTGTTAACTAAACACTTCTCCCGCGATAACTACGGTATTTACCGAAAGGTCGTTATTTAGAATAACAAGGTCGGCGTCGAAGCCCTCGGCGATACGTCCCTTGTTGACTCCGAGAAGCTTTGCAGGGGTCTCGGTTGCCATATAGACCGCGTCCTCAAAGGGAATACCGAACTCGATCGCCTTTTTAACGCAGTCGAGCAGGGTAGAACTGCTTCCTGCGATGGTGCCGTCCTTTAAGGTGGCTACGCCGTCTTTAAGATAAATGTCGAGGCCGCCCGACTCGTAAACGCCGTCGGGAAGACCTGCGGGGCGGATGCTGTCGCTGATAAATACGACCTTTTCCTTTCCGAAGGCCTTATAGGTAATAAGGACGACCGGTTTTTTTACGTGAAGTCCGTCGCAGATAAGCTGAGGATAGGCGCCCGTCTCAATAGCCGCGCCGATGGGGCCGGGGTTTCGGTGATGAATACCGGGCATGGCGTTATAGGTGTGACAAAGGCAGTTGGCTCCGGCTTCAAATCCCGCCATAGCCTGCTCGTAGGTGCAATCGGTGTGACCGAAGGCTACTACGCAGGAGGGGGTGACCTCCTTTATAAACTCGGTGGCGCCCTCGTTTTCGGGAGCGAGGCTTATCATCTTTATGGGAGCGTAACGGCTTAAGGTCTTAAACTCCTCGAGGTCGGGGTTTCGAACGAAGGCGGGGTTCTGCGCGCCCTTGTATTTAAAATTTATGTAGGGACCTTCTAAATGAAAGCCTAAGATCTGAGCACCCTTAAAGTCGCGCTTGGCCTTTACTACCTTAAGCAGGTCGTCGAAGCTTGCGGTCATAGTGGTAGGGAGCCAGGAGGTGATTCCGTGCTCGGCGTAGAAGCGGCACATAGGCTCGAAATCGGCATCCATTGTATCAAGACCGACACAGCCGTGGGTATGGGTGTCGATAAGACCGGGGATGACCCTTTTTCCTTCGGCGTCGATGTCGAAGGACTCTACAAAATCGGGGAAGGAAACGAACTTTCCGTCCTCAATGCGGATATTTTTTATTTTTCCGAAGATATTTGCATTCTTTATTATCATATTATTCATTCTCGCAGTAGATTACGGTGAGGTCGGGGTGAAGCTGAAGAATAGAAGCGGGGACCTCGGGGGTAATGGGGCCGAAGAAGGCCTTTTCCATAATTTCCTTTTTCTTAGGGCCGTTAGCGATAAGAAGTACGCGTCTGGCCTGCATAATAGACATCATTCCCATAGTGATAGCCTTGGTGGGAACCTCGTCGCGGGAAGCGAAGAAACGGGAATTTGCCTCGATGGTCGATTCGTGCAGGTCGACGAGATGAGTCTCGGGGATGAAGCGGCTGTCGGGCTCGTTAAAGCCGATATGACCGTCGAGTCCGATACCGAGAAGCTGAATATCGATACCGCCAAGAGCCTTGATATGCTCGTCGTAGGCTTTTCCTTCCTTCGCGGGGTCGGCCGCAAGACCGTTCGGTACGAAGGTACGGGCCTTGTCGATGTTAACTCGGTTAAAAAGGTTGGTGTTCATAAAATAGCGGTAGCTCTGATCGTTATCGCCGCTGAGTCCGACGTATTCGTCGAGGTTTACAGAGGTAACGCGGGAAAAGTCGAGCATACCCTTTTCATACATTTCGGTAAGGCAGTCGTAGGTACCTATGGGGCTGGAGCCTGTGGCAAGACCGAGAACACAATCGGGCTTCAGGGTAACTACCGAAGCGATAAGCTGAGCAGCCTTAGCGCTGAGCTCTTTGTAGGAATTTACGGTTATGTAGTTCATAAAATTTCTCCTTTGAAAATTATTTTGCGTAACGACCGACGATCTCCTTCATCTGAGTCCATTTGCGGTTCATATCGCGAACAAGCTCGAACTGCGTACGGCAACGGTCAAGGTTGTGACCCTCGTAGTGAATCTTAAAATAGGTATCGCCCTGAAGATAGTCGGTTAAAAAGCGCATACCGCACTCTATAGTCATCATCTTGGCACCCTCGGGCATAAGCATAACCTCGTCGGCCGAGAGAAGTCCGCCTGTACCCTCTAAGAAGCCCTTGGCGTAGGCCTCGAAGAGCTCTAAGGAAAGGCTTACCTTGAAAAGATCCTTCTCGTCCTCAGCGGCAGTATTTGCGCCGAAGCGGATAGCATCGCCGAAATCGTTTACCGAAAATCCGGGCATAATGGTATCAAGGTCGATGACGCAAAGAGCCTTTTTGGTAGAGGCGTCGAGCATTACGTTGTTGGGCTTGGTGTCGTTATGGGTAACGCGGAAGGGAAGAAGACCCTTTTTCTGATTATCGAAAAGGACCGAGTAAAAATCCTTCTCGCTGTTAACGAAGTCGATCTCGTCCTTGACCGAAGCGGCTCTTCCGCAAACGTCCTCTTCGACCGCCTTCTTAAAGTTTTCGTATCTCCAAGGGGTGTTGTGGAAGTTGACGATGGTCTCGCTAAGCTCTTCTACGGGGAAGTCGTTGAGGAGCTTCTGAAAATTACCGAAGGCATAGCCGCATTCGTAGAATTCGTCTAAGGTTTCGGGAAGCTCGATGGAAACGGCGTTTTCGATAAAGTCGTAAACTCGCCAGCAGGTATCTTCCTCGTCGATATGATAGTAAAGGCCGTTCTTAGCGGGAACGAGACGCATAATTCCGCGGGGGTCGGCATCGTCGGAGACCTTCTTTAAAAATTCGGTAACCTTTTGGATGTTATTCATAAGGCCTACGGCGTCGGTGAAAACGTTTTTGTTTACGGCCTGAAGAATATAGCGGGCGTCTTTGCCGCAAAGGTTTACGGTTTCGATAAGAAAGGTGTTGTTAATGTGACCGTTTCCGTGCGGTGTGATAGATCTGACCGTTCCGGGAACGTCGAAATAAGAAAATATCTCAAGCTTTTTTTCCATAGAAAAGAACTCCTATTAAAAAAATTATATCTATATTTTAAGACACTTTATGAAAAAAATCAATAGTAAAGACCGAATATGCAAGAAAAAAGACCGACATTTTAAAGAAAGTCGGTCAAAATACTTATTTTGTCTTAAATGCAACTCCCGCAAGCTCGGGACCTGCGTTTATGGCAACCGCGGCGCCGATCTGATAAAAATCGGAGGGAGGATAGCCGACAGCTTCGGTAGCGGCGGCCGCCATAGCGTCGCGAACCTCGGAATCGTTTCCGTAAACGATGCAGTAGGGAGTCCCCTCCTCAATATTTTCCGAAAGCTTTTTCGAAAGGGCGGGAATAACCGCAGAGTCGCCTCTGACCTTGTCGTCGGTGACGATCTGCTTATCGAATATCTTAAGAATGGGTCGAAGGCCCAGAAGCTCGCCCACAAAGGCGGCGGCAGAGGGAATTCTTCCCGATTTTTTTGCGTACTTGAGGGTATAAAGTCCGAAGTAAATTACCCCTTTTTCGAACCAGTCGCGGAGGAACTTAACGATTTCAGCGGCTTCGTAACCCTTATCGGCCATTTTGGCGGCCTCAACGACGGGGTAGCCGTAGCCTGCCGAATAGGTTTTTGAGTCGAGGCAGTAGATGTTGAATTTTCCGGCGGCGTCGGGGTTATCTTCAAAAAACTGATCCTTGGCCTGAACCGAGTTGTAATAGGTGGCGGAGCCTTCGCTGTTGATAGAGACGTAGATAACGTCGGTATAGCCCTGCTCAAAGAGGTCGCCGTAAAGCTCGCCGAACTCGAAGGCGGTTATCTGACTCGTTTTGGGGATATCCTCGGCATCTTCTAAAAGCTCGAAAAACTTAGCGTTATCAAAATCGACACGGCTCGTGTAGGATTCGTCGCCTATAGCGAGCTGAAAAGGAAGGATCTCAATATCGTAAAGATCCTCGTTTTTATAGGAGATGTCGCAGGCTGAGTCTGTAACGATCTTAATTTTTGACATTAAAAGAAAACTCCTTAGTAAGATTTTGTTACTTTTATTATACAGTATGAGATACTATTTTTCAACTGCCATTTTTTTGGAGATCTCATCGGCGAAATAGTGACCCACGTCGGCCATTAAACGAAACGCAGAGGGGAAAAGCGCTTCGGGGAAGGGCATAACGAAGCCCATTGCCTCAAAGGTAACGTCTCCCTCGTATCCGATCTCGGCCAGCGAGTCGATCATTTCCGCAAAGTTTACGTGACGGGTATAGGGGAGGGTGTGATTGTCGCGGTGACCGTCTACATCGTGAATATGAAGTCCGAAAAGACGGTCCTTGCCGAGGGTTTTTATCATATTTGCGACGCTTTCGCCCGTAAGATCGGTATGACCGATATCGAGGCAGGCCTTAAGGTAGGGGGAGTTTATCATATCGACATACTCGCAGAACTCCTTAGCCTCCGCGCAGGTCGACTGAATTATACAGCCGTTGTTGGGATTGTTCTGCCACATATTTTCGGTAAGCATAATTATCCCGAATTTTTCGGCATAGGGGAGAAGGTCGTTATAAAAACGGAGGTTTTCTTCCTTTAAAAATTCTGCGTTGCTCATATAGTAAAGGTACTGCATAGGATGAACGACGATGGCCTTTGCTCCTACTATAGAAGCGATCTCCATACTGCGCACGGTGCCCTCGAAAATATCGGTTCCGGGCTTTGCGGCGCCGTAATGGGAACCGAAAACGGCGTGCGCCTGATTGCAGGGAAAGCCGATGCTGTCGGCATAGGCGCGAACCTCGCGGGCAACCTCCGCGTAATCGTCGCCGTCGAAGGGCGCACACGGAAAGGGGGAGGAACCGCAAAGGGTAAGGTCAAATGCGGTGAAGCCCGCATCTTTCAGCATATTAAGTGCCTTTTTATATCCGAAGAGATTAAAAAGGGGCTCGGTTGAGGTTGAAATGTACATAATGCTATCTCCTATCTAAAAATCCGCTTTTGCCGACAACGTCGGCGATCTCGCTTAAGGCTTCGGGAGGAAGGACCAAGGCGAACCGAACGTAGCCTTCTCCGTGAGGTCCGAAGGCGATTCCGGGGGTACAGAGAACACCGGTCTCCTTTACCAGCTCCTCACAGAAGCGTTTCGAATCGGTAAAGCCCTTCGGAAGGGGCGCCCAAACAAACATAGTGCCCTGACTTTTCGGGATATCCCAGCCGTATTTTTTAAGTCCCGCGAGGAGAGCGTCTCTTCTTGCTTCGTATTCGCGACACTGAGCCAAAACGGCGTCGGTAGGGCCGGTAAGGGCGGCTACGGCCGCCTTTTGTACGGGGTAGAACATACCGAAGTCGTACTGACTTCGAAGCTTCTTAAGGGCGTTTACAATATCCTTGTTTCCGATGAGGAAGGAGATCCTTGCCCCCGTTACGTTAAAGGATTTCGAGAGGGAGAAGAATTCCGCTCCCACCTCGTATGCTCCCTCTAAGGATAAAAATGAGAAGCCCTGTTTTCCGTCAAAAATAATATCCGAATAGGCGTTATCGTTTATTATAAGAAAGCCGTATTTTTTGGCGTATCCGATAATTTCTTCGAAAACCGCCCTATCTGCAACGGCACCGACGGGGTTTGAGGGGTAGGAGAGAACGATGTATTTCGTTCTCTTTAGAATTTCCTCGTCCAAAAGGTCGAGCCTCGGCATAAATCCGTTTTCTTTCGTCAGAGGATAGTAAACGATCTCGGCTTCGCCCAGTGTTGCCCCTGCGAAGAAGGCAGGATAGCCGGGGTCGGGAAGGAGAACGACGTCACCTTTATCGCAAAGGGCCATTCCTATATGTCCCATTCCCTCCTGACTTCCGTTTACGGCGGTTATCATGTCGGGAGTAATGCTGACGCCGAAGCGGCGCCCGTAATAATCGCAAACGGCCTCTAATAGCTCGTCGGTCTCGGTAAGAGAATATTTCCAGTTTTCAGGGTCGAGGGCCGCCTTGCTTGCCGCCTGTGTAACGTGGGCGGGGGGAGCGAAATCGGGAGTTCCGATAAAGAGGTTGTAAACCTTTTTGCCCTCTTTTATAAGCTTATCCTTTTCGGCGTTGAGGGAAGCAAAAATTCCCGTCTCAAACCTATTCAGCCTTTCGGCCGCTTTGAATTTCATAATATCACCTTTTAGACAGATGCTACCCCCACCACCGTCTGCGACGGTCGCCCTTCCCCTTCAAAGGGGAAGGCCTACGGCGGGGTCAGATCGAGTTAATTTTTTGCATAACCGTTTGATCTATATATTCGCAAACTTCGGTCAGATGTTTATTCACATCTTCGTTTGCAATTCTTATAACGGTTAAACCATACTTTTCGAGATATTCGGTCCGCTTTGCGTCATATTCGAGAGCTTCCGGATATGTATGCTGCGACCCGTCTAATTCTATCACGAGTCCGGCCCTTGCGCAGTAAAAATCAACGATATACCGTCCGATCACCTTTTGCTTTTTAAAACGAATCGGATAGTTGCGCAAAAAATCGTACCAAAGCCTTTTTTCTTCCTTGGTCATATTCTTTCTTAAAGTTTGTGAAAGAGAGACAAGGGACGGATTTTATTTCTTATCCATAAAAATTACCTTAAGTAGTACCTGCCGTCCCCTTTTTAAAGGGGAAGGGGGACCGCGACGCGGTGGAAGGGGTAAATAATAAGATATTATAGCACAAAGAGTCGCAGGTTGCAATTCTTTGTGCCATTTTTTAGCAATTTTTATTCAGGTTTTTGAGTTTTTGAAGGTAAGGGACCGAAACAAGGGCAAAGACGATACCCAAAACCGAGACGATAAGCAGGGAGACCATCGTTCCGCTCCAACCGAAATATTTCGAAATGAGGGCGACGCCATAGGTCGAGATCGCGCTTCCCACGTAGGCGCAGGAGTTTATAAGTCCCGTAACGAAGGAGGTTTTTCCGTAGCAGGCAAAATTCGGAACGACGAGGGAGGTGTACATCATATTTACACCGTGGGTCGCGGCGTTAGCCACCATAAGGCAGACCACCGAAAGGACCGCCGAAGCGGCCGATGCAAAGGACAAGACCCCGAGAGCTATTACGCAAAGTCCGAAGAAGAGCGCGGCGCACATCGACTCGTTTCGTATGAGCCTGCGGTAGACGAAGGCCGAAAACCACATTATAAACATACTGAATACGGGGAGGGCGATTCCCGTTAAGATGGATACCGTGCTGTCGACCTTAAAGACCTCGGTAATGTAGGTAGGCATCCAGTTGGCGATTCCGTCTCTGAGAATTCCCTGAAGGGCGATGGATATAAGGATAGCCCCGAGAAGGATAACGGCAAAGCCGTGGAAGGGTCTGCGCTCTACCGTGACCGAGGGGGTATCCGAGTCGGCGTTGCCCTTTTCCAAAGCTTCGGAGCGGTAGACGGTAAGGCTCCAGACAACGGCAAGGGTCAATGCGCAGGCGGCGGCAAAGAAAAACACGACCTTCCAATTTGCGACCGAGATAGCAAAGGGAGCGAAAAGATAGATGATTATCGTTCCGACCGAGGAGCCCCAACCGATATAGACGACGTTTTTATGATAGGCCTCGGGGGAAAGACGGGTGGTTAAAATTTTGACTATGGGGGGCCACATCATAGCCTGAGCAAAGCCGTTCACACACCAGACCGCCGTCATTGCGACGATAGAGGCGGAGACAAAGGGAATCGAAAAATTCATCACCGCCGAGATGATAAGTCCCGTAAATATCATCTTTTCGGGGCTTATCTTGTCGCCGAGATAGCCCGAAACGAGCTGACCGAGGCCGTAGGTTACCGAAAGAGCGGTAACGGGAATAGCGATAAGGGCCTTGTCGAAGCCTTCTTCTATCATTTCGACCATAACCGAGGAAAAGCTCAGTCTGCCGAGATAGCTGACCATATAGACAAAGGCACAAAGTATAACGATAGGAGGTATGCGGCGATTTTTGTGTTTTGAAATATCCTTGGAATAGCTGTTCATAACTAGCCTCTTATAACCTTTATTCCGTTTTCGCGGTAAAGAGAATATATTTCTTCGTGTATATTCGAATCGGTTACGATGCCGTCGGGCTTATCGGCCCCGAAAAGACGGAAGTTGCCGTTTTTTTCAAGCTTTTCGCTGTCTGCAAGAATATAGACCTTGTCGGCAATGCTTGCGGCGGTCTGCATTATGGAGATACATTCGAAATGACAGGAGGTCGCGCCTGCATCAAGGGAAAAGGCGGAGGGGCAGATAAAGGCCTTGTTTACCCTGAAGGAGCGGAGGGCCGCTTCGGTAAGGGGTCCGTAAAAATATTCCTCGGCCCGCTCAAGCCTTCCTCCGCAAACGAATATCTCAAAATCGGGGCAGGAGGAGAGACGGTTTACGAGGGTGGCGTGGTAGGTTACGATATGAAGCCTTTTAAAATTTTCGGTAAGAAGGGGGAGCAGCTCGTCGGTGGTAGAGCCTGCGTCGAGGAAGAGCCAATCGTCCTCTTCGGTAAGGGAAAGTGCGTGTCGGCAAAGCTCCCGTTTTTTATCGAGGTGCAGGCCTGCCCGCTGGTCGAGAGAAAGGGTCGGCACCGAGCCGCCTATCGCCAAGGCCCCTCCGTGAACGCGGCGCAGATGCCCCTGCTTTTCGAGGAGGATAAGATCCTTTCTTATCGTCTCGGCAGATACGCCGAATTTGTTTACAAGGGCGGTTATATCGGCTCTGCCCTGCTTTTTAATGATGTCGCATATCGCGTTTCGTCTTTCGAAGGATAACAAGATAAATCAACTCCAATGTTTCGCATTATATCACAACATTTCCCAATTGTCAATGCTTGGATCAGCGATTTGTGAACAGGGCAACCGATACCGAGTGTACGGCCTACAAAAAAGGAAGCAGATATCTGCTTCCTTTTAAAATTATTCTTCGGTAAATCTGTAGATATCGCCGGTCTTGGCCGATTCGTATATACCTTCAAGGATTCGGGTTACGACGTAGGCCTGCTCGGGGAGGGTCACGGGGTCGGTATCGTTTCTTACCGCCTCGATCCAGAGTCTTTCCTCTGCGTCTGCCGCCGATTCGCCCGCGGCACCGTCGTTAAAGGCAACACCGCCGACCGAGAAATCGGGCTTCTCAACGTACTGAGTATTATGTTTAACTCCGTTTATTCTGAGACCGTCGTTCATATCGGCGCCGCCGAGAGTTCCGCAGAAGGAGGTGACCGCCTCGCGGGTGTCGAGGGAGTTAAGGGCCCAGGAGGACTCGAGAACTATCGTGGCTCCGTTTTCCATAACGATAAAGCCGAAGGCGCTGTCCTCGACCGTAAACTTTTCGGGATCCCAGTCGCCCCAGGCGTTGGCCTGATTTTTCATACCGTTCAGTTTATGATATGTAGTTCCGACACAGTATTTCGGCTTATAGTTGTTAAGGGTCCAGAGGGTCAGGTCGAGAGCGTGGGTACCGATGTCGATAAGGGGACCGCCGCCCTGCTCGTACTCGTTAAGGAATACGCCCCAGGTGGGAACGGCTCTTCTTCTGAGTGCGGTAGCCTTTGCGTAGTAAATATCGCCGAAGCGGCCGGTCTCGGCTTCCTTTTTAAGGTACTGTGCGTCGGGACGGAAACGGCTCTGATATCCGATGGAGAGCTTTTTGCCGGTGCGCTTTGCGGCGTCAAGCATCTTTTTGGCCTCGGCGGAATTTATGGCCATCGGCTTTTCACAAAGAACGTGCTTTCCTGCCTCTAATGCGTCGACCGTAATAAAGCTGTGTGAGCGGTTGGGGGTGCAGACGTGAACCACGTCGATGTCGGTAAGCTTTAAAAGCTCCTTATAGTCGGTAAAAACCTTTGCGCCCTCGGCTCCGAACTTTTCGGCGGCCTTTTGGGCTCTTTCCTCAACGATGTCGCAGAAAGCGACCATTTCACAGTCCTTGACCTTCTTAAGGGAGGGCATGTGCTTGCCGTTTGCGATACCGCCGCAACCGATTATACCAACCTTAATAACCTTGCTCATAATAAAATCTCCTTTATTTTCTGTTTTTAATTATATCCCAGTATTCCTTGAATTTCTGCTCGGTCTTGTTGTCGCCCGGCTGATAGAATTTCATATTTTTTATTCCGTCGGGAAGATACTGCTGCTCTACCCAGCGGTTCGGAAAGGAATGAGGGTACTTATAAAACTGACCCGGATTTGCCTGATCGGCTCCGTCAAAATGCTTGTTCTGAAGATGACGGGGAACGCTTCCGCCCTTGCCCGAATTTACTATATCCATTGCCGCAAATACCGCGTCGTGGGCGGTGTTGCTCTTGGGAGAAAGGGCAACTAAAACCACAGCGTCGGCAAGGGGAATGGCGGCTTCGGGAAGACCTACCGCGTTTGCGATATCCACCGCCGATTTAACGATGGGAATTATCTGCGGATAGGCAAGACCGACGTCCTCACAGGCGCAGACCATAAGCCGTCTGCAAGCGCTGGGCAGATCGCCTGCCGCAAGAAGCCTTGCAAGATAGTAGACCGCGGCGTCGGGGTCGGAGCCTCGCATAGATTTCTGATAGGCCGATAAAATGTCGTAGTGCTCGTCGCCTTCGCGGTCGTAGCGTACCGAGCTGTGGGCAAGGAGCTGCTCACAGACCTCGTCACTAACCTCGGCGGCGCCGTCACTTGTGCAGGTGAGAACGCAAAGCTCCAAGGTGTTAAGGGCTCTGCGGACGTCGCCCGAGGCCGAACGGGCAATTTTTTTCGCCACATCCTCGGGGAGGGTCACCGAAATTCCCTTTTCCTCGGCCAAAAACTCGGCCGCCCGCTTTATGGGCTCGACGATATCGTCGGGGGAAAGCTCCTTGAACTCGAAAACGGTACTTCTCGAGAGGATAGCGTTATAAACGTAGAAGAAGGGGTTTTCGGTGGTGGAGGCGATGAGGGTAATGTCACCCGTCTCGATGTATTCGAGAAGGATCTGCTGCTGCTTTTTGTTGAAGGACTGAATCTCGTCGAGGTAAAGCAGTACGCCGCCCGCCGTGTCTATTCCGCCAAGGTCGCCGATTATGGCCTTGATATCCGAGGTAGAGGCGGTGGTGGCATTTAAATGATAGAGCTTTTTACCGCTTTTTTCGGCAATTATACGGGCAACGGTAGTCTTTCCGACGCCCGAGGGACCGTAGAAAATGAGGTTAGGGATCTCTCCCGACTCAATAATGCGGCGAAGGACCTTGCCCTGAGCCAAAAGATGCTTCTGACCTGCGACCTCGTCTAAATTTTGCGGCCGAACTCGGTCGGCAAGGGGCTTGCTCATTTTTATCACCACCGTAAAGATTGATAGTTAGGGAAAAGGGAAAAGGGAAGAGGGGGTCTTCAATAAGATGAAGAAAAAGGATTTTAATTGATCTTTTCAGATAGTTTTACGATCATAGTGTTAAGCATTTTACTTATTTCTTCGCAAAGAGCAATTGTTTCACAAGTTTGTTCTTCGGTTAAATAATTAAGATTATTGCAAAGCAGCAGTTGAGTCCACAATTCAGAATTAGAACCACGAGCGATAGAAAGAAAATTTATATAGTCTTTAGTAGTATTTCTCGAACTGCCTTCTGCAATATTGGAAGGAACGGAAACGGCGGCACGTTTTATTTGCGAAGTCAGAGCGAAGAGTTCTTCCTTTGGAAGGAAGGCGGCCAGCGCATAGGTTTTTTACATAAAATCATACTCTTTTGCCAAACTAGCAATTCGCTGAAATTAGAGTATGCCATATAATTCACCACCGTAAAACATAATGTTCTATGTTTCGTTTCGCGGAAACAACGTTTTTGTGTGTCAGGGCAAAGGAACAAGGAAAGAGGGGAACGTCAACGAGATAGGGGATAAATTAGCATCCCCTTTTCCCTCTTCCCTCTTCCCTAAAGATCAGAATATACTGTTGAGATCAATATAAAGGATACTTCTTACAGATTTCTGCTACGCCTGCCTTGATATATTCCTTATTTGCCTCGAAATCCTTAATTGCGAGGGCGATGAATTCGGCGATCTTATCGAAATCTTCGATGCCGAGACCGCGGGTGGTAGCGGCGGGGGTACCGATACGAAGACCCGAGGTGATGAAGGGGGAAGCGGGATCGTTCGGAATAGCGTTCTTGTTAGCGGTAATGTTGACCTCGTCAAGTCTGTGCTCAAGCTCCTTACCCGTAACCTCGGTTCCGATAAGGTCTACGAGCATAAGGTGATTGTCGGTGCCGCCCGATACGAGCTTAACGCCGCGGGAGATGAGACCCCGGGCAAGCGCCTGTGCGTTATCGACGATCCTCTTCTGATATTCCTTGAATTCGGGCTTTAAGGCCTCGCCGAAGCAGACCGCCTTAGCGGCGATAACGTGCATTAAGGGTCCGCCCTGATTTCCGGGGAATACGGCCTTGTCGATAGCCTTTGCAAGCTCCTCCTTACAGAGGATAAGTCCGCCGCGGGGACCTCTTAGGGTCTTGTGGGTAGTGGTGGTAACGATGTCGGCGTAGGGTACGGGACTCATATGAAGTCCTGCGGCAACGAGACCTGCGATGTGGGCCATATCGACCATAAAGAGGGCGCCGACCTCCTTGGCAATGTCGGAGATAACGTCGAACTTTATTTCGCGGCAGTAGGCCGAAGCACCTGCGACGATGAGCTTAGGTCTGCACTCTAAAGCGATCCTTCTCATTTCGTCATAGTCGATATATCCGTCGTCGCCGACGCCGTAGGGAACGAAGTTATAGTTTTTACCCGAAGCGTTTACGGGTGAGCCGTGGGTAAGGTGACCGCCGTGGGCAAGATTCATACCCATAACGGTATCGCCGTGCTCGATAACGGCGGAATATGCGGCCATATTGGCCTGAGCGCCCGAGTGGGGCTGAACGTTTGCGTGGTCTGCGCCGAAGAGCTTGCAGGCGCGGTCTCTTGCGATATTCTCAACGATATCAACGTTTACACAGCCGCCGTAGTAACGCTTTCCGGGAAGGCCCTCGGCGTATTTATTGGTAAGAATTGAGCCCATTGCGGCCATAACGGCAGGAGAAACGAAGTTCTCCGAAGCGATAAGCTCGATGTTGTTCTGCTGACGCTTGTGCTCAAGGGCCATAGCAGAGGCAACCTCGGGGTCGTACTCGGCAACGAAGCCGATGGAATTCATAAGATTTTCATACATTTTAAAAGTCCTCCTTGGATTTTAACAAACTAAAGTAATTTTACTATATAATGCAAATTTTATCAATGTTTTTCTTTGAAAACGTAAAGAAAATCGGGAAATCCGCCCTTTGAGGAGCAAATCTGTCCTCCGCAGGAAAACACCTGCCTTACATACCCGATAATTTCCTCCGAAAAGACCTCTCCGGGGGCGATTATGGGGCTTCCCGGAGGGTAGGCGTAGACAAACTCGGCCGAGGTTTTTCCGAGCAGGCCTTCGAGGGGCAGGGGTACAGACAGAGCGGCTTCATATTTTCCCGAAGCCTTTTCGGTCTTCGGGGGAGAAAGGGGGATGAACCTGCTTCCGCTTTTAAGCGTTCCGTCTATCTCGAAAAGGGCCGATATAAGTCGGTCGAAGCCCTCGTCGGTATCGGCAACCGAGGTCATCGCCAGACAGTAGGCAGGCATCGCCATTTCACATTCGATGAGACACCTTTCCCGAAGCGTTTTTTTAAGCTCGAAGCCGCTTATATCGGCCTCGCCGCAGTAGATAACAAGCTTTCCGCGGTCCCCCGTTTCAGTAACGGATAATCGTCTGAGATTTTTTGCTTTTTCGTAAAAGCGGTCGAGCCTAGAGGCATATTCCCCGAAAAGCTTTTCGTTTTCGGCCGCCTTATATGCGCGGTCGATAGAGCATAAAATCGGGTAAGGGGGACTGCTGGTCTCGAAAATTCCGAGAGCCTCCTGCAGAGCTGAATAGCTTACCCTGTGTGAGCAGATATGAATAAGGGCCGCTCCCGTAAGGCAGGGCAGAGTTTTATGTGCGCTCTCTATTACGATGTCGGCGCCGAGGTCTCGGGCACTTTCGGGAAAACGGTCGCAAAGACCTAAATGGGCTCCGTGAGCCGAGTCGACGATAAGTACGGCCTTGTGCTTATGAACCACCTTGGCGATGGCCTTAATGTCCGAAATAATACCCTCGTAGGTAGGGGAGGTTATGACTACAGCCTTTGCACCGCTTTTTTCCAGAGCTTCGGACACCGAGGCGGCCTGAACCTCGCCGAAGCAGCCGAGTCTCGGACGTAAAACGGGATAGACGTATTCGGCCCTCAGGTCATTTATGTTACAGGCGTTATAAACCGATCTATGGCAGTTTCGACCGATAACGATGCTGTCGCCCTTGCCGCAAACGGCAGATATGGCCGAATGTATTCCGCAGGTCGAGCCGCCTGTTAAAAATATGGTACTGACCGTGCGGAGCTTACGGCTGACCCTGCGCTGAGCCTCCAAAATAACGCCGCTTGGCGCGTGGAGGTCGTCGGCTCCCGATATTTCGGTGATGTCGAGGTCAAAAAGCCCCTCAAGCCATTCCTTTTGCCGCTTATGACCGGGCATATGGAAGGGATAGACCCCGTCTATGACCTTTTTTATATCATTTTCAAGCATTAGTTCTGCTTCCTTACAATAGAATATTCGTCGTCGAGACGGAAATAGGGACAGCGGTAGTTTGGGTTAGAAACGAAGGCGATATATTCGTCCTCGTCTAAATTTACGAGGCAGGAATAACACTCGTCCTCCTCGTCCCAGACGTAGTTTACACAAAGCTCGCAGGCGGTGCTGCTTTCTTTTTTGCTCATAAAATACTTCCTTCTAAAATAAGCCGCAAGAAAACTTACGGCTTATCTTCGTATCATTCATGTTTGCTTATGGTGGTGATGTCGTAGGGGGTGGTCTGGTAAACGAAATAGTTAAGCCAGTTGGAATAAAGGAGGTTTGCGCCCGAGCGCCAGGTGACCTTCGGGGGAAGGGTATCGTCATCGTTCGGGAAATAGTTTACGGGGATGTCGATGGGAAGACCTGCGTTTTTGTCCCTCTGATACTCGCGATTCAGGGTGTCGGCATCGTATTCCGAATGTCCCGTAATGAAGATCTGACGGCCGCGGTCGGTGGCAACGGCGTAAACGCCGACCTCCTTACCCGTAGAGAGTATCTTAAGCTCGGGAACCTTTTCGATATCCTCGGCAAGAACGGTAGTGTGACGGGAATGGGGTACCATAAAGGTATCGTCGAAGCCGCGGAAAAGGATAGAGCCCTTATGGGCTACAGTATGCTCGAAAACGCCGAAAAGCTTTTTATCCAGCGGCTTTTTCTCTATTCCGTAGTGGTAATAAAGGGCGGCCTGAGCGGCCCAGCAGATATGGAAGGTGGAGGTGACGTGGGTCTTGCTCCATTCCATTATCTCGCAAAGCTCCTTCCAGTATTCGACCTGCTCGAAGTCCATATGCTCAACGGGGGCTCCCGTTATGACCATTCCGTCGAAGTTGCGGTCTTTGATCTCGTCGAAGGTCTTATAGAAGGCAAGCATATGCTCCTTGCTTGTGTTTTTCGATTTATGGGAGGACATCATTAAAAGCTCCATCTCGACCTGCAGAGGAGTATTGCCGAGAACTCGGGCAAGCTGAGTTTCGGTAACTATCTTGGTGGGCATAAGATTAACTATAAGTATCTGCAGAGGACGGATGTCCTGCGTGAGCGCTCTGGTCTCGGTTATAACGAAGATATTTTCCTCGTTTAAAACCTTGGTAGCAGGAAGCTCGTTGGGGATTTTAATAGGCATGGAAAGAAAACTCCTATTTGATTAAACTTGCTTAAGATATTATCCTGTTTAAAGACTGCGGTTTAGGGAAGAGGGGCTCTGACGAGCAGGGGCAAAACTACGTTTTGCAGGGGCGACGAGGTCGCAGAAAAGCGCTGTGCCGAAGGCACCTCTGTCGCAAAGCGACCCCTACGAAGTCCCTTATCCCTAAATCGTGATATTCACCTCGGCGAAGCCGAATATTTAAATAAGTTCAAGGGCCTGCTTAAGGTCGGCGATAATATCGTCGGCCGACTCGATTCCGACAGAAAGGCGAATAAGGTCGGGGGCTACGCCTGCCTCGATAAGCTGCTCGTCGGTTAGCTGACGGTGGGTATGAGAGGCGGGGTGAAGCAGGCAGGACTTTGCGTCGGCAACGTGGGTCACGATGTTTACGAACTTAAGGGAGTCCATAAACTTAACGGCCTTTTCTCTTCCGCCCTTAACGGCGAAGGCAAGAACGCCGCAGGTGCCCTTAGGCATATACTTTTTGGCGAGATCGTAATATTCGTCGCCCTCTAAGTCTGCGTAATGGACCCAAGCAACCTTATCCTGAGACTTAAGAAATTTGGCAACGGCTAAGGCGTTTGCGCAGTGTCTGTCCATACGGACGGCGAGGGTCTCAAGGCCTAAATTAAGATAGAATGCGTTCTGAGGAGCCTGAATGGAGCCCAGATCGCGCATAAGCTGAGCGGTGGCCTTGGTTATATAGGCGCCCTTGCCGAAGCGCTCGGCATAGGTTATCCCGTGATAGGACTCGTCGGGGGTGCAAAGGCCGGGGAACTTATCAGCATACGCCATCCAGTCGAAGTTTCCGCTGTCGACGATACAGCCGCCGACGCTTACTCCCTGACCGTCCATATACTTGGTTGTGGAGTGGGTCACGATATCAGCTCCGAAGTCGAAGGGACGGCAGTTTACGGGGGTGGCAAAGGTGTTGTCGACGATAAGGGGAACGCCGTGACCGTGAGCAAGGCGGGCAAACTTCTCAAAATCGAAGATGGTGCAGGTGGGGTTGGTGATGGTCTCGCCGAACACCGCCTTGGTGTTGGGTTTGAAGTATTTTGCAAGTTCCTCTTCGGGGAGGGTCTGATCCACGAAGGTACATTCGATTCCCATCTTCTTCATGGTAACGCCGAAAAGGTTGTAGGTTCCGCCGTAGATAGAGGAGGATGCGATAAAGTGATCCCCCGATTCGCAGATATTGAAAATAGCGTAGAAGTTGGCGGCCTGACCCGAGGAGGTCAGCATTGCGGCAACTCCCCCCTCCATTGCGCAGATCTTAGCGGCAACGGCGTCGTTGGTGGGATTCTGAAGGCGGGTATAGAAATAGCCCTCGGCCTCAAGGTCGAAAAGCTTTCCCATATAGTCGCTGGTGTCGTATTTAAAGGTAGTGCTCTGATAAACGGGAAGCTGACGGGGTTCGCCCTGCTTCGGGGTATATCCTTCGTGTATGCAAGCGGTTTCGATCTTCATTTATTTTTCCTCCGTTTTAGCCAAAGCGTTTAAGCCCAAATCAGATTTTGGGATATGGATTTCACGCTCTGACATCGTTAAAATACTCGTTAATCCGAAAGGATTAACTGCGTTTTTGCCTCGCATACCGCAAAATCCATAAATCACAAAATTCTTCGACCTAAAAGTCGCGGTTTTATGAGTGGATTTTGGTGATGCGAAGCACATAAAGCGGTTGCTTATGTGCGACAAAGAGCCAAAAGACGCCTTAAAACAGCACTTTTAGGCTGGTTCGGGTTTAAATGCTTTGGCTATATTTTTTAAGAATTTTTTTGTAGCCTTCGCCGTGCTTTACACAGCGGCTGACTCGGCTTAAGGTTGCCGAGCTGATGCTGGTAACCTCGTTGACCTGTATGTAGGTCTTATCCTCCATAAAAAGCTTTGCGGCGGCGATTCTGCCTGCCATCTGCTCAAGCTCCTTATAGGTACAAAGATCGTCGAGGAAAAGCTTAAAATCCTCGGGATCGTCAATACGGGCAAAAAGCTCGTACATTTCACTAAGCATATCGGGGTTTATTTTTTGAGGCATTTGGGTCACCCTTTTCAAAAATTATCCTGTTAAGCAAACACGAATGATCCGAACCTTATCTTAAAGAGAGCTTTTTCGTCTTTGCTTTGTTAAAATATTATACTTTAATTTTTTAGCGTTGTAAAGCGGATTTTTATTTTTATCAAATTTGCCTGAGATTTTATCTAACTTAAAGACCTGCGGTTTAGGGGCGGCATAGCCGCAGGGGCTCTGACGAGCAGGGGCAAAACTGCGTTTGCAGGGGCGATGAGGTCGCAGAAAAGTACTGTGCCGAAGGCACCCCTGTCGCAAAGCGACCCCTACGAAGTCCCTTTTCCCTGAACAGAGATATTCACCTCGGCGAAGCCGAAGGTTAGTCTAAAGCTATCATAAGCGCCAGCGTTCCGCGTTTACCCTTTGTGGCGCGGTGGGAATGAAAAACGTCGCTGTTACAGCAGGTGCAAAGGTCGGCTACGTCGATATTTTCGGGTCTTATCCCTGCGTGAATAAGGATCTCGCGGTTTACTTCTCTCAGATCGAGCATATATTTTCCGCCTCCCTTTACGGTATAGCAGGAGGGAAGATCGAGATAAGAAAGCTTGTTTATTTCGTTTATAACGGGGTCGTCGACCTCGTAGCAGCACTGCCCGATGTTCGGTCCTATTCCGCAAAGGATGTCGGCAGGATCAGAACCGAATTCCGCCGTCATTTTTTCGACCGTTTTCTTTGCGATCTCGGCTACGGTTCCCCGCCAGCCGCCGTGGGAGGTAGCAACGACCCTCTTTACGGAATCGTAGAAGGCAAGGGGGGTGCAGTCGGCGTACTGAGTAACGAGAACGAGCCCTTTTTCGTTGGTCACAAGGCCGTCGATGTCGGAATAATCCCGTTCGCGGAAGATTCCTTTACCTGCGTCGTCCCTTGTTACAATACGTAGATTTGCGGTATGGGTCTGCTGAGAAAGGACGCAGTCTTCGGCCTTCGCCCCGAATGCCTGGCAGAAGATCTCGTAATTTTTAAGAACGTCGTTTTTATCGTCGCCGAGGGAAAAGCCGAAGCTCATAGCAGAGCAGTTTCCCTTGCTGACGCCGCCTGCACGGGTGGAGAAGGCGTGTCTGACGCCTTTTGCCGCTTCGATCTTCGGAAAGGTAAGGTAGACTACCTCGCCGTTTTTATGAAGGTTTAAGGTTTTGGAATTTATCATAACATCTTCCTTTTTCAGGTTGTAGGGCGCGGCGTCTCTGTCAAGTACGGATTGTTTCGACGCGCCGCAGCAGAACGTAAGGCTTGTTGATAGCATTGAAGTTTTCAAAAGATAAAACAAACGGAGGCAAGACCTCCGTTTAATATCAGTATACGCTTTTATAATGAGAATATGTCTCTTCGGCGGAGGAGGCGTTGAGGATAGCTCCGAGGGTACGTACTCCCGTGAGCTTAATACTGTCGAGCAGTTTTTCAAAGTCGGAATGAAGGGTAGCTTTTTCTTTAACGACTATAAGAACTCCGTCGGTCTTGGGCGCTACGACCAGAGCGTCGGATACGATTCCCATAGGGGGCGTATCGATAAAGATAAAGTCGTAAACGAGCTTAAGACTGTCGAGAAGCTTATCAAGTGCGGGAGAGGTAAGAAGCTCCGAGGGGTTTGGCGGGGCAACGCCTGCGGGGAGAACGTCCAAAAAGTTGTTAACGTTCAGAATAGACTCGGAGACGGGGGAGAAGCCCGCAAGAATACCCGAAAGGCCGTCGGTCTCTTCG
Organism: uncultured bacterium; assembly: GCA_949293385.1. Lineage (GTDB taxonomy): Bacteria > Bacillota > Clostridia > Oscillospirales > Acutalibacteraceae > SFWF01. The sequence goes on along the minus strand of CASFDQ010000025.1, from coordinate 7,727 downwards.
AGGCGAAGCTTTTTCGCGACGGTAGGTCTTCTCAGGTCACAGTCGATAAGAAGGACCCTTTTACCGAGCTGAGAAAATGCGATGGAAAGGTTTATCGCGTTGGTGGTCTTTCCGTCGCCCGATTTGGGAGAGGAAAGGGTGATGACCTTACAGCCCGTATTCTGCGAGAGCAGGAAGAGCAGATTGGTACGGATGGTCTTATAGGATTCGGCTACCGCAAACTGAATTTCGGCCGCATCTAAAGGCTGTTTATTTTGTGCGTCCACGGCGCTTACCTCCCTGAGAATGGTTTTCGAAAAGGGGAACGGTGCCGAGGAGCGGCAGCTCGTATCTTGCCTTAAAGTCTTTTTCGTTTTCGATAGTGTTCTTCGAGAACTCGATGATTATATATACCGCCGCGCAAAGAAGGGCTCCGACGATAAAGGCGACCGCGGTATTAAAGCCGGTTCTCGGCGAGGTCTTAACGATCTTGTCGGCGGTGGCCATGATCTTAACGTCGGCACCGGTAAGATTGTTTGAAATATAGGTCGGAACTATCTGCAAAAACGTGTTGGCGATATTTTTGGTCTCGCTTATGTCGCTTCCGTAGGTGTATATGTCAATAACGAGGGACTGCTCGTTTCTCGACACGACGGCAAAGCGCGACTGAAGCCCGTAGAAGGAATACTTATCGTTCAGAGCCTTGGCCAGCTCCTTATATATATTATCGCTTTCCATCATATCGATACAGGTCGGAACAAGGGAAAGAGAAGCCGACATTATCGCCGAGGAGATAGTGCCGTTCGGGGACTGAAGATCGTCGGAAAGGCCGCCGTTGTTTATAAGTACCGAGGTCGAGGTGCGGTAGACCGGCTTCGACCAAAAGGAGTTATAGCAGAAAACTGCGCTTGCTAAAATAACTCCCGCAAGAAGAATGGGAAAAATATGTGAAAGCAAAAGCTTTATTATTTTAGTTATATCAATTTCTTTCAAGACGGAACCTCCGTATTTGCTTAAAACATAAAGTACATTCATTATAATACATTTGTTAAGGTTTTACAAGTGAAATTTAAATTGATTTTTGCGGTTTTACGTAGACGGTGCGGTTTGTGGTATATATTACCATTCCCGGCTTTGCTCCCGAGGGCTTTTTAACGTATCTGACCTCGGTGAAATCAACGGGAACGTTGTCCGACTGCCCTGCCTTGGAGTGACCCGCCGCAAGGGAGGCGGCGAAAAGAAGATCCTCGTCGGAGGGGGTACGACCCTCGGTAAAAAGAATGACGTGGGAGCCGGGGATGTTCTTGGTGTGAAACCAGAGGTCGTGCTTTTCGGCGGTCTTTAGGGTCAAAAGGTCGTTTTCGCGGTTGTTTTTTCCGACCGAAACCTTAAATCCCGAGGGAGAGATAAACTCGAGAGGCTTGGAAACGACGGGACGCTTCTTTTTTGAAAGGGGCGCGTGAATATATCCCGCTTCGCTTAGCTCTGCCCTTATCTCGGTCAGCTCGGCGGCGGTCTCGGCGCGGGAAAGACTGTCGAGTACCGACTCTATATACTCGATCTCCTTTTTATCCTCTTCGATAAGGGAGGTCAGCCGTTCTTCGGCGGTATAGGATTTTTTGTATTCCTTAAAGTATTTTGCGGCGTTTGCGGCAGGGGAAAGCGCGGGATCGAGGGGTATATCGATATACCCCATATTTTCGTCGTAGTAATTCTGAACTCTGGCTATCTCGGAGCCGCTTTTTATAAGGTATAGATTGGCCTTTATAAGCTCGCCGTAAATGCGAAGCTCCTCGCGGTTTTTCGACTTTTCAAGATCGCTCAGGCGGTAGGAAAGTTTTCTTTCGGTACGGGCCAAAAGATTATTTAAAAGCTTTAAGATATCCTGAGCCATACCCCGTATTCTGGCGGCGGTATCCTTGCCGCCGTAGAAGCGGTCGAGAAGCAGGCTGAAGCTATCCTCCTTCGACGACTCTCCGCCGTACTGGGTTATGGGGAGGTAGGAAAAATCCCTGATACTGCCGTCCTGCTCCTTTACTATATACGGGACGGGGTTTTCGGCGGTTTCCTTAAAAGCCGAGAGGACCTCGAAAAGGCGGGATCTTTCTCTGACGGAAAGCTCGTTTGCAATTTCGTCGGACTCGGATACGTTTTTCGCAAGCTCTCGGGCAACGAGGGGAGAAACTCCCTCCAAGACCGAAAGAATCGCCGAGGAAAGGGGAGAGGAAAGGCTGAGGATAGCCTCGGCAAGGGTCGACGTGTCACAGGTAAGGGGGCTTAGCTTTACCTGCGCCTCGGGAAGCCGATATTTAGCCCCCGGCTGAATAAGACGGGCGGAGCGTTCGATATCGCTTCGGTGAAGAGCATCGATGATTCGTCCCGACTCCTCGCAAAGTATAACGTTGGCTCTTCCCGTTATCAGCTCGACCGCCAAAAAGGGATAGACCGTATCGCCCATTTCGTTATAGGTCATAAAACGGATGAATACCATTCGGTCGAGGTCTGCCTGCTCGATAGCGGTAATTTTTGCGGCCGACAGATGCTTTCTGAGAAGTCTGCAAAAGCTTGGCGGCTCGGCGGGATTATCGGGGGAGGTCTCGGTTATATGAAGTCTCACACTGCCCGAACGGGTCGTTATGAGGAGCTTGCCCGAAAAGCCTGCAGAGCGCAACAATATCACCAGCTCGTCGCGATTCGGCTGGTGTAGCTTGTCGGCTCGGCAACCGACGCATTTCTGAAGCTCGTTTGTCAGGTGGTGTAAAAATAATCCGTCAAGCGGCATAGCAAGTCTCCGTTGTTTATCAAATTTGCTGAGCTTTCGTCTGATTTAAAGCCTGTGGTTTAGGGAAGAGAGAAAAGGGAAGAGGGGGAACTAATTTGGCAAGGGGATTTATTGAGCTTCCCCTCATCCCTTATCCCTTTTCCCTAACGCAGAATCTATAGTTTATCTAGAATCTCAAGCAGTTTAGCTAAAATATCGTCGTAGCCTTCGGTATCAAGCCCTGCGGCCCTTCGGTCGGCCGTAAGCTCCTCGGCGATCCTTATCTGCTTTTCGATATATTTTACTGCGGCGGGGGTGTCGGGCGAAAGTCTTCCGACGCGGCAGAAGATCTCGCTCGGCCTAAAGCATTCTCCCGAAAAGCGAACGAGCATAACGGTATAAACCTTTCGGTTCTCCTCACAGGCGATCTCCTTTTTTATCGAAAATCCCTTTTCGCAGAGATACCGACGAAGGGCATCGGCCGAGGTCATAGGCTGAAGAATGAGGGTATATCTTTCGTTTCTGACCCAAGGAGAGTCTTCGAGTATGGAGGCGATGACCTCTCCGCCCATTCCCGCTACGGTTATGCAGTCGACCTCGTTGGGAAGAACGGGGGCAAGCCCCGATCCTAGCCTTGCTTCAAGGTTTGAAAGGCCGACCTTCCTTATGTTTTCGCGAGCGCTCTGAAGCGGCTTTTCCTTTATGTCGCAGGCGAGGCAGAAGGGAGATATACCCTGCTGAATAAGATATATGGGCAGGTGACCGTGATCGGTACCTATGTCGGCGACCCTCGCACCGTGAGGCACGAGGGTCGATACTGTGTAAAGCCTGTTTTTAAGGTTTTTCATTATTTGTTTGCGAAATAAGTGTTGAGCTTTTCGAGAAGAGCGTCAACGTCGGTTCCGTGAACCTCGCAGGCCTGCTCGATGGACTCTCCGCGGGAAGCGGGGCAGCCGAGGCAGTGCATTCCGATGGCGAAGAAATACTCTGCGCATCCTACGTCCATATCAAGTACGTCTCCGATAAGCATATCTTTGGTAATAGTCATAATTTATATCTCCTTTTTATTTATTATTATTCAGAGGCGGCATAGCCGCAGGAAACTATGCCGTAAGGCATCCCTGTCGCAAAGCGACCCCTGCGAAGTCCCTTTTCCCTAAAGATAAGACTAAGTTGTTAAGATTAAAATAACTTGGTTTCCTTCTCCGAATCAAGCCGTCCGTGATTGTAGAGCTTGCGGTTTTCCATACTCCAGAGTCGGCCTGAAAAGTCTCCGACCGAAGCGCCTTCTGTGGCTTCTCTCATTTCAAACATACGGGCATCCATCATATCAAGCTGACTCAGCAGCTCGGCTTCAATAAATCCGGGACGGACCGCAGCTCCGAATTCGGGCTCTCCGTGGTGTGAAAGGACCATGTGCTGAAGAAGGGCGACCGTCTCCGACTCGATCCCGAGCTTTTTGGCCGTTTCTTCTATCATTATGACGCCCATAGCAAGATGACCTAAAAGGTTTCCTTTAACGGTATAGCCCGAAGCGAGACCCGACGGGGTCATCTCGTACTCGGCGGTTTTTGCGATATCGTGAAGCATCGCTCCTGCAAGGAGAAGCTCCTTATCGATAAAGGGGTATACCTCTGCGACCCTCTGGGCAAGTCTTACTATCGAAAGGGTGTGAAGCAGGAGGCCCGAGCGGATAGCGTGATGAAGCTTGAAGGCGGCGGGCCAGTAAAGCAGAGCCTCCTTGTTCTCGCTGAGCAGGGTCGTAACTATTCGCTTAAGGTCGTCGTCCTTAAAGGCCTGTGCGATGCCGATAAGCGAAGCAAACATCTCTTCTCCCGAATAACCCGCAGTCTGCACCAGCTCGGAGGTATCTACCTGATCGCCGGGGGTAGAGTGACGTATTTTTTCTATACGGAGCTGCTCAGCCCCGTTATACTGACTTACCGTACCCCTTACCTTAACTATGTCGCCGGTCTGATATTCTCCGTGAACCGCAGGAAGGTATGACCAAAGCTTTGCGTTGATCTCTCCCGACTTGTCGGCAAGGGTCATATCAAGATAGTCGTCGCCCTTGGAGGAGGTCTTTTTATTTGACGCCTTTACGAGCAAAAAGCAGTCGACAAGACCGTTTGCTCCGGCAGGAATAAAATTCATCGTTTTTCCTCCGTGGCTTAGTGGGTAAGGTAGTATTTGACCAGATTCTGAAGCAGGGTGTCACGGTCGATCCTGCGAATAAGGTTACGGGCGCCCATGTGGGTGGTGATATAGGTGGGGTCCTCCGAAAGGATATAGCCCACAAGCTGATTGATGGGGTTATAGCCCTTTTCCTTAAGAGCGTCGTAAACCGTTAGGAGAATTTTTCTTATCTCCTGTTCCTGTTCGTTTCCGATAGAAAAAGTTTGGGTTCTGTCGAGCATTTGCCGTCCTCACTTTCTCCCCTTTATTAGGGGCGTACTTCTATTTTATAGCAAAACCTTAAATATTACAAGAATTATTTATTTCCAAACTGTTTTAAATATTCGTCGAAGCCAAGGCCGGATTCCTTTATGGCCGCCGCATTCTCTACTCCTACGTAGCGGAAGTGAGCCGGATTATCCTCAAAACGGGGAATAAATCCGTAATCGTAGCAGTTTTCGATAAGCCATTTATATTCCTCGGTCTCCTTAAAATCCGAGCCCTCTTTTGCGAAATCCACCGCAAGTCCGAGCTCGTGCTCACTTGTTCTCGGGAAGGCGACCTCGGTTTTTGCGATGTCCTCGGCCTCCCTCAGGGTAAGGGTGATATCCGAGTCCATAACCTCGTTGACCTTAGCGTTAAAGATCGAAAGCTGATCGTTTTCGCTCTTGAAGGCAGTTTCGATCTTAAGAGTTATCCCTTCCTTCTCGGCATCCTCTAACATATATATAAGGCGTCCGATGGCCCTTGCGTCAAAGCGGGTATTCGGGTGATTCGTATAGGCGCTTTTAACCGTGGCGAGAGGGGGAGCGAAGCCTTCTGCGAGGGGATGAGCCGAATCGGTAAGGGTCATTTCCCAGGAGTCGAAATCGACCTTATATTCCTCTTTTTCCTCTTCGGGCTTCTCGGAGGAGGAGCTATCGCTCGAAGAGGGCTTTTCGGCGGGCTTGGTATCGGCGGTAGTGTCTTTTGCCTTTCCGCAGCCGACAAAAGCAAGGCAAAGGCTTAAAATTAAAAGTAATAGAATAAGTTTTTTCATCAGTTTATCCTTCTACGTTATATTTTTCGATAAATTCTTCCATACAAAGGCCCGAAGCCTCGATAAGCTTTGCGTTTTTAACGCCGACGTAGCGATAGTGCCAAGGCTCGGGGATGATTCCGGTCTTATCCTGCTTTTCGGCCTCGTAGCGGAGAATAAATCCGTAATCGGTGCAGTTCTCAACGAGCCATTTGTAGGCGCGGGTGTTTCTGAAGCTGTCCTCGACCGAGTTGAAGTCGACGGCAAGTCCGAGCTGATGCTCGCTGGTACCGGGCTTTGCAACGACGGTCGCCGCCTTTTCTCTTGCCTCGGCGTCTGAGATGCCGGGGTTATTTGCCTTAACGCTGTTTACCTGACGCTCGAAATTGCCGGTCTGAAACTCGTTGGTGCGGTAGGCCGAGATAACGTCAAGGTTTATTCCGTCTTTTTCGGCCGCCTCGATCATCGCGTGAAGATAATCGGTAGCGCGGGCGTCAAAATAAAGCTGAGAGTTTACCGCGGGGTTGGGACGGTACTTCTGAAGCACCTTGGCAAGACCGCTGTCTCCGTACTGCATAGTGAGCCATTCGTCGGGAACGGGGTTCCAGGGATTTGCGAGATACATCTGCCATGAATCGAAATCGACGGCGTAGCATTCGGCCTCGCTGGTGGGGTCGAAATCGGCAGGCATCTTTTCGGGGGTAAAGGAGGGGCCGTTGTCGGGGGTTTCGGCCGACGAGCTTTCTTCGGAGGAGGATGCCTCAGAGGAAGCTTCGGAGCTTGTTTCGGAAGAGGTGTTTGAAGAACTGTCATCAGAAACGGTCGACTGCGTGCCCGAGGTAGGCTTGCTTTCGCCGGCGTCGGGCTTTTTATCCTTTCCGCCGCAGGCCGTAACCGTAAGGCAAAGAATTATGCAAAGTATAAGTGATACGTATTTTTTCATTATATCGTCCTCCGTAGTTTTCACTTTTATTACATTATATATAATAACCGTGAAATAATCAATGTTGATTTTTTGAATTTTTCGTATATAATTATATACACATATTATATACAAGGAGACCGAAATGCAAAAGATAACCGAACAAAGCTACGCCGCCGCTAAGGAAATAATCGAAAAAGCAGGACTTAAGCAGGGTAAGATCCTTGTTGTCGGCTGCTCTACCAGCGAGGTCGTAGGCGACAAAATAGGAACCAACTCCTCCCCCGAAACTGCTACACATATATATAATGGAATAAAAAAGGCCTGCGACGAGGCCGGCGTGTTTGTCGCGGCACAGTGCTGTGAGCATCTTAACCGCGCCATTATTACCGAGGCCGAAGCCGTAAAAGGGGCCTATACCGTAAACGTTATGCCGCAGCCTAAGGCAGGAGGCTCTTTTGCCACCGCCGCCTATAAAGATATGAAAGATCCCGTTGCTTTGGAAGAAATTTCAGCCGACGCAGGTATCGATATCGGCTTTACCATGATCGGTATGCATATAAAAAAGGTGGCCGTACCGGTAAGGCTCGACAACAATAAAATAGGAAACGCAACCGTTCTCGCCGCAAGATCCCGTCCGAAATTTATCGGAGGAGCAAGAGCGATCTACAACGAGGATCTGCTTTAAAGGGCTTCAAACTTAAAAAAATTAAGTAAAAACCGGCTAAAAAGTGATATAATCCCCTTAGAGTAGACACTTGAAAAAACAAAAAGTTTTCAAGACTACTTTAAGGGGATTAAATTTATGCCAAGAAGAACGCACAAGAACAAGAAATACAGTGCAGAATTAAAGAAGCAAGCAGTTCAATCGT
>CASFDQ010000024.1 GCA_949293385.1 uncultured bacterium | reverse complement strand
TTTTATAAACTCAATATTATATTATCGGTTCTGCTCATCGGCGCGATAACCTTCGTTATTTCTGCAACAGGGGTTAAAATAGGTAGTATTTTCGGAACAAAATATAAAAGAAAGGCCGAATTTTTCGGCGGCTCAATCCTTATAATACTTGCCTTAAAGCTTCTGATCGAAGGAATAATTGCATAATTTTGATAAAAAATAGCACTCTTTTGGCTTTTTAAAAATCAGTGGTTATTATGCATAAAAAAGCCGCCTCATTTTGTACGAAATGACAAGCCATAACATACTTGACAAATAGAAATTGGTATGCTACAATACAGTAAAGTGAAAAAGGTGTTAGTACCTTTTAGCTAATATTACTTAACCGATCAGGTCATAGGAGGAAAAATTATGAAAAAAATCATAGCTTTTGTTCTTACTGTTGCTATGGTACTCAGCGTATGCGTTTTCTCTGTATCCGCTGAAACTACTCCCGCAATCGTTCTCGAGGGAGCCAAAAAGGTTGTAGTCGGAGACGACTATACCGTATCCGTACGCATTAACAACGCAGACGCTGTAGCCGGTGTTCAGGGCGAACTCGTTTACGAAGGCGCAACTGTTAGTGAAATCGTTGTTAACCCTCAGGTTACCGCTTGGAACAACACCGAAGACGACGATACCATCGTTTACGACGACAAAAATTCCGTTAACTTCGCTACCCTTATCGGCGACCTTACCGGAACCCGCCTCCTTATTAAGGTGACCTTTAAAACTACTGCCGATCCTAAGTTCACCCTCGAAAACGTTAAGTTCGCTGACGATAACGCTGCTGCGCTTACCGGAACTTCCGCTAATCTCGACCCCGTTGCTGTTGCTACCGAAGCCGGCGTTGCAAAGCTTAACAAGGTTGGTATGCTTGACGAGTCCGATGGCTGCAAGCAGGGAGTTGTTGTAAACGGATCCATTACTGCAGAAGATGTTACCGAGTTCGGTGTAATTTACTATCCCACTCAGCTTCTCGGTGGTGAGGCTCTTACCCTTGATACTAAAGGCTCAGTTGTAGCTTATACTACCGATCTCACCGATATCAAAGATTTTGATGCTACCCTTAAGTTCGCTTATGCAGACGATGCCAAGGCTGCTAAGATGCTCGGCGTTAAGATCTCTGCTGTAGTTTACTACAAGGACGCTAAAGGAGGAACTCATTATAGTGCAAACTCTGTTGATAAGTACATTCAGGGCGGCGTAGCTTCCAAGGCAGTTCTTAACGTTGCTCTCGATAAGGTTGCCCATATTACCGGTGATGCCGAACTTGAAGCCGCAATAGCAGGCATTAACGGAGATGATATGGTAAATTGCCGTAACACTATCCTTGCAAAGGCTATCGCAGCTGCAAACGCACAGTAATAATTACGATTAGAGAGGTATACTGAAATGAAAAAAGCATATATTCAGCCTGAATTCGATCTTCTCAAGCTTTCTTCTAACGAAGACATTCTTTTCTCGGTAGTAAGTGATGGTTCCTGGGATAATGACTACGACCTCGACGAAGACTTCAACACCGATCCTTGGAACTAATTCACATTATGTTAAAACGACTTTTATTACTTGTTCTCTCCCTTGCTTTGATCCTTACCTTCTCCGCTTGCGGCAAGTCTAAGGACAAGGACGGCGAGACCGATAAGAAACCCAACTCCTCGGTCGGAACCTCCGGAGACGCTACTCAGGACTTTGACGACGAGTGGGATGAAGATCAGCTTACCGATGAAGAACGTGAAGAACTCGAAAATCTTTGGGGCGAGATGACCGATAATGCTAAGCCTGAAATTTCGGGCGGATCGTCCTCTAACGGTTCCTCCTCTGTCGGTTCTTCCTCTGGGTCATCCTCTTCTGGAGCAACATCTTCCGAAGTAGAAGACTTTAAGGGTATCGGCACTATAGGTAAGGTTCCCGGAGCAATATTCTAAATCTTCCCTTGATTAGATCTTAAAACCCCGAAATTATTTCGGGGTTTTCTTTTTTTTGTTATTGAAAAGCGGAGAGAATTGCTGTATAATGGTAATATCAATTTTAAGGGAGTTTTAGAATGATCAAGACAGGCTTCGACAACGAAAAATATCTTAAAACTCAGTCTTCACATATTCGTGAACGTATTTCTGAATTCGGCGGTAAGCTTTATCTCGAATTCGGCGGTAAGCTTTACGACGATTTTCACGCTTCCCGAGTTCTTCCGGGCTTCAAGCCCGACAGTAAGCTTAAAATGCTTCTTCAGATGAAGGAGCAGGTCGAGATAGTTATCGCTATCAACGCCGCTCATATCGAGAAGAACAAGCTTCGCGGAGACCTTGGTATAACCTACGATATGGATACTATCCGCCTTATAGATATTTTCCGTAAGATCGGACTTTACGTCGGTAGCGTAGTTATGACCTGCTACGCGGGTCAGCCTCAGGCGAAAGCCTTTAAGACCCGTCTGGAAGGCCTTGGCGTCAAGGTTTATAAGCATTATGCTATCGAAGGCTATCCCTCAAATATCAGTAAGGTCGTAAGCGATGAGGGCTACGGTAAAAACGAATACATAGAAACGACCCGTGAGCTTGTCGTAGTAACCGCCCCCGGTCCCGGCAGCGGAAAAATGGCTACCTGCCTTTCTCAGCTTTACCACGAGCATAAAAAAGGAGTTGCCGCAGGCTACGCTAAGTTCGAGACCTTCCCGATATGGAATCTCCCTTTGAATCATCCCGTTAACCTCGCCTACGAAGCCGCTACAGCCGACCTTAACGACGTTAATATGATCGACCCCTTCCACCTTGAAGCCTACGGAAAAACTACCGTAAACTATAACCGTGACGTTGAGATATTCCCCGTAGTTACCGCTATGCTTGAAACCATATACGGTAAGTGCCCCTATAAATCTCCTACCGATATGGGCGTAAATATGGCAGGCAACTGTATTATCGACGACGCCGCCGTGAGAAAAGCCGCCTGCGACGAGATCATTCGCAGATATTACGTAGGTCTTTGTGACCATAAATGCGGAAAGGTAAATGACGATACGGTTTATAAGCTGGAGCTTCTTATGAAGAAGGCGGGCGTTACCGCTCTCGACCGAAAGGTTACCGCTCCTGCACGTCAAAAAGCCCTTCTTACGGGACTTCCCGCCGCCGCTATCGAGCTTCCCGACGGACGGGTAATTACCGGAAAGACCTCCGATCTTTTGGGTTCCTCATCGGCTCTTCTTCTTAACGCTCTCAAGGCTCTTGCAGGACTCGACGATGAGCTTCACCTTATCTCCCCCGAAACCATTCAGCCTATACGTCACCTTAAGGTCGATCATTTAGGTAACCGCAACCCCCGTCTTCATACCGACGAAATACTTATAGCCCTTTCTATCTGCGCAGCGACCAACGATGACGCCGAAAAGGCTATGGAGCAGCTTTCAAATCTCCGCGGCTGTGAGGTTCATTCCACCGTTATGCTTTCTCAGATCGATGAAAAGGTCTTTAAGCGTCTTGGAGTAAATCTTACCTGCGAGCCTAATTTCCGTTCCTCAAAAGAATGCTAAACTAAGCCCCTGTACAAAATGTACAGGGGGTTTAGTTTAGTGTGCTCGGCACGCGTAATAACTTGGCGGTGAAAGTCCGCTACAGGCTTGGCAGTAGGAACTGTTAGCCGAAGACAAGGGCGTCCGCCGTGAGACGGAGTCTGAAAGAAGTCGGATGCGGAGACTTAAAAGTGTCT
>CASFDQ010000023.1 GCA_949293385.1 uncultured bacterium | reverse complement strand
AGACACTTTTAAGTCTCCGCATCCGACTTCTTTCAGACTCCGTCTCACGGCGGACGCCCTTGTCTTCGGCTAACAGTTCCTACTGCCAAGCCTGTAGCGGACTTTCACCGCCAAGTTATTACGCGTGCCGAGCACACTAAGACGAAGATCACCCCAAGGTATAAAATATCCTTGAGGTGATCTTTATGTATGTTTCCAATACTGTGCTCGAAAATGAGCCCCAGCTTGTAAGAAAGCTTTACGACCGTTCAAAAAGCTATAAGGAGGTTATCGATCTTACTCTCGGTGACCCCGATATACCGACGCCCGACGCAGTAAAGGCCGCCGCATATAAGGCAATAGACCAAAACAAGACCAAATATACCGCCAACGCAGGCCTTACCGAGCTTCGCAAGGCCATAAGCGACGACGTTTACCGGAGAACGGGTATACGCTACTCGGTAGACGAGATCGCCGTAACGGCAGGAGCTATGGGCGCCCTCTACCTCACCGCAGTCTCTATCCTCAATCCGGGGGACGAGATGATAATTTTAGAGCCGCACTGGCCGAACTACACCAATATGGTTAAAATGTGCGGTGGGGTACCGAAATACGTCAGCTTTATCGGCGACGAAAATATGAAGGAGCTTTCGGCGAATATTGAAAAGGCGGTCAGCGATAAGACCCGAGCTATAATTATAAACTCACCCTCCAACCCCACGGGAGTAATACTTCCGCCCGATACCCTTTCCGAAATCGCCGCAATTGCCGAAAAATACGACCTTTACGTTTTAACCGACGAGGTCTATAGGACCATTGTTTTTGACGGAAGCTTTAAAAGCATTTTAGAGCTTCCCCGTATGAAGGAGCGGACCCTTCTTATCGACAGTCTTTCCAAAAGGTTTTCTATGACCGGCTTCCGCGTCGGGTTCGTTTGCGGCCCCGAAAGCATTGCAAAGGCGGTCGCGACCCTTCAGGAAAACGTGAACTCCTGCGCCTGTATGTTTGCTCAGCTTGCCTCAAAGGAGGCGCTTGAGCATAGCGAGGCTTTGGAAAAAGAGATATGTGAAACCTTCAAAGAGCGCTGCTTTGCTATGACGGCAGAGCTTAAAAAATCGAAGAAGCTGCGACTGTCCGACCCCGTATCGACCTTTTATCTCTTTATCGATATTAAGGAAACGGGGCTTTCCTCAGAGGAATTTTGTTACAGGCTCCTCGACGAAAAGCATATTGCGGTAGTTCCGGGAAACGCCTTTAACAAGGCGGGCGAGGGCTATATCCGAATCGCCTGCACGGTAGGAAAAGAAAAACTCATCGCCTCCGCAAAGGAAATAGTCGCCTTTGCGGATGGGCTATAATCACACGAAAAGGTAAAACCCGAGGGATTCCTCGGGTTTTAAAGCTTCATAGATTTATTATACGTCTCGTCGCCAAGCATGGCGCGGTAGACCGTTTCGTAGCCGTGTCTTGTGACCGAATCGCTTTTTTCGGGGTAGGTCAGAAGGAGGTAATCGACCCCGAAAAGGTTTGCTTTGGCGGTTGTTAGCGTGAAGCCCGAGCGGAGGTAGAAATTTATCCTTCGGGTTCGGATAGTCTTCTCGGTCTCGTCTTCGGTTGCGGCAATATCCTCACACTCGATAAGAATGGTATTATCCCCTGCCGCCTCTTTTAAAAGCTCCAGCGTCTCGCTTCCGATTCCCTGCCCCCTTTTTTCGGGGTTTACGGCAAGATAGTCGACAAGAGCAAAGCCGTCTTTAATACATAGGCCAAAATAAGAAAGCACCTCACCGCCGCGGGATAAAGCGTAGTAGGTGCAGAGGCCTTCCTCCACCATTCGAAGCAGATGCGCGAGGGGTTTAAGCTCGTCAGGCGGAAAGTCGACCACCATATAGGTATTGTAAATATATTCAATTTGTTTCTCGTTTAAAAGGGTTAACATTTTGACCACGTCCAAATATAATTATACCACAACCAAAATTTATAGTCAATAGTTTTGAAAATTATTTATTTTTTACAAATTTTATTAATAAAATGCTTGACAAACTGTTAAAAGTGTGCTATATTAAAGACACAGAAGAGAGATCCAAATAAAAAATCTTGGAAAGGAAAGGACTGATACCCGATGAAAAGGGAAGCAGAACCTCAGGTTAAACTAAGAATCTAAACGAAAGAGGTGAGTCCAAAGTACAGTTAAGTCTTTATCCGAACAACAAATAACCGTAAAGGAATGAGTCCAAAGGTTTAATAAGTTTAAACTTCGAACAAAATAAACGTAAAGGCGTGAGTCCGAAAGTTTAGTTAATTTTGAAAACAGATTTTTTCATTCTAAGAAAGGACCAAGGTCCGATGAACAAGTAAATTCAGGCCGCTGTCAGGTAGACGGCGGCCTTTTTCTTATTGTCTCCTAAGGAATACAGAGCCTTTTTATATCCGTATTGTAACGAACTGTTAAGTTTATGGCGTAACAGACGGTTACAATAATAACGGGTGATCTAATGAAGGGCTTAAAAGAAATACGAAAAAGCAAAAGACTTAATCAGCTTAAGGTCGCGACCGACCTTAACATTTCGAGAGAGTCTATCTCCTACTATGAAAACGGAAAGCGGGAGCCCTCCCTCGACCTGCTTGTTAAAATGTCGGAATATTTCAACGTTTCGATAAACTACCTTATAACGGGCAAGGAATTTGTTAAAAAATAAAAGATGTTTTCAGTGTAAAAATAGGAACTCTATTTTTTATAGAGTTCCTATTTTTATTATTTTCCGCAGGCGGCAAGGACGAGCCCGTAAAGCTCCAGCTCATAGTCGGGGGTGAAGGGATTTTCTTCCCCTTTTATATATTTATAAAGGTAGCCCGTCATAGTATCGTAGCGGTCGAGATAGATTTTGCTCTTCTCTCCCCTGTTTGTCCAATCCCATACCGAATATTCGGTTTTTTCGGTGAACATTTTGCCTTCCTCATACTGCTCAAAGGGGCAGAGCTCAACCGTCTTTTTCGTTCCCACCACCGTAAGATTTCGGCGATCAAATCCGCCGTATTCCACGGCAGAGGTCTTGGCAAAGGAGACACCGTTTTTATATTCAAATACCGCAAAGCCGATATCGTCGGCCGAAACTCCGCCGATACCCGAGGAGCGGTTATAGGCGGTAACCTTTTCGGGAGCCCCCTGAATACTGAAGATAAGGTCGACCAGATGACAACCGAGGAAGTGCATCATACCGCCCTTATAGTCGGCAAGCCAATTTCGCTTTTCCACGGGATGAATACAGTTCATCTGGGCTTCAACTGCGATTATATCGCCCAGCTCGCCCTTTTTGATCTGTTCCTTAAGCTCCGCTACAAAGGGATTATAGCGGTACATATAGCCGGTCTCTAAAACGGTTCCCTGCCTTTTGACCTCGAATATAAGCTCGGAGAATTCCTCGAGACTTCCGCTTCCCGGCTTATCCATAAAGATATGCTTGCCGGCCTTGGCGGCCATAAGAGCAAGCTTGGTGAGCTTTTTGTCCACCGCCTCGATGACCACCGCTTCGATGGAGCTGTCATTCAGAACCTCTTCGAGGGTAAGCTTTTTCATATCCTCAAAAAGCTTATCGTCGGGAGAAAGATAGGGTTGCGGCTCGTCGTCCTCGGGGATGCAGTAGCCTATGACATCGTAAAGGTCGGTGTGATTTTTAAAGCTCAGAATATTCGGCTTTGCGTGGTCGTGCCCGATGCCGATAAAGGCAATTTTAATTTTACTCATCTAAAAGACTCCAATCAAACTGAACTGTGGGGAAATTCTTTTCGTTTATAAGACGGGTATAGACCTCGGGGGCATCCTTAGGAGAATGATATTCTCCCATAAGGTCGCTCATAATCAGTCTGCCCCCTTTAAGAAGGCCGAAATAGGCATTTATATCGTCGGCCTCGGTCCACCAGCCCTCACTGCTCTCGTATTTAGGACGGGCCATAGTATGAGCTCCGACGAAGGTAACACCCCTTGCGTGAACCTTATTATAATAATCTATAGTAAAATCGGAATGACGGGTACAACCGAGGAGGGCTACTCTTCCGTATCGGGCAAGGGCGTCAAGGGCGTTGTCGAGACCTGCTCCGAGACCGGTCACCTCAATACATACCTTCGCGCCGCCGCTTGTGACCCTCTTTACCTTTTCGGCAAAGTCGGGATCGGTAGGATCAAAGGCGTAGTCGGCGCTGAAGGCCAGAGCCTTTTCCCGTTTTTCGGCAACGGGGTCGACGGCAACTATCGGATAGGCTCCTGCGACGCGGAGCAGCTTTACCGCCATCATACCGAGGATACCGAGGCCCATTACCATTGCGGACTCGCCCATTTCGAGATTACACTTTCTGATCGCCGCCATAGGGAAGGTCGAAATAAGGGCAAAGGCGGCGTCGCTCATTGAGATCCCTTCGGGGATCTTATAGACCCTGCTTTCGTCCACCACCGAGATCATATCGTGCTTGCCCCAGATTACGATGACCTTATCGCCGACAGAAACTCGGGTCACGTTTTTACCCGTTTCGATAACGGTACCCGAAGCACTGTAGCCCGCTCTTCTCGGAAAAACCACCGATTTCGGTATGACTCCCGCCGAAATATGAAGCTCGCCTATAAGATTTGCGCGCTCGGTTCCCGCGGAAACAGTTGAATAGTGAAGCTTTACCGCGACGTCGTTATCGCCGACGGCTTTTACAGGCTCGTTTATAAGCTCAGCCCTGTCTTTTTCAGTAAATACGATACATTTATTCATTTGTATCACCTCGTTTTTATTCTAAACCCTTGCGGTTTTCATCGCAATATGTTATTCTGTTAAAAAAGGGTACTATTCTGTAAAAGGAGCAGCGCTTTGGATAACTCAAACTTCGCAAATCAGTTCTATTTCACCGATTACACAAGAAAAACGAATTATCATACCGATCAGTTCAAAGGGGCATCTTTCCATTATTTAGGTTATATTATAGACGGATGGGCAAGGTTCGTATCCGACACCGAGGATTTCACGGTGGAAAGCGGCGAGCTTGTGTATATTCCCCGTCACCTTCCGTATAATTCTTATTGGTACGGAAGTCCCGAGGTTCGGTTTATATCCATAGGCTTCCAAGTTTTCCCCGATGAGGCGCAGAAAAGATATCAGCTTCAGAAGGTGAAGCTTACCGACGAGACGAGAAAGCTCCTTCTCGATATACCCCTTAAAAATCCCGTAGACTGCGACGGGGTAAGCAGACTTTACGCCCTTCTTCATCGGCTCTTGCCCGCTATGGCAAGCAACACGAAAAAGCCCGCAAATAAAACGGTGGAAAAAGCACAAAAATATATGGAGATAGACCCAAAGCTAAGCATTGCCGAAATTGCCAGAAACTGCGGACTGAGCGAATCGGGGCTTTATTCCGCCTTCCGTCAGCTCGGTACCACACCCGTAGATTTCAGGCAGAGGCTCCTTTGCGAAAAGGCGGTCACCCTGCTTATATCTACCGATATGACGGTTGAAAACATTTCGGACGCCTTAGGCTTTTCGACCCCCTCTTATTTCAGGCGTATTCTTAAAAAGCATTACGGCAAGACCCCGAAGCAGATAAGAAGCGATATTCCGCTTTAGGAGGATATATTTTGAAGATACTTGTAATTTTCACGGGCGGTACCATAGGCTCCTCGGTATCGGACGGGGCCATATCGCCAAACCGCGATACGAAATTTTTTCTTATAAACGATTTTTACGACCGCTACGGAAAAATATGTGAATTTCTGTGCAGAGAGCCCTATTTCGCCCTTAGCGAAAACCTTAATGCCGACACCTTAAACAAGCTCGTTTCAGAGGTGAAAAGCGCTATGAGCGAAGATTTCGACGGAATAATCGTCACACACGGCACCGACACTCTGCAGTTTTCGGCGGCGGCCGTCGCCTTTGCGGCAAGGGACACGAAATTTCCGATCGTTTTCGTTTCGAGCAACTATCCTTTAACCGATAAGCGGGCCAACGGAAGGGATAATTTCAAGGCGGCGGTA
The DNA here is from genome assembly GCA_949293385.1 of uncultured bacterium. Lineage (GTDB taxonomy): Bacteria > Bacillota > Clostridia > Oscillospirales > Acutalibacteraceae > SFWF01. Next base: position 4,372 of record CASFDQ010000023.1, on the reverse strand, counting down.
GATCATATTCTGTCGGATGGGGAAACGGGCGTTTATATCGCATATAAAAACTCGGATTCTGCGGCTTGCATTATTCCCGCAAACCGAGCGTATACCTTTTTGGAGGACGACGACAGGGTTTTCGGGTCTAAGGGCTCGGTTTCCTGCGGCGTTTCGGATTTTACTTTTTGTCAAAGCCCCGAAATTCTAGTTATCTCCTCCCACCCCGCAGACGGCTATTCTTATAGCCTTAAAGGGGTCGGCGCGGTACTTATACGGCCTTATCATTCGGGGACCCTCCCTACCGAGAGCGAAAGGCTCAGAGCCTTTTGCCAAAGGGCAAAGGAGGACGCAGTTCCCCTGTTTTTATGCGGCGGAGCCGAAGGAGTTACCTACGAAAGCTCGGAGAAGTTTACCGAGCTCGGTATAACCGCTCTTCCTCATTCCCCCTTTGCGGCGACCTATATAAAGCTATGGATCGGAATAAGCAGAAAAGAAGATCTGAAGAATTTTATGAAAAACGAGGGATAATATTATGAAAAAAACAGTAAAGCTCGCGGCGATAATTCTCGCCCTGGCTATTCTTTGCTCCTGCTCGGGAGGAAGAAAGGCCGCTTCTAAAAGGCATACGCTAAGCGCGGATTTTTCGCCCGTGACCTATACCTTTACCGCTTCTCCCCTGCCCTCGGAGGACCTTACTTTATCCGTTAAAGGGCTAACGGAAATAACCGATCTTATAGCCGACCGAAAGGTAGACTATTCTTATTCGGATATGTACGACCTCGACGAGGTTAAAAAGAGACTCGATTTCGACGCGACGGTAACGAAGCACAAGACCTCCGCCCTCGACGGCTCGGGCAGACTGAACTGAGGTCACTTAGCCGCACTCGCAGAAAAAAACAACGAGGCCTTTCTCTCGACCAAGCCCTTCGGCTATAAGGCGGTGGAGACCGATTACATAGCGGAGATATGTGATTTTATCGTGACGGTTACCGATAAAATGCTTAAAAAGTACCCTGATATAGATAAAGAGCGGGTATACTGTAACCTCGGAAACCTTAAAATACTCTACGATACGGGTATGCTGAGTTATGCCGAGGTATCGAGCGATATGATCCTTTCCATAAGCCAAAACAACGCGAATATCCTTACCACTCTACAGGGTGAGGATGGCTTTACGCGGGTAATGACCCACGAAATTATGCATATTCTGCAGATCGGCTGCGGCTGTGAGGAGATAGAAAATTGCGGCAGAAGGGCCGGAATCTCGGTCTTCTGGGAGGATTTCACCCTTAACACCGCCGACTGGACCTGGATGGTAGAGGGTTCGGCCGAAAGAAATATGTGTACTTTGACAGGCGGCGACGCGGTCACCTATCAGTATAAGATCGACTATCTTTGCAGTATGACCATGTCGGTACCGCTTCGAAACGGGGTAAAGGCCGACACTATGGAGACCCTCTGTTTTAAAAGCGATCCCGAGGCCCTGTTCGAGGCTTTCGGCTGTAAAAACGAGGCCGAGCGGGACGAGCTTCTTAATATGATGATAACCCTGCAGGTGCTTCAGATGCAGCCCAAAAGCTTCCACGCGGCCTACACCGAAAGGACGGGGGTCGACCTTTTTGAGGATGAGGAGGCTATGAACGAGTTCAGCTATTCCTTAAAGCCTGCCGTATGCCTTTCCCTTTCGAAGGAGTTCTACGAAAATCTCGCCGCCTTTGTAAACGAAAACGGTATTTCGGTAAACGATATGTTTTTCCTTATAAATCTGTTCGAAGGACAGCTTAACGGGCATTTAAACTACACCGTAGAGAGCAAGAAGGAGATAAACGAGCCTTTTATAAAGGGCTACACCGCTATTAAAGCGGCCTTTTTCGAAGCCTTGGAAAAGGAAAACGCGGAGTCGACCTTGACTCCCTTTACGGTACGTACGATATTACCGCCGCAGGAAAGGGGCTTTATAACGCCGAGCTTTCGGCGCTATCGGATGAAAAGCTGAGCTTTCTCGCCGAGAGGGCCGAATACGCAGACGAAAACGGCAGTCTCGGCGCTAAGGTCGAGTGATCTCTCGGCACCTTAATACACAAGCAAAAGACCGATACGCGCAGGTTTTGCACGTATCGGTCTTTTTTATTACGATCTTAAAAACAGATCAGATCAGGTAGTTGGCCCTACCCGAAACTACTTACGGATTATCAATTTGACAAACTCTGACGTTACCGGTTGCGAGAATGGTACCGTTTACATCGTACTGAGTAACGATAAGCGTAAACCAGCCGGTTTTAAAGTTCCGATCGCTGCCCGTATAAACCTTAAGAGCACCGCCGGTCAATTCATAACCGATCGGTTTGTTCTTGTCGTTTACGATTTCTACGGTGTCAACAAGATCAAAGATCTTACCGTCAAATCCTCCGGTAATTGTTTCCTTACCAAGAGACCAGGTCAAGCCGGCCTGATTAGGAACTATCACACCGTTTTCATCATGAACAGAAAGCTGAGCTTCAAGAGATACTACGTAGTGATCAACACCGGCAGCGGGAGTAACGTAGTAACCGTCACTTTCAGCTACGGGATTGGCAGCAACGAGCTTGGTAGAGGGATACGTGTTGTCGTATCTGCTGGTCTCAACGCCGTTAAGAATGTAGGTAGCGTGAGAGCACATTGCCATTACCTCATAGCAAGTCGCCGTACCGGTCGTATACATTTGACCCGTGTAACCGGAATTGGCATCCATATTGACGTAGAGCTTGTAGTCAGTACCTTCATAGCCGTGACCGAGCATACCGCCGATCGCATTGCCGGACGTATTAACGAGGGTTACGTCAGACTTTGCGTTAACGAAGTTAACGGTGTAATCAGCACCGTCGCCGCCGCCGGCATTAGCCGTACCGTAGTTATAGAATGAGCCCATATTGTACTGGCCTTCGATATAGCCGTGAAGAGTTACGTTTTCAAAGGTAGTAGTGCCGGGGTTGAAAATGTTTCTTACAAGTGCTCTGCCGTCGGTCGTATTAACGTTGGCGGTAAGGTTGGATATCTTGATATCCTGTGCATCGCCGACCTTGCCCACGTACTCAAACAGAGCGGTGGTAAGATTGTTCATAGTTACGCCGTTGCCGTCAAAGCTACCGTTAAGTCTGATCTTGCCAACGCCGGTCATATCAAGGGTCTCAACTCCGTCGGCTACCTTAAAGTAGGTATACTCGTCGAAATTGGAAATGTTAAGAAGCTGTGCAGCCTCGTTAACGAGGAAGGGTTCCTCAGCGGTGCCCTTTCCGCCTACGAAACCGGTGCCTGCGGCATAATCGTACTGATTATCGAAGCTGTCCTTTTCGTAGGTAAGCTGAGTTGCGAATACCTTGACCGAGAAGGTGGAACCGATGGACTTGTTCATATACGCGTTACCTGCAGTCTCCTGCATCTTAAGAGCGATGGTAACGGTATCGGCTGTTTTTACCTCAAGCTCACCGTAGCCGGTAGCGGTAAGGTTTGCAAGAACCTCAGAAAGGGTTCCGAACTTCTTGTCTAAGGGTAGATTTGCGCGGTCTTTGACCTGTACGGCGGGATCAACGTAGTATACGTCGATAACGTCGGCAAGGTCGGTAACCTCACCGTTGGCCTCGATCGTCACCGAATATTTAAGTGCGAGAGAGCCAACGTTGGCGATCTTTACGTGACGAACCTCGGTATAGCCGGGCTCCCAAAGATCGTAATTGAAGATAGGCGTTGCGGAAGCGTCGGTCCAGGTATTGGCTGTGTCTACGGGGTCGAGCTTACCGTCCATCCATTCGAGGGTCACGTCTAAATTACCCGACTTAATAATGTTATTAGCCGAGGTAACGCTGTCGGTGAACCAAGCGAAGGTGGAGCCTACGAGCATTGACACACAAACTACTAAAGAAAGCAGGCTTGCGAGCAATGTTTTTTTGGTTGATTTTGCTTGCATTTTGTTTTCCTCCTTTTTTTACTGAAACAGTTACTCTTTTATTCTTCGGAAGCATTTGGCGATCTTATTATTGGCCTCTAAGATCTAATTTGGAATTCCGTTCCGAACGCCTCGCCAACGTTTTTGTGCATAATGCATAAAAATTTTGACAAAGCCCCTCCCCGATGGTCATTTTAACCAAACAGGGAGAGGCTTTTGAAAAGTTTCTGTTTCGTGTTTTGAATTATATCATAAACCGACATAAAAAGTCAACTGTTTTTACGGAGCGTTCAGATACTCAAAGGCTTGTCGTTACAAGGCTTTGGTTAACCAAACCATCGGGACCCGAATCAGGTTTTGGAAGAAGAATTTTTCACTATCCTTCGTCAAAATACTCGTAAATCCGAAAGGATTTACTGCGTTTTTTCCTCGCATATTAAAAAATTATATAGCTTACAAAACTCTTCG
>CASFDQ010000022.1 GCA_949293385.1 uncultured bacterium | reverse complement strand
AGACACTTTTAAGTCTCCGCATCCGACTTCTTTCAGACTCCGTCTCACGGCGGACGCCCTTGTCTTCGGCTAACAGTTCCTACTGCCAAGCCTGTAGCGGACTTTCACCGCCAAGTTATTACGCGTGCCGAGCACACTAAGCACTAAAAAAGGAAGTATGCGAGCATACTTCCTTTTGTTTTAATATTCGTGCAGGTAGATCGTTCCCGAGTTTCGGTGCTTATGGACGCTGACGGTTATTCCGACACCGCACATAAGGCAGAGTAGCGAGCTTCCGCCTGCCGAGAAGAAGGGCAGGGTTATTCCGATAACGGGAAGCACCGAAAGGCACATTCCGAGATTTATAAAAGTCTGCGTAAAGAGCATAGCGAACATTCCGACAGCGATATACATTCCTGCCTCGTCCTCGGAGCGGCGGGCCACTCGGACGCATCTGAAGCAGATGGTACAAAGGAGTATAAGCACCGCAAGACATCCGAGCATTCCGAGCTCCTCGCCGATAGATACGAAGATAAAGTCGTTATGACCCTCGGGGATTCCCTGCGACTGCGTAAGCTCGCCTTTAAACAGTCCTTGTCCCGTAATTCCGCCGCTTGCAAGGGCTATTCGGCCCATCCACTGCTGATAGCCTATTCCCTGAAGGTTGGTCTCGGGATTAAAGATAGAGAAGATTCGGGCCTTCTGATCCTCGTTTAAAAGGAAAAAATAAACGATAGGTGCGGCGATGACCACCATAATTCCCGCGGCGGCAAAATAGCGAAGCTTAAGCCCTGCGGAAAAGAGCATACATATAAACATCACGGCAAAAACGAGGGCAGTACCGTCGTCTCCCTGAATATGAATGAGAAGAACGGGAAAGGCTCCGTGAAGCAGGACGGGCAGAAGATAAAGTATCTTGTTTATATTCTTCTGAACCTTAGCAAGATGCGCCGAGAAGGTTATTATAAAGCAGATCTTCATAAGCTCGGCAGGCTGAAAGGACATTCCGCCCGGAAGAAGCAGCCAGGCCTTATCGTCGGTACCTTCGGGGGCAAAGCCGATGAAAAAAGTAAGCAGGACGGGAATAAGGCCGAGTGCGGCGGCTAAAAACCAATATTTCTGAAAGGTCTTATAGTTTATATTCGAAACTATGATAGCAATACCGAGACCGCCGAACATCGCGATCACCTGAGTTATGAATTCGCCGAGGCCTCCGGTATGAGCGGTCGCGGACATAACAGCAATGCATCCGAAGGATGACGCCGCAAAAACGAGCAGAAGCATTATTTTATCGGTTTCGCGGATATAGTCGGCTACAAGGGAAAAAAGTCGTTTCATACCGTCACCTGCCTTTCATAGTTATCCTTTATATTATATTTTATATTTTCCGTAATTTCAAGTAGGTAATTACAGTATCTCTTATTTCTTGACTTTAAAAGATGAATACTGTATAATTTTAATATATTTTTTAGGGAGGTTTTCCTTATGGCACTTAAAATTAACGGAGTTCATCATATCTGCCTTAAAGCGGTGGGTCTTGAGGATTTCGACAAAATGGTAGATTTTTACACAAATCTTTTGGGACTCCCCGTCGTAATGAAATGGGGCGAAGGCGAAAAAGTCGGTATGATGATAGATACGGGCGACGCCTGGCTCGAAATTTTCGCAAACGGCACAGATTATCCCACCTCTTCGGCCATCCGTCATATTGCTCTGAGCGTCGAAGACACCGACGCCTGTATCGAGACGGTGAGAAAAGCAGGTTATGAAATTCTTATTGAGCCCAAAGATCACACCTTCGAAACCGTTCCGCCCTACAGTTGTCGTTTAGGCTTTTGCAGAGGCCCTGTCGGCGAAGAGGTCGAATTTTTTCAGGTTAAATAAAAACTTTAAAAGCTATAGAAGTCTTATCGGCTTCTATAGCTTTTTTGGTTATTCTATAACGTATAAATCGAAATTCATAAGCGAAGCAAAGGCTTTAAGCTCTTCGATAGCGTTTCCAGAAACGATACCGAAATGCTGATTTACGCCACACTCCCCTATTCTTTTAAACAGCTCTCAGGGAGGAAGAGTCTTGTGCCTGAAATTTGCGTGAGAATAACTTGCGAGATAGTGCTTTGTAGGCAGACATTCCACAAGGGTGGCGACGAGCTTGAGCTTCCCGTTTTCCTCCGAGACGTGAAGCATCGTCTTTTCACCCTCAGGGAACACGTACCAGGCAAAGGGGGCTCCCGCGTACTTCCACCTGCTTTTTGCGAACCGTTCATCACGGGCAATTATCATATTTTCCGGTCTTTCGGTATAGTTATTCGGTCCTGCGTGCCCTGCAACGAAGCCTCCGTTTTGCTCGTCGATATAGAAGGGCTCTATAAAGTTGGCAATTCGTCCCGAAAGTAGGCTTAAAAAGTAAACCGCAAGGCCTCCACCGATATCTCCCTCGGGTACAGAGATCAGCTCTAAATCGGGTTTGGTCGGAGTAAAGCCCGGACGAAGCCCTACAAATTCAAATAACACCCTGTCGATATCGTTAAGAACGAGCAGATCGGTTCCGACGCTTTGGGCCAACCTTTCCATAGCGAGGGTAGCCCTTACCGAGGCTTTGAACTTTTCCGCATCTACATTATCCATAACCCTATATTTAGCTTTAAACTCGCTGACGGTGGTCGCTACCTCATCATCGGAGATAAGCTCTATCTCGCGGCAAAGCTCGGCAACCGACAGAAACTCCAGCTCGGGTCCGATCTTTTCAAAAACGTTATAGGGGTCCACGTATGTTGACCACATTGCGCGATTATAGCAGGCAAGCAGGCTGACCTTCGAGCTTTTAAGCATAGCCATAGCCTTAGAGGCGGTTGCGAAACGCATTATTTTCGGGATAAGGCGTTCGAGAGTGTCGATTTCAAGCATCATTTTATCTCTGCCGAAACGTCTTACCGAGCCCGAAGCTTCCAAAAAGCCAACGAGAGCTCCTGCGGAGAGAAAGTCGATAAACTGATCCTCGTCGTTGGTATCGGTTATAGCAAGACTTTCTCTGACAACCGAAGCGAGCATCAAGGGTATATCGAACAGCTTTCTTAAAAAAGCTATCCAAGGGGTGTCCTCCGCCCAGGATAAAAATATTGCAACTACACAGTCGACCTTGGCGTTATAGAATTTATCCGCCCTCTCTTCTGCGGCCTCTCTTGTGCAGACGATTCCCGAAGCCACCGTTTCAGCCCTTTCTTCAAAGGCTTTAAGATAATTTTCACACTCTTCTGCTTTGCGCTCGGCGTAGGTTCCTCTTTCGGTTTCCTCGCCAAGCTCCATAAAGCGCTCGGCTCCGATAAAAAGCAGGCCGATTTTAGGAAGTCTTTTAATATTCATTTTCTATTCCCCCGAGTTTCCGTATCTATCTACCGACACCACGCGGTAGTATTTCTTTTTATTTTTTAGGGCAATGTGCTCTGCCACGGTTGAGGCTATCTGAGTTTCTTCGGATAAGGAGAAAGCCGCTTCATCCGAGGCAAAAACTCTGTAATAGCAGTGTTCTTTATCGGGGCATTTTCCCCAAGACAGCACGCCGTTTTTTAACCTTACACCCCTTACACGGCTCGGTTTTCTATCCACATAATCTGTAGTAAGAAAGGTAACCGACCTCGGCCCTGCAGTAAGGATCAAATTGCCGTCACACTCTATACTTTCGGAATATGACTGAAGGTCGCAGAATTTGTTATATGGAATTTTGTCGGCAGAAAAATCGTATCTTCGAAGAGGCTTGTCTGTCGGAGTCTCTATGTGCAATTCGATATTTTCTTTATCCTCCGACCAATTTATAATACAGACCGATACCGAACCGTCCGGGTTTTCCACTGCTCCTGCTCGAAGGTATTCGTTCTCTAACGAACAAACGAGAACGCGGGAGCCTTTTTTAAAGAGCTTTGCCATATAGCCCATGGTATAAAGGGCGGCTCTTGAAGGGTTTTGGTCGTCGTTCCATTTAATAAGTCCGTGCTTGTTATAGCGCATATTTACGCCGTGACCCGAAAAACGGGAGACCTCATATCTATTTTTTGCCTCGGGTGTCTCTCCGTTCTCGTGAATAAATGGGTCGGGGTAGTCAAAAAGCGTCCACCAAACTCCCGAGAAGGTTCCCGAATTTAAAACAGCGAGCCCCATTTCTGCGGCGGCTATGGCGTGAAGGCCGTCGTTTTCGGGGTATTCTGCCGCATAGGAGATATCGCTCACCATTGCGGTATCGGGAGTATACATTATTCTGTTTTTGGCGAAAATTCCGTATTCTCCGAGAATAAAACGCTTTTGCTTAGTACGCGCCTGACTCACAAGCTCCGAAAACAGACCTTTACAGTATTCGTAAGCTTCAAGGTCGCCGGGCTGATGTTTCTGAAGGTAGAGATGTGCGCAATAGTCGGCGGTTATCTCGTCAATATTTTCGGTTGCCCATTTTATTTGATGATAGTTTTTCTCCTCAGAGCAATCGGTTGCCAAAAGTCCTACGTCGAGCCCGTGACGCAAAAAAGCACGGTATAGGGCGTCGTGCAGCTCGGCAAAAAGGTCGAGCCTGCTTGCAAGATAGGCGTAGGTATTGCCTGCGGCAAGCTCATTGGTAACACAAAAGTAACGAAGCTTGGTACAGTTCCTTTTATTTATCAGATAATCAAGCTTTGATGCGGTCTTTTCTGCAAAGTCCTCGAGACGGAAATCCTTGGTCGGCATCGGCATTCTGCCCGGCACCATATAGATAAGAGTATCGCTTTGGCGAAAGGTACTATCGTAATAATCGGCAAAATGATCCATAGCCTCCTTCGACCAATCGGCAAATCCGCCGTAAACGCGGGAAAAGGTGGGAGAGATCTCGCGAAAGCATTTCAGCACCTTTTCGTTTTTAAAAGACTCGGACATAATCGGCGTCATAGTGGCCTCGCTGTTATGAAAGCCGAGACCGCCGAAAAGCCATACCCTGTTTGGTTTTGTAATTTTTACTTTGCTCATACTATCACCAAACTTATTTTAGGAATTAAAAGCCCCTTATTCAATTAACGGAATAAGATATTTTGTGTATAAAATCGGAAAAATATTGATTTTAATTTCCTTTTATTGTATCATATCATCGGTGATTATATGTACGAATTTGTAAACAGAGCCGATATTGAGGTAAGGTTTGTTTTTCATAAAAAACACCCGGACAAAACCTATCGATGTGATTTTCGTCCTGCCAATAGTCTTGTTTGCTATTTAAAGGGCGGGCACACCTTTTATTATTCGGGGAAACGCATAGAAGGCGGAGTCGGCGATATCGTCATCATTCCCTACGGTGCGGCCTACAGTAACGAGATTTTGAGCGTCGACACCCGGTATTATCAGATCGATTTTTGCATTTATAAAAACGGAGAGCCTATAGCGGTTTCCGAGAAGATCAGCGTTATTAAGAATCACCTTGGAGAAGCTCTTACCGCGCTTTTCAGGGATGCTTTTGAAGGCTATACCGAAAACGGGCAGGCAGGAAGACTGCTTTGCATATCCGACACGCTGAAAATACTCGCAATTCTTAAAAAAAGTTCGGACTTCTTCGGCAAGAAGGACACGGCTGAAGAGATCTTCTTTTTTATAAAAGAAAACTGTACCACCAACATAACCGCCCGTGATATAGCCAAAAAGTTTAACATAAGTATTTCTCTGCTCGAAAAAAAGCTTAAGGCAAGGTATGATATGTCGCCTGTAAGACTAAAGAATTATTTGCGTATAGAAGCATCGAAGCAGCTTCTTGCCGAAGGATACAACATCGACGAGGTGAGCTCGAGAACGGGCTTTTGTGACAGATATCACTTCACAAAAACCTTTACAAGCTTTGTGGGGCAATCACCCTCACGCTTTACATTAAACTTGAAGGTTTGACCAAAAATTTATAATTATAATTTTTTCTTTATTATTTGTTTAAAGTATGGTATAATTTAAAAAATATATTCTCTCGGAGGTATTTTGATATGCTTAGTGATATTGAAATTGCTCAGGGCGCAAAAATGCTCCCCATCAAAGAGGTTGCAAAATCGCTTGATATAAGCGAGGACGATCTCGAATTCTACGGAAAGTATAAGGCCAAGCTCAGCGAGGAGCTTATCGACCGCGTCAAGGACAGACCCGACGGAAAACTGATCCTCGTTACCGCTATTAACCCCACCCCTGCAGGTGAAGGTAAGACCACGACCTCTGTCGGTCTCGGACAGGCTATGCCCCTTATCGGCAAGAAGGCTATTATTGCCCTTCGCGAGCCCTCTTTAGGCCCCGTTTTCGGTATAAAGGGCGGTGCCGCAGGCGGCGGATACGCTCAGGTCGTTCCCATGGAGGACATCAACCTTCACTTTACGGGAGATATGCACGCAATTACCGCCGCAAACAATCTCCTTTGCGCACTTCTTGACAATCATCTTCAGCAGGGCAACACCCTCGGCATCGACCAGAGAAGAATTCTCTTTAAGCGTTGCCTTGATATGAACGACCGTGCCCTCCGCTTTGTTAACGTAGGACTCGGCGGAAAGGTCAACGGAATCCCCCGTGAGGACGGCTTCCAGATAACCGTTGCCAGCGAGGTTATGGCAATTCTCTGCCTTTGCAGTGACGTTTCCGACCTTAAACGCCGACTTGGTAACATTCTCGTTGCCTATACCTACGACGGCAGACCGGTATTTGCACGCGACCTTAAGGCCGACGGCGCCATGGCCGCTCTTTTAAAGGACGCTATCAAGCCCAACCTTGTTCAGACCTTAGAGAACACCCCTGCAATTATGCACGGCGGACCTTTTGCCAATATCGCCCACGGCTGTAACTCGGTTCGCGCTACAAAGCTGGCCCTTAAGCTTGCCGACTACTGCATTACCGAGGCAGGCTTCGGAAGTGACCTCGGAGCAGAGAAGTTCCTCGACATCAAGTGCCGTCTTGCGGGACTTTCCCCCTCGGCTATCGTCATCGTTGCTACCGTTCGCGCTCTTAAATATAACGGCGGCGTTGCCAAGGCCGATCTTAAGGCAGAAAACGTCGAAGCCCTCTCTAAGGGTATCGTAAATCTCGGCGCACATATTGAAAATATGAAGAAGTTCGGCGTTCCCGTTGTTGTTGCCATCAACCGCTTCGGTGACGACTCTGACGCAGAGCTTAAATACATCGCTGATTACTGTGAATCTCTCGGGGCAGACTTTGCCCTTTCTGAGGTATTTGCAAAGGGCGGCGAAGGCGGAAAAGAACTTGCAGAAAAGGTGGTTGCCGCCTGTGAAAAGCCTGCAAACTTCGCCCCCATTTACGACGCTGACCTTTCCATTAAGGAAAAGATCGCCGCTATCGCTAAGACCATCTACGGCGCAGAGGGAGTTAACTTAACCACCGCCGCAGAAAAGAACATTGCCGAAATCGAAGAGCTTGGAAAAGGTATGCCCGTATGCATCGCAAAGACACAGTATTCCCTATCGGATGATGAGAAGGCGCTCGGACGTCCTACCGGCTTTACCGTAACGGTACGAGAGGTCAAGATCTCGGCAGGCGCAGGCTTTATCGTAGCTCTCACCGGCTCGATAATGACCATGCCCGGACTTCCCAAGGTACCCGCCGCAAATAATATCGACGTCAGTGCTGACGGAAAGATTACGGGACTTTTCTGATGACCGAAAGTATAACCAACTCCCCCGCCGAGACCGAAGCCCTTGCAGAAGAGCTTTCTAAAAAGCTTCACGGCGGAGAAATAATAGCATTCAGAGGGCCTATGGGTATGGGCAAGACCTGCTTTACCCGTGGACTTGCCCGAGGCCTCGGCTTTACGGGTCAGGTCACCTCCCCTACCTTTGCCCTTGTTAATGAATACGTCGGGGGAAGACTTTCCCTCTATCATTTCGATATGTTCAGAATCGAAAGCTGGGAGGATCTTTACTCCTGCGGTTTTTTCGACTATATGGAAATGGGGGGCGTTATCGCCGCCGAATGGAGCGAGAATATTGAGGGAGCTCTCGACGGCGACGTGATTTTCGTTACCATAGAAAAGACGGACGAAAACTCCAGAAAAATAACGGTCGAAGGAGGCGGCTTCTGATGAAAATACTGGCACTCGACTGCTCGGCAGGTCCCGCATCTGCGGCAGTTATAGAGGAAGGGGAAATTATTGCTTCCTCATACGCTAACGTAAAGCTTACCCACTCGCAGACCCTGCTTCCTATGGTCGAAAGCACACTGCGCTCGGCTATGCTCGGCGTTTCGGATATAGACGCCTTCGCCGTAAACTACGGTCCCGGCTCCTTTACGGGAATTCGAATAGGGATCAGCGTAGTCAAGGGTCTTGCCGCCCCAGAGTATAAGCCCTGCATCGAGGTCTCTACCCTTATGAGCATTGCCTGCGGTCTCAGAAACACCGACTGCACGGTATGCGCCGTAATGGACGCTCGCTGTAATCAGGTCTATAACGCGCTTTTCAGTATTGAAAACGGCGCCGTTACAAGGCTTTGTGACGACAGAGCGGTTATGATAGACGAGGTCACAAAAGAGCTTGCAAACATCGGCGGAAAAATTATAGTTGCAGGCGACGGCGCAGGACTTTTTGAAGAGTACGTAAAAAATAACCCCGATGCGTTTATCGCGGCCGAGCCCCTGAGGTATCAGAACGCCTGCGGTGTGGCGGTAGCGGCCGAAGAAAAACTTAAAAAAGGAGAGACCGTTTCTGCCGACCGACTCAGACCCTTTTATTTACGACTTCCTCAGGCAGAAAGAGAATTAAAGGCCAAGAGCCTAAAAGGAGATAAGAAATTATGAAAATAGCAATTGGTTGTGACCACGGCGGACTCGAGCACAAGAATGCAATAGTTGCTCATCTTAAGGAGCGCGGATTCGAGGTCAAGGACAGCGGTATTTGCGAGAATCATTCGGTAGATTATCCCGATATCGCCGTTAAGGTCTGCGCCGACATTACCTCAGGCGAATGTGAGCGCGGTATTCTCGTTTGCGGAACGGGAATCGGAATGAGCCTTGCCGCAAACAAGGTAAAGGGAATTCGTGCGGCCGCAGTAAGCGAGCATTTTTCCGCAAAGTATACCCGTCTTCATAACGACTCTAACGTGCTCTGCCTCGGCGGACGCGTTATCGGCATCGGCACCGCTTTAGAGCTTGTTGACCTTTTCGTAGACACCGAATTCGAAGGCGGAAGACACGAAAACAGAGTTAATAAGGTAATGGCGATAGAAAACGACTAAGTCGTTTTCAGTTATGAACGCTTCGCGTGTTATGATTGTCTTCGCCGAGTTATGAACGCTTCGCGTGTTATGAGTGCTTCGCACGTTTTTGAGCGTTCATATCATAACGTTTGCAATGCAAACTCATAGCTGCTCACAGAGCATCATAACGTGTGCATCGCACACTCATAACTTATATGAAGGAGTAATACTTTGAACATTTGGCATAACATAAGTCCTAAACGTATAAATCCTAAGGATTTCATTGCAGTTATTGAAATTCAGAAGGGCGGCAAGTGTAAGTACGAGCTTGATAAAGAGACGGGAATTCTTATTCTCGACCGAATTCTTTACACCTCTACCCACTACCCTGCCAACTACGGCTTTATTCCCAGAACCTACGCGGACGACCTCGATCCCCTCGATGTGCTCGTGCTCTGCAGTGAGTCCCTGCTTCCCATGACCGAGGTAAGATGCTATCCTATCGGCGTTATATCCATGGTCGATAACGGACGGTACGACGAGAAGATAATCGCCATCCCCGTAGGAGACCCGACCTACAACGGTTATAAGGACATTTCCGAAATACCTCAGCATATCTACGAAGAAATGAAGCATTTCTTCAAGGTCTATAAGGAGCTTGAGGGCAAGGAGACCGCCGTAAACGAAGTCTCGGGCCACGAGGAGGCCGAAAGGATCATCGCTCAGGCTATCGACGGATATATTGAGAATTATTGTAAATAAGCACAACCGACTACGATTTTGAATCGTAGCCGGTTGCTTTTTACGGAATTTGTGTTGTATCGCGACGTGAACGTCACCCCAGCGGTTGTACCGTATGTTTTGTGGGCGAAAATATAAAAGCGAATTCCGAAGTCATCTAGTTTTCGGCATCCGCTTTTATTGCCTCTTACTTGTTATTTGTTATTTTCCTTGGGCAAATTCTATCTTTCCTTAAAGCTGCTTGGAGAGAAGCCCGTATGCTTTTTCACAAGGCGGCTGAAGTAGTTACAGTCGGTAATACCTACCGCTTCGGCGGCCTGACGGACGGTGAGGTCAGACTCGCTTATAAGGTCGCAGGCTACGGTGACCTTCACTTTATTTATATAGCTTTTCGGAGAGACTCCCATCTTATCTTTAAAGACGTGCTCAAAGCGGCTCAGACTTAAATGACAGAAGTCGGCACACTCTTTTACGGTAAGGGGCTCGCCCGAACGGTCGTGTATCATACGGCAGACGGCGTCAATGCTTCTTACCGAATCGGGTGATGGGTCGGAAGTTCGGGCGGCACAACGTCCCGCGATAACAAGAAACTGCATAAGATATGCGGCGGCGGCTTCAATATGATTTTCTTTTTTAAGGATATATTCATCCCGCATTTTCGCAAAGATCGATTCAAGCTGTGGGCTGTCCCCAACGGTGACCTTTCGTTTTCCGAAAAGGCCGCAGGCTTTCATAAGCTCTTCGACACCTGTGCCGCTGAAATGAATATAATTCGATACCGAGCGGTCGGCGCCTAAAAAAACGTAGCACTGCTCCTCAAATGGGGCATAAATAACTATTTCACCCTTTTCGGCCACAAGCTTTTCGCCCTTTTCGGTAAGGTAGCTTCGGCCCTTGGTAATAAAAAGAATATGCCAATCGCAACGTCCGTCTTTGCGGTGACGGCGGTAGTTTCGGTCGCAAAGCTGCTGCGTGCCGCAGCTGTTTACCTCGAGATATCTGTCCGAAAGCTTTTCGTAGGAAAAAATCATAATATCACCCTAGGTTGATTGTACCCACCTCTTCAGAATTTGTCAATAGCAGATTTATACTATTACCTAACACTAAAATAGGCAAGTTCCGACAGATTAGTGCTAATAATTTTCAAGATAGCAAGTTTATACATTGTTTTAAGGAGACGGACCGTGTTATATTTAAGAAAATACCGAAAGGAGTTTTTTTAAGTGACACATTCAGAGTACAATTCTTTACCCAAAAGCGAGATCGGTAAAGGCTGTGAGATAGTTCTTGACTGCTGTGATACCGAGCACGACCTTTACTGGAAAATGGCAATTGAGGTTTTAGAGGTCATACAGGAGAACAACAAAAAGGGTGAGCCTACCGTTATGGTCGTTCCCTACGGACCTTTGGGACCCTACAGCCGTCTCGTTTACCTTGTCAATAAGTACAGAGTAAGCCTTAAAAACTGCGTTTTCATAAATATGGACGAGTACATCGGCGACGACGGACAGTATATAGATTATAACAGTCCACTCTCCTTCAGAGGCGGTATGGACCGCATTTTCTACGGTCTTATCGACGAGGAGCTTAACGTCCTTCCCGAAAACCGCTTCTTCCCCGAACCCGGAAACGAAGGTAAGGTTATGGAGATAATCGAAAAATACGGCAAGCTCGATATGGCTTGGGGCGGAGTCGGCATCAACGGCCACTTTGCGTTCAACGAGCCTCCGGAGCCCGGCGAGGTCTGCTCCAACGAGGAGTTTTTAAACCGCGCTACCCGCGTTCTGCCAATTACGAGAGAGACCAAGACCATCAACTGCTTTATGAACTGCGGCGGAGACCTTGACGGTATTCCGAAGCTTTGTATCACGGTCGGTATGAAGGAAATGTTCAAGGCCAAAAAGGTCAGAATGTGTATGCCGAGAGACTGTAATGCAGGCGCACTCAGAAATTTTCTTCACGGAGATATCACCGCCTCCGTTCCCTGCTCCCTCTTCAGACTTCACCCCGACGCAAAGCTCTATGCGGCCGACGTTGCTCTTAACTCTCCTATTCCCGAGATACGTATTTATAATAAATAATGAAAAGAATTATAAAAAACGGAATCTGTGTTTTTAAGGACAGAACCGAAAAGACCGATCTTCTTATCGCGGACGGAAAGATCGCAGGTGTCGGACATTTTGACGAGGCCGAGGCCGAAGTAATCGACGCAAAGGGAGGTTACGTACTGCCCGGATTTGTCGAGATACATACCCACGGCTGCGGCGGATACGATTTCGGCGACCTGACTAAAGAGGCCTTTGTAAAATCGGCGGAATGTTACAAGGAGCACGGCGCGACCACCGTGCTTCCCACGACCGTTTCCTGCTCGGACGAGGATCTTATAAAGCTCTTCGACCTATTCAGAGAAATTAAGGAAAATACGGCGATAACCCTCCCCGGACTGCATCTTGAAGGACCTTACCTTTCGATGGAGATGAAGGGGGCGCAAAATCCCGCTTTTGTGCGAAGTCCCGACGAAAGATCGGTAAAAAGGCTCACCGATAACTCCGATATAATAAGGATGATAACCGCCGCTCCCGAAATAGAGGGTGCCGACTATTTGGCCGAGCAGATGGCAAAAGCGGGCATCGTTTTGTCGGTGGGGCACAGCGCCGCTACCGCAAAGGATATGACAGATGCCTTCGATAAGGGCTTCAGGCACGTGACCCATATGTACTGTGCCACGACATCCAACCGAAAGATCGGTCAGACGGTCTATTCGGGAATCGTTGAGGCGGCGTATCTTTTAGACGGAATGTACGTAGAGCTTATAGGCGACGGAAAGCATATTCCGAAGGAGACTATGCAGCTCGCCCTTAAGATAAAGGGTTCGGACCATATTAACCTTACTACCGACTCGATGCGTGCGGCAGGAACCGACCTTAAGGAAAGCTATCTCGGAGCAATATCCCCCGATAACAGGGTAATTATTGAAGAAGGTGTGGCAAAGCTACCCGACCGAAGCTCATACGCGGGAAGCATCGCAACCTCGGATATGATGCTTAGAAACGCGGTGCTGAATTATGATATTCCGCTTATCGACGCGGTAAATATGCTCTCTCTCACGCCTGCGACCATCGTAGGAATAGAAGACAGAAAGGGCAGTTTAGATAAGGGCAAGGATGCAGATATAGTTATTACCGACAAAGAGTTTAGTATTTTAAAGGTCTTGACCTGTAAAGAGTAAAAGAAAAGGACAGAATTTCAGATTCTGTCCTTTTGATTTAGCTATTACGTTGTCGTTAGTTTACCTACAAGGGTAGCCGTAAAAATTCACGAAATAGAGTTACCCATTCCGCCGCCTACGGCGCCACCTTCCCCTCACACGGGGGACGGCCACGGATACCGAAGCCGTTGGTCTCTTCTCCGACGAGATCCCACCTTCGGCGCCCTTCGGATTCGACAAGCTCAGGATGACCCGTCGAGGGAAAGGTATGCAAAAAATCCTTAATAATCAGAAAAACGGACAGCGGAAGGTTTTTTCTCGTTCCCGAAGGTGTACAAAGGTACTCCGAGGGACGAAAAAAGCCTGATCGCGTCCGTTTTTCGATTATTTTTAGTCTTCTTTGCCGCAGCAGCGCTTATACTTTTTACCGCTACCGCAGGGACAAAATGCGTTCTTGCTGACGGCACCCTTGCCCTTAACGGTGTTGGGTGCGCCGGTGGAAACCTCTTCGGCTACCTTTTCGCGCTTGACCTCTTCATCCTTACGGATACGAACGGTCAGTACGCGCTTGGCGGTCTGCTCTCGGATGGCATCGGTCATTGCGGCAAACATATCGTAGCCCTCGTTGCGGTACTCAACGACGGGATTATGCTGACCGTAGGCTCGAAGGTTGATTCCCTGCTTGAGCTGATCCATAGCATCGATATGCTCCATCCAGTTGGTATCGACGCTCTTAAGAAGCATTACGCGCTCCAGCTCGCGCATTACCTCACTACCGAACTCTTCCTCACGTGCGGTATAAAGCGCCTCGGCCTTTTCGGTAATAAGGTCGGCAATATCGGATACCTGAAGGGTGTTTAGGTCGTCGGTGGTATAAACGAGGTCGTCCTCGCTCAGGAGCCAGCCGCCGAAGGTCTGACGCAGGGCTTCGATATTCCAGTTTTCGGCAAGCTCGTCGCCGCACTGAGCCTCGACCTCGCTCGAAATAAAGCCGTTTATCATCTTCTTTACGGTCTCCTGAATATCCTCGCCGTCAAGAACCTGATTCCTCTGCTTATAGATAAGCTCGCGCTGACGGTTCATAATGTCGTCGTATTCAAGGACGGTTTTACGGATAGCGAAGTTTCGGGCCTCTATTCTACCCTGAGCCGATTCGATACTGCGGGAAAGCATACCGTTTTGAAGCGGGGTATGCTCGTCGACGTTAAGGGTGTTCATAATTGCGGTCATACGCTCGCCGCCGAAAAGACGCATAAGATCGTCTTCCATAGAGACGTAGAAGCGGGTGCATCCGGGGTCACCCTGACGTCCTGCACGACCGCGGAGCTGATTATCGATACGACGGGATTCGTGACGTTCGGTACCGATTATAAAGAGACCGCCTACCGATTTGACTTGCTCGGCTTCGGGGGCAATTTCAGCCTTGAAGGAGGCGAAAAGCTCTGCAAATTCGTTTCTCGCCTTTAATATCTCCTCATCCTCGGTATCGGCGTAGCCTGTAGCCTCGACGATAAGCTCGTCGCTGTAGCCTCTGTGCTTGAGCTCGGCCTTTGCAAGGTATTCGGCGTTACCGCCCAGCATAATATCGGTACCGCGTCCCGCCATATTGGTAGCAATGGTAACGGCTCCGAATTTACCTGCCTGAGCGATTATTTCGGCTTCTTTTTCGTGGTGCTTAGCGTTCAGCACGTTATGCTTTATTCCGCGATGCTTAAGCATTGAGGAAAGTATCTCGGATTTTTCGATGGTGATAGTGCCGACAAGTACGGGCTGACCCTTAGCGGCGCAGGCCTCGATCTGATCGATAACGGCCATAAACTTGCCTTTTTCGGTCTTATAGACGACGTCAGCCTCATCGGTACGAACTACCGGCTTATTGGTAGGAATCTCGATAACGTCGAGCTTGTAGATCTCGCGGAATTCGGCTTCCTCGGTCATAGCAGTACCCGTCATACCCGAAAGCTTAGAGTACATACGAAAGAAATTCTGGAAGGTAATGGAGGCAAGGGTCTTGGATTCTCTTGCGACCTTAACGCCTTCCTTGGCTTCTATCGCCTGATGCAGACCCTCGTTATAGCGACGGCCGGGCATAATACGGCCGGTAAATTCGTCGACGATAAGAACCTCGCCGTCCTTTACGACGTAATCAACGTCGCGCTGCATAATACCGTGAGCACGGATGGCCTGCTGAATATGGTGTGATATGGTGATATTCTCGGCATCGTTAAGATTTTCAAGGCCGAAGAATTCCTCCGCTTTTTTAACGCCCGAAGGGGTCAGTACGCAGGTCTTTGCCTTTTCGTCAACGACGTAGTCGCCGCTAATATTCTGCTCCTCGTCAGACTGCTTATCGTTGGTCTCTTTGACCTTTACGCATTTAAGACTTTTTGCAAGACGGTTGGCCTGAGTATAGAGGTCGGTTGACTTTTCGCCCTGACCCGAAATAATAAGAGGGGTTCTTGCTTCGTCGATAAGAATAGAGTCGACCTCGTCGACGATGGCGAAATGATGCCCGCGCTGAACGCGCTTCTCTTTATAGATCACCATATTGTCGCGTAGATAGTCGAATCCGAGCTCGTTATTGGTACAGTAGGTTATATCGGCGTCGTAGGCGGCTTTTTTCTCTTCGTTCGTCATACCGTGAACGATAAGTCCGACCTCAAGGCCCATAAAGCGGTAGAGCTTACCCATCCATTCACTGTCTCGTTTGGCAAGGTAGTCGTTTACGGTAACGATATGAACACCTTTACCTGCAAG
The DNA here is from genome assembly GCA_949293385.1 of uncultured bacterium. Taxonomy (GTDB): domain Bacteria; phylum Bacillota; class Clostridia; order Oscillospirales; family Acutalibacteraceae; genus SFWF01. Next base: position 2,690 of record CASFDQ010000022.1, on the reverse strand, counting down.
GGCGTTCAGATAAGCAGGAAGGGTCGCGACCAAGGTCTTACCTTCACCGGTCTTCATTTCGCTTATACGTCCCTGATGAAGGACGATACCGCCGATTATCTGAACGGGAAAGTGACGCATACCCAGCACGCGGTCACCCGCCTCACGGCAGGCGGCAAAGGCCTCGGGAAGAAGATCGTCCAGAGTCTCTCCTCCCGCAAGACGTTTTTTAAATTCAAAGGTCTTACCCTTAAGCTCCTCATCGGACAGAGCACGGTATTCGTCCTCTAAATCGAGAACCCGCTGCTGAAGGGGTCTTATTCTTTTAAGTTCCTTTTCGCTATAGTTGCCGAAAAGCTTGGAAAGTATACTCATTTTTGAACCTCGCAGAAAATTTTACGTGAAAAATACACATTTTACAATAATTATACTTGAAAACTCGCAAAAAATAAAGTATAAATTGTAAATAAGAGAAAAAAGTGTTATAATGATCTTAATTTAAACCTTAGAAGGTGTGTTTTTATGAAATTCAAAGATTTTACTCGTATAGTTATAAAGGTAGGCTCCTCTACCCTGACATACGAAAACGGAAAGCCTAATCTCCGCCGAATAGAGCAGCTTTGCCGAGTTGTAAGTGATCTTAAAAACCGCGACATCGAGGTAATCATCGTTTCTTCCGGTGCGGTAGCGGTTGGAGTAAACCGTCTCCGTCTTCCCTGCCGTCCTTCGGACACAAAGGGAAAGCAGGCGGCGGCAGCCGTCGGTCAGTGTGATCTTATGAGCATATACGACCGCAACTTCGCAGAATACGGCTACGTTTCGGCGCAGATACTTTTAAACCGTGACGTTATCGAGCACGAGGACCGAAAGCAGAACGTTATAAATACCTTCCGCGCTCTGCTCGATTTCGGCGCAGTTCCGATCGTAAACGAAAACGACTCGGTTTCGGTAGAAGAAATAGTCTTCGGCGATAACGACAATCTTTCGGCTATAGTTGCCGCTCTCGTTGAGGCTCAGGGACTTATAATACTTACCGATATCGACGGCTACTATGACGACGACCCGAGAGAAAACCCCGACGCGAGAATAATTCATTCCCTCGACGCAATTACCGACGAGATGATCGAAGCCGCAGGCGGAAACGGAACCAACCGCGGTACGGGCGGTATGAGGACCAAGCTTGAGGCGGCACGTTTTGCAGGTCAGCACGGAATTGAAACGGTAATTATGTCGGGCGATAATCCCAAAAAGATATTTGATCTTTTCGACGGACACAGTGTCGGAACGCATATAAAGGTAAAATAATATGAATTCTCTTACAGATTTAGGAATTAAAGCAAAAGAGGCGTCTCTAAGCCTCACTATGGCTTCTTCGGAGCTTAAAAACAAGGCGCTTACCGCTATTGCGGAGGCACTTAAAGAGTTCTCTTCCGAAATAGTGGCGGCCAACGCATTAGACATTAAGGCTGCCGAGGAAAAGGGTATGAGCAAGGCTATGCTCGACCGACTCAGTCTTGACCAAAAACGCGTTTTCGCCATGGCAGACGGGGTTTCGGCTCTTTGCGCGCTACCCGACCCCGTTGGAAATATTTTGGACGAATATGAAAGGCCGAACGGTATAAAAATAACTAAAATATCGGTCCCTATGGGCGTTATTGCCATAATTTACGAGGCAAGGCCCAACGTCACCTCGGATGCGGCGGCTATCGCCTTAAAGGCAGGAAGCTCGGTAATACTCAGAGGCGGAAAGGAAGCCTTTAACTCTAACCTTAAAACGGTAGAGATAATGAGACGAGCTGTTTCTAAGGCAGGCCTTCCTGCCGACCTTATTCAGCTCGTAACCGATACCTCGCGCCGGTCCGCTACCGACCTTATGACCCTAAACGGCTACGTTGACGTTCTTATCCCAAGAGGCGGAGCAGGCCTTATTAAGGCGGCGGTCGAAAACTCCACCGTTCCCGTAATAGAGACCGGTACGGGTAACTGCCACGCCTTTGTTGACGAAACCGCCGATATAGAAATGGCGGCTAATATCGTATTTAACGGCAAGGTTCAGCGACCCTCGGTCTGTAACGCTTTGGAAAGTCTTCTCGTTCACGGGAAGATTTACGAAAAGGCTCTGCCTGAAATATGCGGCAGGTTAAAGGAGGCAGGAGTAGAAATAAGAGGCTGTGAAAAGACCTGCGCTCTTCTCCCCTACGCCGTACCTGCTACCGAAGAGGACTTCTCCACCGAATTTTTAGGATATACCATTTCGGTAAAGGTCGTTTCCGACCTATACGAGGCGGTAAAGCACATCGGTATACATTCTACCCATCACAGCGAGGTCATTATTACAAATTCCTGCGAAAACGCAAAATATTTTACTTCGGCGGTAGACAGTGCAGCGGTATACGTTAACGCTTCGACACGATTTACCGACGGCGGAGAATTCGGACTCGGCGCAGAGATAGGTATTTCGACCCAGAAGCTTCACGCGAGAGGGCCTATGGGACTGCGCGAGCTTACCTCGTATAAGTATATTATAAACGGCGACGGTCAAATCAGATAAAATTTAAAAATAGAAAAATTCGCAAATTGCAATAGCAACCTGCAATAATTCACAGAAAAGTAACGATTAGCGTAGAATGATGTTGGATTGCGGAGAGAGGGCGAAGCCCGAACGGAGAAATCCAACATCGGCGCCGGCGACTTCCCATCTCTTATGCGGC
>CASFDQ010000021.1 GCA_949293385.1 uncultured bacterium | reverse complement strand
TGCGCCAAGGGCGCAAATATAATTTTCGTTTGCGATCTGAAAACTATGTTGCCTTACGGCAAATGATGTTATGCTTCGCATAAACGATGTTGCGACTAACGTCGCAAACGAAACTTTTCCTTATGGCCGCCCGATGAAAATGAGACGGAGATAAACGGTTATTCTCGATATAAATACACGATAACATCGTAGGGCGGGTGCCTTGGTCCCGCCGCTTAAAAACGAAGATTTGATTACAAAAATATGGCTGTTATCAAAAAACAAGTCTGTTCGGGCGGTCGATGACCGCCCCTACACGGATACCGATGCAATTTCGCTTTCTTTGCTCTTTTTACTCGCGCGTAGCGCTACTCACGCCGAAGGCGTTACTCTTTTCTGACCTCTGTCCACTGTCCACTGTCCACTGGCCACTGCGCTTTCCCGTTGAAAAAGGCGGCGGTCTGTGTTATAATTTCCTTAGTTTTTAAGAAAAGGAAAATCACTATGCTTTTAGAGGCTTCTAACATATCGAAAAGCTTTGGCGAAAACCTGCTTTTTGCCGGCGGAAATTTTAAGGTCGAGGCGGGGGACCGCATCGGCTTTATCGGCGCAAACGGCTCCGGCAAGACCACCCTTTTTAATATGATATCGGGGGATGAGCCCTGCGACAGCGGCGGAATAATCCGAAGCGGCGGCACTACCGTCGGAATACTTCGTCAGCACGCCTGCAAGGACAGCTCTAAGACCTGCTACGAGGAGGCCCTTACGGTCTTTGCCCCTCTTATGGCGGCCGAAAAGCAACTCGACGCCCTTCACAAGACGCTCGAAACCTCCTCCGACCCCGCTCTTATCGAAAAGGCCGCCGCGCTTCAGGAAAAATTTATTTCCGACGGCGGACTTACCTACAGAGGAAGGACCCGCGCCGCCCTTATCGGCCTTGGATTTAGCGAAAATGAGCTCGACCTTACGGTCGGAAAGCTTTCGGGAGGTCAGCGAAGCAAGATAGAGATCTGTAAACTGCTTCTTTCCTCCCCCGACGTTATGCTCCTCGACGAGCCCACCAACCACCTGGACATCGACGCAATAGAATGGCTCGACGGCTTTATCAGGCAGAGCAGAAGCGCCGTTATCATTATCTCCCACGACCGTTTTTTCCTAGACCGCATTGCCAACAAGATCCTTTCTATCGAGCATAAAAAGCTCTACTGCTACCCCGGCAACTACACGAAATATTTGGAGCTCAGGGCTCACCGCGAGGAAAGCATTAAGCGCGAATACGATAACACAATGCGGGAGGTTCGCCGCATCGAGGGAATTATCGAACAGCAACGCCGCTGGAACCGCGAAAAGAACATAAAGACCGCCGAATCCAAGCAGAAGCAGATCGACCGAATTCTAAAGGATCTCGATATCCCCGAAGCCGAGACGGCTCAGATGACCCTCCGCTTTACGGCGGGAAACATCTGCTCCGACGAGGTGCTTACCGTAAGCGGCGCCTCCTGCTCCTTCGGCGCAAAGACCCTCTACAAAAACGTCGGCTTCTCGGTAAGACGGGGCAACCGAATCGTAATTATCGGAAAAAACGGCTGTGGCAAGACCACCCTGCTTAAAAGTCTCCTTTCGGGAGAGGGAAGACGGGGTATCGGGGTCAAGGTCGGCTATTTCGATCAGCACGGCGGAACCCTTAATGAAAACAACACCATATTTTCTCAGCTCCGCTCCGATTTCCCGGGAAAAGGGGATACCGAGCTGCGCTGTGCGCTGGCCCTCTTTATGTTTAAGGGGGACGAGGTATTTAAATCCATATCCGAGCTCAGCGGAGGAGAGCGGGCAAGGGTCGCCCTTTGCTCGCTTATGCTGCGCCGCGATAATTTCCTGCTTCTCGACGAGCCTACCAACCACCTTGACCTCGCCTCAAGAGAGATCTTGGAGGACGCTCTCGAGGACTTCGAGGGTACGATACTGGCCGTTTCCCACGACCGATATTTTATAAACCGAATTGCCGACCGAATATTTTACTTTGACGGCGATATCCTTAAGGAGCTAAACGGAAATTACGACAGTTATTTGGAGCTCAAAGCCGCCGATACCGCCCCCGAAAACGAGAAAAAGACGGTCGGCGCAGGGGGACTCTCCTATAAGCAGCAAAAGGAGGCCGCCGCAAGGCAGAGGAAGCTTAAGACCGAGCTTAAAAAGACTGAGGAAGAGATCGCCGCGCTGGAAGAAAGGCAAAACGCGCTTGAAGGCCGCCTCTGCGACCCCGAAAATTCCGCCGACTACGAGCTTATGATGAGGCTGTCGGCCGAGCTCGAGGAGGTTAAGGAAAAGCAGCTTACCGCCCTCTCACGCTGGGAGGAGATAAGCGAAGAACTGGAAGAACAGTAAAAAAGACCCCGATACAGTGGTGATATAATCCCCTTAGAGTAGACACTTGAAAAAACAAAAAGTTTTCAAGACTACTTTAAGGGGATTAAATTTATGCCAAGAAGAACGCACAAGAACAAGAAATACAGTGCAGAATTAAAGAAGCAAGCAGTTCAATCGT
>CASFDQ010000020.1 GCA_949293385.1 uncultured bacterium | reverse complement strand
CGGGGCATTTCAGCTTTTGTGAAAGACCCTATGAGGCTAACGCCATTATAAACAGTTTTATTTAGAGGTAAATTTATGTTCTATTTTGCCACAGCGGTACTTGCCGTTTCGGGGATAATGTCCCTTATAAGGCAGTATCAGATGCTTCAGCAAAACTCCTATTTTGCGAAAAGATATTTCGGCTGGATACGGTCGGATATAAAACCGATATTCCTTATAATAAGGCTTATTATGTTAGGTCTTCTTATATGGGCGGTGGCCCTTTCGGGCGATATACTAAGTAACAGCCTTACCCTTTTTGCCGCCTGCGCCCTTTTCTTCGGTTGGCGCGGAGCTTCGGACAATTCGAACTCCATAAAGAAGCTGGTTTTTACGGCAAGGATTAAGCGTATGTTCCTTTTCTCGGGAGCGGTGCTTTTGGCTTTAGGTCTTTGCGGAAGTCTTATAAAGGGTACTCTTGGAACGGTCTGCACCGTGGTGCTTATCCTGCTGTCGCTCTTCCCCGAGCTTTTATGCCTTATTTCTTTATTCGCGCTAAAACCCGTCGAAAAGCTTGTCGCAAGGCACTATATAAACGACGCTAAAAAGATACTAAAAAGCGTTTGCGACCTAAAGGTGGTCGGAATAACCGGCTCCTACGGAAAGACGGGAACTAAGTATATTTTAACCCGAATACTCAGCGAAAAATACAACGTTCTCTGTACCCCCGAAAGCTTTAATACCCCTATGGGCGTTGTCAGAACTATTCGCGAAAGGATGCGGGCCGATACCGAGATCTTCGTTTGTGAGATGGGGGCAAAGAAGGTCGGCGATATTAAGGAGATCTGCGACATCGTTCATCCCGATACGGGACTTATAACCTCGGTGGGCCCTCAGCATTTAGAAACCTTTAAAAGTATAGATAACGTATTTAAGACCAAGTTTGAGCTATACGACGCCGTAACCGCAAGGGGCGGGGAGGTCTACGCTAACGGCGACAACTCCGTTATCCGCGAAAAGGCCGACGGCTCGGTCATTCTTTACGGAAACGACGGCGGCTTTAGGTATAGGGCCGAAAACGTAAAGGGCGGCAGAGGCGGCGCCTCCTTCGACCTTGTTTTAGGGGATGAAAGGGTCTCGGTCACAACGAAGCTTTTAGGCCGTCACAACGTTTTAAATATCGTCGGCGCGGCAGGACTTGCCTACGGTATGGGCGTTTCGGCCAAGGATATCGCCTTCGCTATATCAAGACTTACACCTACTGAGCACCGACTTGAGATGAAGTCTTCCATAAAAGGCTCTCTTCTTATCGACGACGCGTATAACGCAAATCCCGAGGGTTGCTTAGAGGCGGTAAACGTACTCGGCTCCTTCGAGGGTATGCAGAAGGTCATTATTACCCCCGGTCTCGTTGAGCTTGGTGATAAGGAATACGAATATAATAAGGCTCTCGGTACAGCGGCGGCAAAGGTCTGCGACAAGATGATCTTCGTCGGTATCAAGCGCAGTGAGCCTCTTGTCGACGGAGTACGCGAGACCGAATTCAATGAGGAAAATATGTTTATAGCCGCTTCCTTTAAAGAGGCTATGGAGATATATTCAGGCTTTGCGGACGAGAACAGCGTCGTACTGCTGGAAAACGACCTGCCCGATAACTATTTGAAATAAGGTGGATACATTATGAAAACAACAGTTGCGTTTATATTCGGATGCCGCTCGGTTGAGCACGAGGTATCTATTATTTCGGCCGTGCAGGCTATGCGTGCGGTAAACAGGGTTAAATACGACGTTTTACCCATCTACGTTACCAAAAGCGGCGAAATGTACACCAGCGACAAGATGCTCGAAATAGAGCCCTTCCGCGATATGAAGACTCTTATTGCCGAGAGCGAGCCGGTTACGATGATAAAATCGGGGGGCGACGTCGTTCTTCATTTTTTACGTCAGAAGATGTTTAAAAAGAAGGAGGATATCGTTATTAACGTTGCCTTCCCCGTTGTTCACGGTACAAACTGCGAGGACGGAACCCTTCAGGGCTATTTAGAGTTTTTGGGGCTCCCCTACGTCGGCTGTGACCTACTGTCTTCTGCCGTCGGAATGGATAAAGCGGTATTTAAGTACGTTATGCAGGCGGCGGGGCTTCCCGTACTCGACTGTAAATGCTTCTATGCAAGAGAGTATGCCGAAAACAAGGAGGCTATCATAGAAAGTGCCGAAAAAGAGATCGGCTATCCTATGATAGTAAAGCCGGTAAACCTCGGCTCCTCGGTCGGAATATCCAAGGCCAAGGACAGAGCCGCTCTTATTGACGCTATCGAGCTTGCGGTGTCCTTTTCGGATAAGGTTCTTATTGAGCACGCGGTAACCGCAATACGCGAGATCAACTGCTCGGTGGTAGGCGATACCGACGAATGTATGGCATCGGTTTGTGAAGAGCCCTTTATGAACGACGAGATCCTTTCCTACGAGGATAAGTATATGGGCGGTGGGAAGAGCTCGGGTAACGCTAAGGGTATGGCTTCCCTGTCCCGTAAGATCCCTGCCGATATAAGCGAGGAAAAATCGAACGAGATAAGAGACCTTGCATGTAGGGTATTCAGAGCGCTCGGCGGCGCAGGAGTAGTCAGGATCGACTTTATTATCGATACTGAATTAGACAAGGTCTACGTTAACGAGATAAACACTATTCCCGGTTCTCTCTCCTTCTATCTTTGGGAGAAGACCGATCTTCCCTACGGTAAGCTTATCGACAAGCTTATCTCCCTCGCCTTCAGAAGAAGCCGTAACCGCGAAAACCTCACCTTTACCATCGACACCAACATACTTTCGGGAGTTTCCTTCGGGGCTAAGGGCGCTAAAGGGAGCAAGCTGTAATGACGGGACTTCTTCTCAAGCTTTTTGTAAAGGAAGAATCGGGAACTGCTAATTACCGAAAAAAATGCGGCACCTTTGCGGGTGCCGTAGGAATTATATGTAACCTGTTTTTATTTGCGGTAAAATTTACGGCGGGACTTCTTTCCTCCTCTATCTCCATACTCGCCGACGCCTTTAACAATCTTTCGGATATGGGCTCCTCCCTTGTGACGATATTAGGCTTTAAGCTGGCAAGTAAGCCCGCCGACCCCGATCACCCTTACGGACACGGACGGTTTGAATACATTTCGGCTCTTATCGTTTCGGGGCTTATAATGATAATGGGCTTCGAGCTTTTAAAGAGCTCGGTAGAAAAGATAATTCACCCCGTCGCGCCGAAGCTCGGGTATTTATCGGTTATAATTCTTTCGATATCTGTTCTTACAAAGCTTTGGATGTTTTTCTTTAACCGAAGGGTCGGAAAGGCTATCGATTCCGCTCCGCTTAAGGCCACCGCTCTCGACAGTCTTAACGACACTCTTTCGACCACCGCAATTCTTATTTCGGTCGTAGTTATGATGATATGGGGAATAAATATCGACGCATATATCGGACTTATCGTCTCGGTATACATACTCTTTTCGGGCATCAAGACGGCGAAGGACACTATCGATCCCCTGCTCGGTCAGCCGATAAGCGAGGAGACCGCAAGCAGCATCGAAAGCGAAATAATGAGCTTCGAGGGCTTTTTAGGGGTTCACGATTTGCTGGCCCACAACTACGGCCCCGGACGCTGCTTCGCTTCGGTCCACGTTGAGGTTCCCGCTTCGACCGATATAGTAAGGTGTCACGAGCAGATAGACATTTGCGAAAAGCAGGTTTTTGAAAGGACGGGAATACTTCTTACCATTCACATGGACCCCGTCGAGACCGACAACGAAAAGCTTAATACCGCAAGGTCGGTCATAGCCGAAAAAATAAAGATAATTCATCCCGAGCTTTCCATTCACGATTTCAGAATGACCCCGAAAAGCGACGAGAGAACCAATCTTATTTTCGACGTCCTTCTCCCCGTCGGAATGGAGAAGGAAAAGCAGGATATAAAACGGCAGATCGAGGACATTGCAAGATGCATCGATCCAACCTACCGCTGCGTTATAACCTTTGATTTTAATTTTGTCGGGAAATAAAAAGCGACCGTATCACTCGGGTGATACGGTCGTTTTCGGTTTCGGATACTCTTTTTTACTTAAGGGGACAGTATGACGTTGTAGAAGGTGTCAGCTCGGTCTGCACTCTTGCAAAATACAGCTATAATATTTACGACAGCAGTTGGTCTTTAGACTCTGCGTCTACCTCAAAATCCGCAAATAAGGCGATCGGTAACGCCACCTTTAAAAAGAAGGTTCTCTTTATAACGACCGACACAAAGAGCTTTACCTTGACTCTTACCTGCGATAAATACGGAAATCTTTCTTAACTACAAAACGGAGCCTTCAGCTCCGTTTTTTTGCTTTATTGGTCAAAATATCAAAATAATACCGAAAAATAAAAAATATGGCTGAAATTGGATTTATCCGCTTGATAAAAATTTAGTTTTATTGTATAATTCATACGAATACCTTTCCGAGAGGAGATAAAAATATGAGAATTTATGAAAACATTCTTAAAACAAGCGAAAATCGCCTGCCTCAGCGCGCCTATTATATCCCTAAGGGAAAAAGCGAATATATGCTGCTGAACGGAAACGATTGGCGCTTTGCCTACTTTACCCGCGATATCGACTATACTGATAATATCGAAAAGTGGGATACCATAGCCGTACCCTCCTGCTGGCAGACCCTCGGTTATGAAAACCCCAACTATTCTAACATAAATTATCCTTATCCTTTCGACCCTCCCTTCGTTCCCGACGATAACCCCTGCGGCGTTTACGAAAAGGACTTCGAAATTAAATCTCTCTGGGGAAAGGTCTACTACGTTTTAGAGGGCGTTTCCTCCTGTGGCTTCGTTTATATAAACGGAGAGTACGTAGGCTTTACTCAGGGCTCGCATCTTCAGGCTGAATTTGATATTACCCCCTTCGTAAAGGAAGGTAAAAACACCCTTCGCGTAAAGGTTCTTAAGTGGTGCTGCGGAAGCTACCTCGAGGATCAGGATTTCTTCAGAATGAACGGTATTTTCCGCGATACTTATATTCTTCAGCGTCCCGTGGGTCATATCGTTGACGCATACGTTGTGTCCGGGGATGGCAAGGTAACCGTTACTGCCGACGCCGAAGCCGACGTTACCCTTTACGATATGGAGGGCAAGGAGATCGGAAAGGCCTGCGGCAAGGAGACCGATATCAAGGTAGAAGATCCCGTTCTCTGGAACGCGGAAAAGCCCTACCTCTATACCGTAAAGCTCGAAAAGGACGGCGAGGTCATCGAGATCGAGACGGGATTCAGAACCATTGAGGTCTCGAACACCTACGAGCTTCTTATAAACGGAGTTTCGGTTAAGCTTCACGGAGTAAATCACCACGACACACATCCGACCAACGGCTGGTGTGAGACCAATGAGGAGCTTGAAAAAGAGCTTCGCCTTATGAAGGAGCTTAACATCAACTGCATCCGAACCTCTCACTATCCGCCTACCCCTTATTTCTTAAATCTCTGTAACCGCCTCGGCTTCTACGTAGTTTTAGAGACCGACATCGAGACCCACGGTACGGTCAGAAGACGCTCGGATATTCCTTATGCTTACGACGTAGAAAGCTCCGACTGGCCCTGCACAAAGCCCGATTGGAAGAAGGAGCACGTTGAGCGTATGGAGCGTGCCGTATACCGCGACCGTAACCATCCTTCGGTTATTATGTGGTCTACCGGTAACGAATCGGGTCACGGACCCAACCATAAGGCAATGGTAGCCTTCCTGAGAAGCCTTAAGGACAGCCGCCTTGTGCACTGTGAAGACGCTTCCCGTAAGGGCGAGATATATTCTGCCGACGTTTATTCGAGAATGTACCCCTCTCTCGAAAACCTCGAAGGCTTTGCCAAGGATGAAAAGATAAATATGCCCGTATTCCTCTGTGAGTATGCCCACGCAATGGGTAACGGACCCGGAGACGTATGGGATTATAACGAGCTTATCGACTCCTACGATAAACTTATCGGCGGATGTGTCTGGGAATGGGCCGATCATACCGTTATCGTCGACGGAGTACAGAAGTACGGCGGCGATTTTAAGGGCGAGCTTACCCACGACGGAAACTTCTGCTGCGACGGTATGGTGTTCTCCGACCGCTCCTTAAAGGCAGGCTCCTTGGAGGTCAAGGCCGCTTATCAGCCTATGAAGACCGCTTTAGAGGGCAACGTCCTGACCGTTAAAAACCGTCTTGACTTTACCTGCCTGTGTGAATACGACTTCGTTTACTCTGTCGAGCTTGACGGAAAGGTCGTTTCCGAAAAGACCGAAAAGCTGGCCGTAGCTCCCCACGAGACTAAGGAAATTACCCTTGATATTCCCGAGCTTTGCGGTAAGCTCGGCGCATACCTTACCTGCCGCCTTACTAAGGACGGCAAGGAGGTCGCAAGAACGCAGCACGAGCTTGCTATGACCCCCGTGACCGAGGATGCGGCTGAGGGAACTGTCACCTTCGAGGAAGGGGAGTACGATATTAAGATAGTCGGAAGCGGCTTCGAATATATCTTCTCTAAGCATTACGGAAACTTTACTTCCATTAAGGTAAACGGCCGCGAAAATCTCGCCGGAAAGACCGAGCTTACTACCTGGCGTGCCCCCACCGATAACGAGCGCAACGTAAGAGTATATTGGGGCAACGTTAATATCTGGCAGGGTGAGGACCTTAACCGTCCCTTCTCGAAGGTCTATTCCTGTACCCTTTCGGGCAACCATATAACCGTAGACGGAGCCCTTTCGGGTATCTCCCGTATGCCTTACTTCAACTATAAGCTCGATATAACCGTAAAGGGTAACGGAAAGATCGAATACGCCCTCGGCGGCCGCGTTCGTCAGGACGTTTACTGGCTCCCGAGACTCGGTTTCGAGTTCCTTCTACCCGCCGACAGTAAGGAATTTACCTACTACGGCTACGGCCCCACCGAGAGCTACAACGACGCTCATCACGGCGCTCTTATGGGTATGTATACCTCCGATGCCGATAAGGAATACGTAAACTACGTACGTCCTCAGGAGCACGGCAACCACTATAATACCAAGCTCCTTACCATCGGCGATATGACCTTTGAGGGCAAATGCTTTGATGCAAACGTATCAAACTATAACGCCTATATGCTCGACGAAGCTCAGCATACCGACGAGCTTAAGTCTGACGGACTCGTTCACCTTCGTATCGACTATAAGGATTCGGGCCTCGGCTCTAACTCCTGCGGACCTAAGCTGGAGGAAAAATATCGCTTAAAGGAAAAGGAGATCTACTTCGAGTTCAGTATTTCTCCCGTAAAATAATAAATGAAGCTTAAAAATGGATTTACAGCAGTTTCCATAGGAAAAGACAGGTTTATAATAGAGGTCGGCGGCAGTACCGTCGACCTCCGTTCCGCTATGCTTTTAAACCCCTCCGCCGAGCTGCTTTTTACGGCGCTTTTCGAAGAACGCAGTGAAAAAGAGCTTGCCGATATCCTGCTTTCGTCCTATGACGTAGACGCGGATACCGCAAGACGCGACGTTTCGGCCTTTATCCAAAAACTGAAGGAAAGGGATATGCTCGATTAGTATGGATAGTATAAAAAAGCTTGTCGGCTATCCTATGAAGGAGCTGGTCCCTCTGATAACCGACCTTTTAGGTGACGGAAAAGACGTAATAATAACCGCCAGGGGAAACAGTATGCGTCCTATGGTCAAAAATTTTCGGGATGCAATAATACTGACCTCATATTCCGGCGGCGCAGATGTGGGAGACGTTATCCTTTATAAAAGAGAAAGCGGCTCCTTCGTGCTTCACCGAATCGTCGATAAAGGTGAGGACGGAAGCTACGTCCTTATGGGCGATTTTCAGACCGTCCGTGAGGAGGGTATAAAGGAGACGCAGATAATAGCCTCGCTTTCGGGATATATCCGAAAGGGTAAGACCGTCTCGTGCTCCTCGAAAAGATATCAGCGATATAAAAAACGCTGGACGAAATCGAAAACAAGACGAAAGCTCTATATAAAGCTTATAGGCCTCGGCGCCTATACCAAAGCGGTAATGAAAAAACTGTTTCACGCATAACCGTGAGGCAGTTTTTATTTGCTGTAAATATTTGTTAACTTATTTTAATATATTTGTAGTTGAAATAAGTCAAAAATTGTGGTATCTTTTTATCGGTGACAATAATGCGTGAGTTTTTAAGAAAACATTTAAAACTTTTAATTATATTATCCTCGGTAGCAGTAGTTGCGGCCGTTTGTTTGCTGTTCGTACTTTCTGCCGATACGAGGATCGTGCTGAAGGGCTCGAAGAACGAGACCGTGGAGGTCTTTTCCGAATATAACGACAGTGGCTTTGAGGCTAAGGCGGGTATGCTGTTTTTACCCTTTACCCCCGAAACCGAGGTTTCGGGTACAGTAGATACGAGCAGGCTCGGCGACTATGCTATAACCTATAAATCGAGCTTTTTCGGCAAGGAGGATAGGGTAGAAAGAATAGTCTCGGTAAAGGATACCTCCTCTCCGACAATAACCGTAGATAAAGAGGAGATCGACTTTGAGTATAAGGGGAAGGCACCTACCTTAGAGGACGTTAAGATTAAGGTTACCGCCTCTGACAACTACGACGGTGATGTTACCGAAAAGGTCGAAAAGAGCCTTAAAGGCAACGAGCTTATCCTGACCGTTTCCGACTCCTCGGGAAACAAGACGACTCACTCGGTAAATATCGTTTTAAACGACGGGCTTCAGCCGACTATTACCCTTAAGGGCTATTCGGTAATGTATATAAAGGTGGGCTCGGCCTTTAAGGAGCCGGGCTATACCGCCACCGACAATATGGACGGCAACCTTACTTCACTTGTCAAGGTAAGCGGCGAGGTCGATACCTCTAAAAACGGAACCTACCTACGCGAGTATACCGTTACCGATGACTCGGGAAACAGTGCTAAAAGAATACGCAAGGTAGTTGTGTACAGCGGCCTTTCGGCCGAGGATTTCGCTCCGGTGCCAAAAAACGGCAAGACGGTATATTTAACCTTTGACGACGGCCCCGGTGCCTATACCGAAAAGCTTCTCGGCTACCTCGACCGCTACGACGTAAAGGCGACCTTCTTCGTGACTAATCAGTTTTCGGGCTATAAATACCTTATCGGCGAGGCCCATAAGAGGGGACATACCATCGGCGTTCATACCTCGAGTCATAAATGGGAGATATATAAGAGTAAGGAAAGCTACCTTGCCGATTTTGAAAAGATTCAGAAGACCATAGAAGCCGAGACCGGAAAACGAGCCGAAATATTCCGTTTCCCCGGCGGCACCAATAACCTTATAAGCAAGAAGCAGAAAAAGGGAATAATGACCCTGCTTTCAAAGGAAATGAAAGATATGGGCTACGTTTATTTCGACTGGAACGTCGACTGTAACGACTCCCGATACGGCGATACTCAGCGCATAATAGAAAGCACCATAGAGCAGATATCAAAGAAAAATATCTCGGTCGTCCTTATGCACGATATAAAGAATCAGACCGTCGAGGCCGTCCCTGCAATAATCGAATATTGCCTTCGAAACGGCTATACCTTTAAAGCCCTCGACAAAAATTCTCCCCCTTGTAGCTTCAAACCGCAAAATTAAACTAAATAAAAAAAGAGAATGTGAACGTTTTGAATAACATTCTCTTTTTTGTTTATTTCAGCATTTCAATAAGCTTGCCGAGGAGGGGTTCGAATTTAACTCCGTACCAATGCTCCTTGTCGGGACTTGTATATTTAATACATTCATAGGTAAAATCGGCCGCAATCGTTGCCGCCTCAAAGGGGGTCTTTCCGCGGATGAGAGCTCCCGTGAATACCGAAGCGTAAACGTCTCCCGTACCGTGACAGCCGCGTGAGATCTTTTCGTGCTCGTAAAAACGGATATCATCCTTTTCACATACCGCAACTCCCGTCTTACCCTCGCTTAGCGCCGCGCCGGTAAGAATGACCGTACCACCGAAGAATTTTCTGATCTCCCTTACGAGAGTCTCGATATATGTGCGTTCGTACTCGGTCTTATATTCCGTGTCGGTTAAAAAGCAGGCCTCGGTAATATTGGGAAGAATAAAGTCGGCCGCTTTGCAAAGCTCCTTCATAGCCTGAACGTAACCGCCGTCAAAGCCGTGGTAAAGCTTACCGCCGTCGGCCATAGCGGGGTCGACTATTTTTAGTCCGTCGTCCGTCAGGCACTCGTTCATAATATCCTTAACGCAGCCGACCTGAGCCTTGTTTCCGAGATATCCCGTATAAACGGCCGAAAACTTGATATCTTCCTTATTCCATACCTCTTTGATCTTCGGGATCTCTTCGGTAAGGTCACGGAAGGTAAAGCTTCCGAAAGCGGTGTGGGTTGAAAGAACGGCCGAGGGGATGACCGCCGTCTCTATTCCGCAGGCCGATATTATCGGCAATGCCACCGTCATGGAGCACTGTCCTACGCAGGAGGCGTCCTGAACGGTTAAAATGCGCTTATAATCCATAAAATCATCTCTTAAAATTTAATAATACAGTAATTATATTCCCGAGGACTTCCCGATGTCAAGATTTTTTACAGTATGCGTCGTACTCTGCGTAAAGACTGTCGGAAATGACCTTCATTTCTTCAGCACCGACCTTCAAAACCTGTCGGTCATAGGTAAGAAGTCCGTTGGTCTCGTCCTCGACGTCGCTGACCTGAGTAAGGACCGCCCCTGCGAGTCCCTGCTCCCTTATGGCGGGGATGACCTGGCCGAAATAAAGCTCCTTAAGTCCTGTTGACAGCTCGGCCTCGTTTTTAAAGGTCTTGTAGCCGTAGTTTTTATCAAGGTTAAAGGAGTGACCCTCGACCTTTAAAGAATATCCGCCGAACTCCGAAAGAATAAGGGGTCGGCCGTCGTTTTTAAGCTTTATCGGCTTAAAATATATATGCTCGCTTAAGACGTCGCTTTTTCCCGTCTGAAACCAGCCCGAGGTAGCGTCCCAAACGCGGCTTTTGTCTAAGACTCTGAAATGCTCGTACATATCCGCCGCGTCAAACTGCCCCCAGCCCTCGTTAAATATCGTGTAACAGCAAACGCAGGGATGATTATAAAGCTGCCTTACCGTTTCCTCTCCGTCCCTTATAAAAGCTTCTCTTCTTTTTTTCGAGGCTTTATGGGAAATACCCTTTCTGAGTCCTACGGTCGGCAGGGCGGTATCTATAAGGAAGCTATACCTTCCGCTGTTTACAAAGTCCTGAAATACTATCATTCCGTATTTGTCACAGTAATAATAGAATATTTCGGGTTCGATCTTAATATGCTTTCTCAGCATATTGAAGCCGAGCTCCTTCATCTTAAGTATATCGGTTTTAAAGCCCTCGGAGGTAGCGGGGAGATAGATGCCGTCGCTGAAATATCCTTGGTCGAGAAGCCCGTGGAAGAAGCAGGGCTTCCCGTTTAAAAGTATTTTGTCTTCTTTTATTTGTACCGTTCTCAGCGCAAAATAAGTCTCTATTCTGTCCTCGCCAGAAATAACCGTAAGGTCGTAAAGCTTCGGATTCTCGGGGGTCCAGTATTTGGGGTCTTTGACCTCGAGTCTGAAAAGATCGCCCCTGAAGGAATATTCCTTTCCCTCAAAGATAACCGTTTTTTCCTCTTCTCCGCCGAAAACCTCAATATCTACCCCCTTAAGGTCGGGGGTAAGCCTGATATCTTCAATATACTTTTCGGGAACCTCCTCAAGCCAGACCGTCTGCCATATTCCGCTGATGGGGGTGTACCACATACCGCCTCTTTTAAAGGTCTGCTTTCCGTAGCCGAGGTCGGTGTCGAGCCTGTCCTCGGATAAAACGGTTATAAGGTTGTCTCCGTCGACTGAAAATTCGGTTATATCGAAGGAGAAGGGGAGATATCCGCCGATATGCTCTCCGACCTTTTTATCGTTAACGAAAACCGAGCAGGTCTGATCTACCGCCCCGAAATGAAGAAAAAGCTTTTTGCCTGTGTTTTTTCGGTAGCTGAAAAACCTGCTGTATTCGAGGGTATCGTTTTTCTTTACGGGGAAGTCTATTCCCGAAAGACGGGAACCGACGGGGTAGGGGACTTTAACCTTAAGAGACTCGGCTACAAGGCCCCTTCCCTTTCGTATAACGCTAAGCTCCCATTCTCCGTTAAGGCAGATAAAAGAATCGCGTCTGAGCTGCGGTCTCGGATGATCGGAAAAGGGAACATCTTCCTTGTTTTCCTCAAAAGGGGTGTAAAGCTCGGTGGTGCGGGGCTTTATCGATTTATAGAGGAAAAACAGAATAAGAGCTAAAGGAAGAAGAACTAAAAGCGCCGCTAAAAAGATATTTGCGTTCGGCAGGAAGGACTGTGTTCCGTCGTTTCCCATAACCGTTTCGGCTCCGCTAAGCACCGCCGCGCCGATAAAGGGTCCGATGGTTCCGGGAATAAGCACCTGAGAGAAGATCCTGAGACCTTGGAACATTCCTGCCTTGTTTTCGGGGATGTTATCCCTTATCATAGCGCCGAAATCGGCCATTCCCGAAAGATATCCGCACATCATAAGAAGGGAGCCGATAAATACGGGCAGACGGGTCTTTGTGAAGAAAAGCAGAAGGTATCCTGCCGCTAAAAGAAGAATAGATACCGTGCAGGAAAACTTAAAGTCTTTTTTATCGTAGATCTTGCCCCATACCGCCGTAAATACCGAGGCTAAAATAATAGCGGGAGCCATTATGATAACGTAATCGCTCATCATAAGGCTTTTCTCGTAATATATAATAAGGTAGGGCATAAATATCTGAATTGAGATATTAAATACCGCAAAGGCCGAAAGAACTATATAAAGAAGGGGATTTTGCTTTACGGTCTTCGGCATAAAGCCGTGAAAGATACAGCGGAAATATCCCTCTTTTGCAGGCTCGACTCTTTTTTCCTTTATAAGGAAGATTCCGAGTATCCCTATAATAAGAACGACCGCTCCGATAGCCGTGAAAATAATTATCCAACTTGAGGCTTGCTCAAGGTCGAAGAACATAAAGCTTCCGAAAACCACGAGTATCGCTACAAGCGGCATCATAGCGTTTATTCCTTCGACTGCTCCGCGGCTCTCCGACTCTACCGAATCGGTAAGCCAGGCGTTAAATGCGGCATCGTTTGCGGTAGAGCCGAAGAAGGTCATAATGCAGTCGAATATTATAACGAGGCTGACTCCTACCGCCGCGGCGTTTGCTGCCATAGGGAAAAGCTTGTTTATAACGTCAATGCGAAGGAAAGCGAAGGAGAGAATGGAAATTCCCCAAAGTATATAGCCCGAGCATATAAAGAGCTTGCGTTTTCCTATCTTATCCGAAAGAGCGCCGATAAATACTGTGGTAAGGGTTGCGGTAACCGCCGAAGCGGCAACCATTAAGGATATATCCGCGGCCGATGCCGAGAACATCTTATATATGAATACGTTAAAATACATATTCTCGACTACCCAGGCAACCTGCCCTATAAGGCTGAAGAGGGTGACGGCGCACCAAAAACGTCCCGAAAGCTTAGTTTTCATAAGGTCTCCTTTAAATGTGTTTTTTGCGCTTAATGGGAGGGAGCTGTGCTAAGATTATTGCGGCGAACATTACTACGCAGCCGATACCCTCTCTGAGGGTTGGGATCTGCCTCAGGACTATCGCGCCTGAAAGAACCGCAAAAACCGATTCGAAGCTCATAGTTATGGCGGCGATGGTGGTGTCGGTGTGCTTTTGGGCAACGACCTGAAGGGTAAAGGCGACTCCGCTTGAAAGTATTCCTGCGTAGGCTATGGGAAGCCAGGCTTTTGCTATCTCGATAACGTTTACCGTCTCGAAGATAAGCGCGGGGATAAGGGTAACTGCGCCGACTGTTAAAAACTGAATACAGGATAGCTTTATCGGGTCAAGGTCGGGCGAAACCTTTCCGATGACTACGATATGAGCCGTATAAACCATCGCACAAAGAAGCACAAGCCCGTCACCGAGGGAGAGCGTAAAACCTTCGGTTATGCAAAGAAGATAAAGTCCTATCGTTGCGATAACTACGGCTATCCATACGTTTATCGAAGGTCTGTCCTTAAAGAAAAGACCGCAGACGGGAACAAGAATTACGTAAAGGGTAGTAATGAAGCCTGCTTTTCCGACGGTGGTATAAAGCAGACCGATCTGCTGAAGATTTGAAGCGACCGTCAAAAGAATACCGCATATTATTCCCGAAATAAGAAGCTTTTTAAATCCGCCCTTCGGGTTCGGCATATAAGCGGGATGCTTTTTGGCGAAGCGGTCTCTTATAAAAATAAGAGGCAGCAGTACGATTCCGCCGAGAAAAAATCTGACCGTTGCAAAGGTGAACGGACCGATATGCTCCATTCCTGCCGACTGAGCCACGAAGGCACTGCCCCAGATAAAAGCCGCAAGCATTAACTGCGCAGTACCGAGAAGATTTTTATTTCTTACCGTCGACATTTTTTACCCCCATTCTCGCCGTAATACCGTCTTTTCCGTTTACGGCCGTTTTAAAGAAGTATACCGTTTCATCCCCTTCGGTAAATGCGTCGCTCATAAATATTTCGATGCTTTCTCCGTAAGGCGCCTCGCTTATATAGTTCATCTGACAGGAGGACATCCAGAGCCTTTCTCTGTCGGGGACGTAATCGAAAAGCATATCGAAATAGCGGGTATTGTTCATATGACGGTTTTTGTCGATATCTGAATACATGACCCTTTTTTCTCCAACCTTTTTTAAATTGATATCGGGAGAAAGTCTAAAACGGGTCTGGGCAGAGAGCTCGATGATCTCGCCCGTACCGTAGCTCTCGACGCTGAAATCGCTTCCCTTTATAAAAGAGCGGCTTTCGAGGTCTATAAGAGCCCACATCATCTGACAGCGAAGAACGGTATCCTCTCCGCTCTTTATCTCAAAGCTTCTCGGGAAGGTGACCGCTTTGCCCGGCGTTGCCCAGGTAAAGACCGAAAGAGGCTCGTATTCCTTTAAGGGACGGAAGACCTCCAAAGCGGTGCGGCTTACGATAAAGCTTTTCTTTTCACTCATAAGCTGCTGATAAGAGGGGCCGCATACCCGCATATTTTCGTCGACCGTATCCTGTAAAAATCTCAGTATGGCGGAAGGCGTCGCGTTACAGTTTATGTCTATATCGTGCGCGCCTACAGATATCCTTCTTTCAAAAGCCATTGCTCTTTTCCTTTCTAAACCGGAATATATTTGAATAAGTAATATACGAAGGGGGAGAGAAGTATTGCGGGGAGGTAGTTGGCGACCTCTATTTTCGCAATTCCCGCAATATTAAGACCGAGCCCCATAATAATGACCGAGCCGACGCAGGTTATGGCGCCTATAGCCCCCTCAGACAGCACAGGCTCCAAAAAGCCTGCACAAAGAGCGATAGCCCCTTGATAGATAGTAAGCGGGATGAAGGAAAATACAGTTCCTATTCCGAAGGCCGAGCCGAACATTATGGCGGCGGTAAAGTCTAATATCGATTTTGTGTAAAGGGTGGTGTTATCCCCCGTAAGACCTGCCGAGATAGAGCCCATTATGGCCATAGCCCCGACGCAGAAGAGAAGAGAGGCCGAAACGAAGCCCTCTGTAAACTTATTTCCGTCCGAGCCCTTACTTAGCAGAGAGGAAATTTTGTTACCGAGTCCCGAAAGACGGCGGTCTATATCGATAAGAGTTCCTATTATCGCGCCGACCACCATAGATACCACCGCAACAAGGGGATTGGTCTTACCGATCATTCCGTCTATACCTATATATATAGTGCAAAGACCGATTCCGGTCATAACCGCTTTGTTCAGTCGCTCAGATATTCCCTTTTTAAAAAGAAGACCGAGCAGAGAACCGACTATTACGGCAACCGTATTTACAAGAACGCCTGACATATTATCATTCCTTATATTATATAATGTATACCGTATCATATTTTACCACTTTAATTTTCAAAATCAAGTTTTATGTTGAAATATAAATTAAGTATGTTATAATATATAAAGTTTTATAAGGAGAGGGATTTTTTTTTGGGAATAATCGAAATAATCTCGATCGCCGTAGGTCTCGCCATGGACGCCTTTGCCGTATCTATATGTAAGGGTCTTGCTCTCGGAAAGCTTACGATCAGGCATTATTTAATAGTAGGCGTATGGTTCGGCGGCTTTCAGGCCTTAATGCCCCTGTTTGGCTATCTCCTCGGAACCTCCTTCAGCTCTTATATACAGCAGTTCGATCACTACGTCGCTTTTGTTCTGCTTGCCATCATCGGCGCCAATATGATAAAGGAGTCGCTTGAAGCCGACTCCTGCGATAAAGATTCTGCTTCTCTGGGCTTTGCGGTAATGCTTATGATGGCGGTAGCTACTTCTATCGATGCCTTGGCTGTAGGAGTTACCTTTGCTTTTTATAAACTCAATATTATATTATCGGTTCTGCTCATCGGCGCGATAACCTTCGTTATTTCTGCAACAGGGGTTAAAATAGGTAGTATTTTCGGAACAAAATATAAAAGAAAGGCCGAATTTTTCGGCGGCTCAATCCTT
>CASFDQ010000019.1 GCA_949293385.1 uncultured bacterium | reverse complement strand
CTTTTGTTCCGCCAGAAAAAGCTTTACTGCCATATAAAAGTTTTCCATCATCGTCAATGTGCTGTGCGATAATATTACCAACAACACAGAATCTCCAATTCTTTGTTTCACTCATATCATCACCGCCTTAATTGCATTATAGCATAAAAACGGTGGAGCCGCAATACTTATTACCTCTTACCTATTACTTATTACTTCCCAAAGCCCCAGGGACTTTTTAGGTAAGAGTGAAGAGGTAATAGGTAAGAACTAAGCCCCAAGAACTTATCGTCCTTGGGGCTTTGGAGGCACCACCCGGATTTGAACCGGGGCATAAAGGTTTTGCAGACCTCTGCCTTACCACTTGGCTATGGTGCCTTATTCAGTTGAATAAAGGACGCTTAAAGGAGTTTTAAGCGTCCTTTTGGAGCGGATTACGAGGCTCGAACTCGCTACCTCCACCTTGGCAAGGTGGCGCTCTACCAGATGAGCTAAATCCGCAAATGGTGCCTCCGATCGGAATCGAACCAATGACACGAGGATTTTCAGTCCTCTGCTCTACCAACTGAGCTACAGAGGCAAAAAATGGCGACCTGGATGGGGCTCGAACCCACGACCTCTAGCGTGACAGGCTAGCGTTCTAACCAGCTGAACTACCAGGCCAAATGGTGGGGACAACAGGGCTCGAACCTGTGACCCTCTGCTTGTAAGGCAGATGCTCTTCCAGCTGAGCTATACCCCCATTTTGCTCGCGTCAATATCGTTATGATTTCCAGCGGCGAATATTATAATACCACAGCACCCTTGATTTGTCAACACTTATTTTTAATTTTTTAAAAAAATTTTTTAAACGAGTTTTTTAAGCTCGTTTGAGCTGAATTTATAAACCTTATCACAGAAGTGACAGCTTACTTCGGTGACCTCTTTTTCGGCGGCCATTTCCTCGAGTTCTTCCCTACCCAAGCTTACAAGGGCCTTGGCGACACGCTCTTTACTGCAGTTACATTTATATTCGATATCCTGCGTATAAAGAACCTCCACTTCAAAGCCGCTGAGGGCGGCGCGGACGATATCCTCGGGGGTCATACCGTCGGAAAGCATAGCGGTGACCGAGCGAAGCTCCGAAATGCTTTTTTCGAGCTTATCGATGGTCGAGTCGCTTGCGGCGGGGAGAAGCTGAATAATATATCCGCCGGCGGCCTTAACACTGAGGTCGGGGTTAACGAGGACACCTAAGGCGCAAACGGTGGGTATCTGCTCGCTCATAGCGTAATAGGAGGTTATATCCTCGGCTATCTCGCCCGAAACGAGGGGCACCGAGCCCGAGAAGGGTTCCTTAAGGCCCAGATCCTTAAGGACGTATAAAAGGCCGTTTTTACCTACGGCGCCGCCAACGTCAAGCTTGCCCTTTTCATTTAAGGGGAGCTCCACCACGGGATTTTGCACATAGCCGCGGACGTCTCCGTTAAAATCGGACACTACGATAAGAGAGCCGGTAGGGCCGTCACCGTTTACTCTGAGGGTTATGGAGTCGTCTCTGCCTTTGAGCATATTGCCCATCATTGAGCCTGCGGTAAGAAGGCGGCCAAGCGCGGCGGTAACGACGGCCGAGGTCTTATGTATCTGCTCGGCGCGGTTTACGATATCGGTGGTATCGACGGCGGTAGCCATTACCTGACCGTCGGAGGTTATACATCTTATAAGCTTTCCCATTATTTTACCTTTCTTGCTACGTAGATGTTTCTTTCGGAGTCTTCCTTCGGGGGAAGAAACGTATTTTCGCCGTATACCGCTTCGAGAGCAAAGCCTGCATCACTCAGAGCGACGGTTAATTCCTCGTCGGTATATGCCCGTTCGGTTATTATCTCACTTACCGTTTCTTTTTTAAAAAGCCTGGTCTTGTAGGTTATATCGAGGGTTATTTCTACCGTAAGGCCGTCCTCCGTAAGGCGGTTCGACCAAAGGCAGGTCACCCCTTTTTTCTTGGTTTTATAAAAGCGGTTCCCCAGCACTTCCCTATGCTTATAAGGGGTATTGAGGTCGAAAACGAAGAGTCTTTCGGGCTCTAAAAAAAGAGATATTTTCTTGAGAGTCTCCTTAAATTCGGTATAGTCGGTTATATGACTCAGACTATCGAGACAGGAAACGGCACCGTCGACGGTACCGTAAAGGTCGAGCTCGCTCCCCTTCTGACAGAGGTATAAAACGGGCTTTTCAAGACCTTCGTTTTTATCTCTCGCCTCGCAGAGCATACCCTCCGACATATCGACGCCGATAACGTCGATACCCATTTTAGAAAACTCTACCGAAAAGCTTCCCGTACCGCAGGCAAAATCGAGCAAAAGAGAAGGAATCTTATCCTTCTCTTTAAAAATATCCATAAGGTATTTCGCCCTTTTAGTATAATTTACGTCGTAGGTAAGGATATCGTAAAAGGGAGAAAAATTATTATAATTACTCATCGACCTTAGAGAGCAGATGCTCGAAATATTCCTTATCGCTTGCCATCGCACGCTTAACTCGGCTTACGGTGGCGGAGCTTGCGCCCGTTTTAGCTACGATATCGGTATATACGCGGTTTTCGGAAAGAAGCTTTGCCACGTAAAGACGCTGTGCCATAAGCTGAACCTCCTTCTCGGTACAGAGAAAACGGAAGAAGTTTACGGCCTCCTCGGGGCTTTCTATAGCGGCGGCGGATTTGTAGAAATATTCGGCGGAAATTTCACGTTTTTTATCCATAGTTTTATACCTGCCCTAAATTATATTTGTCCCGCAACACTTTTAAAGTAGTCGACGGTCTCATTTAGTTTCGTATCAATAAGCTCGCGCTTGGTCTCCTCGGGTGCGTCTCCCTCGGAAATACTGAAAATTTCGCTCTTGGCGACCTCTCCCTTTCCCATTATAAGGTTTAAAAGCTCCTTTTTATCGGGAGAAGAGGAGGAAGAAATAAAGTCAACGTAGGTCACCGATTCCTTTACGATAGAGCCGATAGCAAGAGCGGCGTATTCGGTCATCTTATCATTTTCGGGCAGAGGCGCTCCGCTTTCGGCGGCTACGGGCTTCATCTCGCGAACGATCGAGTTTTCAAAGGTAACCTCTTCCAGGGGCTCGGTTACCGAAAAGCCGTTTTGAGGCTCTTTTTCGGGAGCGATCCTCTCGGCTTCCTTGGCCTCTTCGGCGCGACGGTGAAGCTCGGCGAGCTCGGCCTTAAGGGTAATATTTTCCTCGCGGTAGGCAGTGAGCTGACGCTGCAGGGTGTTCAAACTGTCTACGAGGCTATTCATTTTTTCAATAAGTTCTTTCTTTCGCACGGTCTCCTGATCCTCCTCTTGCGGATTTTCCGTTTCCTCTTCCGTCTCGGTCTGAGCCGGTACTATTTTTCCGATCTTAGCATAGTCCTCGGTCTCGATGGGAAGCTTTTTCTTTCCGAGGCGGTAACGGACGGCCTCGTTAATAAGATAGTAGATAACGGCGAAAAGGGGTACCCCGATAAGAAGTCCCACGAAGCCGAAAAATCCGCCGCCGAGAACGATGGCAAACACCACCCAGAAGGGGGAAAGGCCGGTAGAATCGCCTAATATCTTAGGTCCTAAAATATTTCCGTCGAAGGTCTGAAGCAGAATAACGAAGATGGTAAAATAGAGTCCCTTAAGGGGGTCGACCAGCGTTATAAGAAGGATGCTCGGTATTGCGCCTATGTAGGAGCCGAAAACGGGGATCACATTGGTAACTCCGATGATCACCGAAACGAGTATTGCGAAGGGCATATCCAAAAGAGATACTCCGATAAAGCAGAGTATTCCGATAATAAGCGAATCTATAAGCTTGCCGCTTATGAAGCCGCCGAAGACCTCGTGACTCTTCTTAAGTACGGTTATGGTCCCTTCCGCGGCGTTTGGGCTCATTATTGCGTAGAAGACCTTTTTAAACTGCGCCTTGTAGGTTTCTTTGCTTGAAAGAAGGTATATCGCAACGACCAATCCGATGGTCAGATCGACGATAAAGTTTGCGGTTTTCATAACTCCCGAAGCAATAGTTCCCGCATATCCCGTCGCCCAGCTGAGCAGGTCGGTCTGCACCCACTGCTTCTCGTAATCGAGCAAGGAGGTAGCGAACTCGGATATCTGCGGATGCTGCTCGAAGAAGTCTTTTACCCAGACGGTAGCATCGTCTATTCTGTCGGGAAGGGTATGTATAAGGGACATAACGCTCGAATAAAGTTCGGGCACTACCAGATATACAAGTACGGCAATAACCGACAAAAACAGCGCAAGCGCCAGTATTATCGACACCATTCGGGATATTTTATATCCGACCTTTTTAAACTTTAAAGCGCCGACGAAAAACTTTTTGAGATATTTGTCGAAAAATTTCATTACCGGATTTGCGAGATATGCTATTACAAATCCGATGATTATGGGCTGAAGCACCGAAATAACGGTCATCACCGCGTTTTTGATCGAATCTATTTTAAAGAGGAAAAAGAATAGAAGTAGTATGCCTGCAAGGACGCCGAAGGCTATAAGGCCGACGCGTTTATAGTTATCCTGCGAATTTCTGCTCTGTTCAGAGACCTTTTTCATTCTTCTTCTCCTTTCTTCTTTTGCTAAGGTAGATGATCGCGGTTACGGTAAGGGCGGCAAGTAATACTCCTGCGGCATCGATAAGCACGTCTCTTATCTCTCCCGAACGGCCCGGCACGAAAAGCTGATGAATTTCGTCAGAGACCGAAAAACAGACGCAGGTAGCCGCCGAAAACAGAAATTTATTCCTAAGACGCAGCTTATGAGTATTATAGGCAAGGGTACAAAACAGACCCATAGCGAAATACGACAGAAAATGAGCAGATTTTCTTATAAAAAACTGCATTTCGGTTATGAGCGAAAGCTTGCTCGCCTCGTCCATCGCACCGTAGTCGGGGACGAATACCGTAAAAAGCTGCTCGGTAAAGGACATTGAAATTTCGGAGGACTGCGTCGCGTCCTTGGCCGAATTCAGGAATACTATCACCATTATACCGACAGTAATACCCCAAAAAATTACCCTTAAAGCAAGCTTTTTAGTCATATTTCTCACCAAGCCGCTCAGCGGCGGCTATAAAAACGGGATCCTCGGTAAGAGGACGCAGATGCCTATACGCTCTCTGCTCCTCGGTCAGGGTCACGGGGACCTGCGGCTCAATACCCGTTTCGTTAAAGGAAACATCGTTATGAACAAAGAATTCCGCAATGGTTATTACTACGGAGGAGCCGTCGGAAAGATAGTAGGTTCCCTGCATAACGCCCTTACCGTAGGTTTTTGCGCCGACCGATACGCCCTTACCGAATTCCCTTATCGAGGCGGTAAAAAGCTCGGCGGCAGAGGCGGTCGTCTCATCGGTTAAGACCGCCATAGGCAGATCGATCTCGGAAGCATCCGAGGTAGCCACCGTTTCGATAGTTCCGTCGGCATATTTCGCGGTCATAATAGTTCCCTCGGGGCAGAGGAAATCGACCATTTCGGTAACCGAATCCACCGTACCTCCGCCGTTTCCTCGCACGTCGAAAATAAGAGACGTCGCTCCCTCTAAGACAAGATCGTTTACGGCTTTCTTAAACTGCGCAGGGGTTTCGCCGTTAAAGGAGGTTATCTCGACGTAGCCGCAGTCGTTTTCCAGAAGCTTGTAAAAAACAGTCTGTGACACGAATTCGGAATAGGTTACGGTAAGGGTCAGGGTCTTATCCCCTCTTATTACCGTCAGGTCCACGGTTTCGCCGATCTCGCGGGAAATACTGTTGACCGCTTCCATAAAGCCAAGCTCGGGGACCGACTTTAAATCGATGGCGGCTATCTGATCGCCGGGGATAAGTCCCGCCGTATTTGCAGGGGCGTTATCGTAGACGTTTTTAACGTAGAGATTTTTCGTTTCCGGATGCTGAACGACGATTATACCTATTCCGGTGGTATTTCCCTTAAGGTCCTCGGAGCGCTTATCCGAGTCGGAAATATCGTAGTAATACGAGTATTTATCATTAAGACCGTAGACGTAGCCCTCGAGCATTGATTTTTCTATATTATCGGGATCGGGCTCGCCGTAGTAGTAGCGGTCGACGATATTCTGAAGCTCGGTAAGCTTGGTGTTTACGGTGGGCTCGATATAGAAATAAGACTTACAGAAGGAAAAGGTTATAAAAGCAGTAATAACCGCGGTTAAAACCACGGTAAAAATAAGCTTCGCTCTTCCCTTTTCAGGCTTTTTTTCGGGTATTTCCTCCCGTATTACCTCTTGTTCTTCCATAATTCTCCTTAATTCGACTATATTACAATAGGGCAACAAGGGGCAATTAAGAAATGCCCCTTGTTTTAAGATTTAATAATAATTCATAGGATTGACGGCAGTACCGTTTTTACGGATCTCAAAATGCAGATGGTAGCCCGAGGAATGACCCGTGGTGCCGACGTTACCGACCTGCTGACCCTTACCGACCTTCTGACCGGTCGAGACGGTAATTCTGCTTAAGTGTGCGTATACGGAACGGTAATGAACTCCGTTATAGTAGCCGTGATCTACCGAAAGATAGTTTCCGTAGCCGCCGCCGCAGCCGCAGCTCCAGATATAGCTTCCGTTCCATTTTCCGTAGTTATGAGTACAGCTGTTGCACCATACCTTAGCGGTACCCGAGGCGATAGCAACGACCTTTGCGTTGGCTATTCCCGACTGCGCAATATCGATTCCCGCGTGCTCAGCATTCCAGCGGGGTCCGTAGTCGGAGGTGCGGTTCGTGTATCCCGGAACGGGCCAGGTAAAGATTCCGTCGAAGGGCGAGGTATCAACAGGCTGATCTACACGGCTGAGCTCATCCTTGACCTTATTCCACTCCTTAATATCCTGCTCGTACTTATTGACCTGAGAGTTGTTTGCAGAGATATCGGAATTAAGGCTTGCAATAACGCCGTTTATTTCGGCAACCTGCTTATCAAGCTTCTTCTGCTTTTCGGCAAGAGTAGCCTTGATAGACTTTTGCTCCTCGATAAGCGCCTTGTTTTCGGCGGTCTTCTCTTCGATAACGGCGATCATTTCGGTAATATCGTCGAGCATACGTTTATCTCTTCGGGAGATATTGAGCGAGGCCTGAGAAAGGGAGATAAAGTCGGAGAAGGTCTCGGCGCCGAGAAGAACCTCCACACCGTTTCCCGCACTGCTTCCCATATAAATAGCGCGAATACGCTGCTTATACTCGAAGACGACCTTTTCCATTTCCTTTTTCTTGGCGGCTATCTCCTTTTCGTTTTCGGCAATAAGAGAATTGGTCTCCTCTATCTTGCTGTTACAGAGAGCGATCTGCTGCTGAATATTGTAGATCTGGGCGTCGAGCTTGGCTTTTAAAGCGTTCTGATCTGCCTTATCTTTTTTGAGATCGGCAATTTCTTTTTCAAGCTTGTCGGCGGCCTGCTGCAGCTTGTTGATCTCCTGCTGCACCTGAGATACGGTAAGGGCCGAAACGTTAGGCGCCACACCGAAACAGGCGGTAAACATAACTCCGCAAAGAAGAATGGTCATCAGTTTTTTAAATTTCAAAAGTATATCCTCCGTTTTTTATTTTCGCAATGGCTAAATAGCCGTAAATTCGCTTCCCTCTTTTTTGAGATACTTTCTTATCATTATCGCACTTCCTACGATACCCGAAAGAACACCGATAGCGGCGAAGATTCCGAATATCTGCGGTGCGACGGTTATGAAAGCAATGGTGTCGGTCATACCGAGGGCTCCGCTTACCGCTTCCATAGCGACGCGATAGCAGAAGTACAGTATGCCCATTGAGATAACGGCCGAAACGAGGCCGATCATAATACCCTCTATTACGAAGGGCAGACGTATAAATGAATTGGTCGCGCCGACAGCCTTCATAATGCTTATCTCGAGCTTGCGGCTGTACATAGTGACGCGGATGGTATTTGAGACGATCACAAGGGAGATTATAAGGAGGATCGCAATGATCCAAATGCCCGCTATTCCGATTCCTTCTTCGATAGCGGTTATCTTCTCGGCA
The DNA here is from genome assembly GCA_949293385.1 of uncultured bacterium. Lineage (GTDB taxonomy): Bacteria > Bacillota > Clostridia > Oscillospirales > Acutalibacteraceae > SFWF01. The sequence continues at coordinate 3,853 of CASFDQ010000019.1, read as the reverse complement.
AGCTCAGACTGCGACTGAACGGCGTCGACACCCTTGGTTTTCTCGATCTTTTCTAAGGTCTCGTCGAAAAGGGACATATCCGAAAGGGTTATACGGGCACCGCAGGAAAGAGGATTGCCGTACTCGTCGTCAAAGCCGAAATGCTCAACGGCGTTTTCGGGGATCTGACCGTTTTCTTTAATGTCCTTAAGAGCGTCCTCGGCCGAAATATATTCAACCTTAAGGACGTTTTCGATCTTTGCAAGCTTATCGCAAAGAGCTTTTGCCTCTTCTTCGTTATGAATAACGTAGGCACTCTCGGGAATATCGTCGGGGTCGATAACCTCCTCCTCGGTTTCGGAAGAGGTCTCCTCGGAGGAGGTAGTTTCTCCGTCCTCGGTATCCGACGTGGTCTCTTCAGAGGAGTCTTCCTCGGAAGAGGTATCCTCAAAGTCCTCGGGATCAAACTTTTCGGAAGCGTTTCCGTAGATCACCGAGGTCTTATCGTTAAAATAGACCCTTATAACGTTTTGTTGCTCAAGGCCGTCGAGGGCCTCGTTAACGTTAAGGGAAATAAGGATAGCAAGTCCGATAAGGACCATACAGGCCACAAGCACGCCTATCGACGCAATGGTCATAAGGCGGTTTGACCACATGTTCTTTACGCCTTCCTTCGAAAGGTAGGAAATACTTCTCAGTTTCATATATTTCCACCTCCGGCGGCGTTATCGGCAACTATTCGTCCTTCCTCAAGCATAATTACGCGATGCTGAAAATCGCGGACGAGGTTATGATCGTGAGTAACCATAAGGATCGTAGTGCCCTGCTTATTTATTTCGGTAAGCTTTGCGACGATGTCGTAGGAGAGGTTGGGGTCAACGTTTCCCGTAGGCTCGTCGGCAATAATAAGACTCGGACGGTTAACCAGCGCTCGGGCAAGGCCTACGCGCTGCTGCTCGCCGCCCGAAAGCTGACCGGGCATGGAACGCGCCTTGTTTCCGAGACCGACCATACTGAGCACGGCCGACACGTCGCGACGTATCTTGCGGCGATCGGCGCCTATTACGTGCATAGCGAAGGCAACGTTCTCGAAGACCGACATAGTAGGAATAAGGCGGAAATCCTGAAAGACGATACCCATAGTACGGCGAAGAAGAGGTACCTGCTTATTCTTTATTTTCATCAGGTTGAAGCCGTTTACCCATAGACTTCCTGCGTTTGCCTTTTCTTCGCGGACGATAAGCTTCATAAAGGTGCTTTTTCCTGCACCCGAGGCTCCGACCACGAAAACAAACTCGCCGGGATTTATACGAATATTTACATCGTTTAAGGCGTGAGTTCCCGTTTTATAGGTTTTGGAAACACCCTTAAACTCGATTATCGGGCGCTGTGCGCCGCTTTCTGTGGCGTTTATTTTAGGTCATCCTTTCTAATATTTTACGGGGTTGGCCTGAAGATACTTATTTACCATAAGGGCGATCTTGAAAACTATCGCGTGATCGAATTCGCGAAGGTCAAGTCCGGTTATACGCTTAATTTTCTCGAGACGGTAAACGAGCGTGTTTCTATGAACGAAAAGCTTACGTGAGGTCTCGGAAACGTTAAGGTTGTTTTCAAAGAACTTCTGAATGGTGAAGAGGGTCTCCTGATCGAGGCTCTGAATAGAGCCGCGCTTGAAGATCTCTCTGAGAAAGGTCTCACAGAGGGTCGTGGGAAGCTGATAAATAAGACGGGCTATACCGAGGTTGCTGTAGCTGACGATAGTTTTGTCGGTATCGAATACCTTTCCGACCTCTAAAGAGGCCTGCGCTTCCTTGAAGGACTTTGCAAGATCCTTTATGTTATCGACAGAGGAGCCGATTCCGACCGAAACGGTGGTATAAAACTCGCCCGAAAGGGTATCGGCTATAGAGAGGGCCAGCTTCTCGATATCGCGGGAGTCGATATCCTTTCCGGTCTCCTTAACGAGGGCGATATCGTTTTCATTTATGCTTATAACGAAATCCTTGGTTTTATCGGGGAAGAGATTCTGAACAACGTCGTAGATAACGATATCGGAGGCTTCGATCGAGCGGATAAGGAGAACGGTACGGGAAACGTCGGTATTAAAATGAAGCTCGCGGGATTTAAGATAAATATCTCCGGGAAGAATATTATCGAGAATTACGTTTTTAATAAAGTTGGAGCGGTCGTACTTCTCATCGTAATAATACTTGATGTTGGTAAAGGAGATCGCTAAAACCGAGCAGTATTTTTCCGCCATAGGGTCGACGCCGTTTACGAAGGCATAATACTCCCCGGCCTGCGCAAAGCCGATAGCTCTATAGGTAGTACCGCCGAAGGAGAAGGTTTCGGATGCGGATGCGCTCATAAAATCGATATTAACGGTTTCGCCGATCTTGCCGAGCTCACTGCAGGCTACGACGACACCGCTATCGTCGATAATACCGATAGTTCGGTCGATAGCATCCTTCATTTGATGAATCACACTCTGAAATAAACGATTTGCCATTTATTTGTTCGTCCCTTCTTTTAAGGTTTATTAAATTTGCGCAAAACCATACACATACATTGTACAATATAACCGAAAAATTTGCAAGGGGGAAACGAAAAAAAGTTACAATTTATTAACGAGTTTTTTTGCGAAGGCTAAAAACCGATATTGAAAAAAATTTTTTATTATGATATCATTAAAACAAACGGTAACAAGGAGGAGAAAAAATGAAGATCGCAACTACCACCAGTGATTTTTCCAGCTACACGAGCGACGCTTTAATGGCGTCAAGATACATAAAAAGAGCCGGATTTAAGTATATAGATTACGGCTTCGGCGATGATTTCGCAAAGAGCGTCGGTTTTTTCTCAAACGACTATGACGGATGGCTTAAAAAGCTTAAAAAATATATGGAAAAAAGCTCGGTAAAATACGTTCAGGCCCATTCCCCTATGGGCAGACCGATTGTAAAGGACGATGAGCAATCCGCATTTATAGAAGGTACCAAGCTCTGCGTTAAGGCCTGCGCCGATTTAGGGGTTGAAAATATCGTCGTTCATTCGGGATATGACAGCGGTCTTTCAAAGGAGGAGACCTTCGAGAAAAACCGTCGGTTTTATCTTGAAATTTTAAAATATGCCGAAGAATTTGGCGTAAATATACTTACTGAAAACTTTAATAAGATGTGTATTCCGGATCTTTTCTGGATAGATAACGCTACCGATCTTTTAGAGCTTATTAAATACGTGGATCATCCTCTCTTTCACGCTTGCTTCGATATAGGCCACGCAAACCTGCAGGAGATGCCGCAGCACGAGGAGCTGGCTATTCTCGGAAAGCACGTAAAGGCAATTCACGTTCAGGATAATTTAGGAGATGATGATTACCATCTTGCTCCATTCTTCGGAACCACTAATTTCGATTCGGTTATGAAGGGCCTTAAGGATGTTGACTATAAAGGATATTTCACCTTCGAGGCCTGCAACATAATGGTTCCGGGACCGAGGAGAAGGAGTTTTGAAGAGTCGGATCTACTTCTGAATCCTCCGCTCGGGCTTAAGATCAAGGCTGAGTCGCTTATATATGAGATAGGTAAAACGATCTTAGGAGCTTACGGGATGTTTGAGGAATAGCAATATAAAGATGAAGAAAGGCTTTTCTTCGGCGTGAAGGCGTACGGGAGGTGCTCCGAACGCCGAAAAAAGGCTTAGAAAAAACAGACCCTACCTTTCGGTAGGGTCTCAGATTACTGACAAACCCACCAAATTTTTGGTGGGTTTAAATATTTTAATACAAAATTAAGGAATGGATGCAATAGATCCTTGCTTGCAAGGATAGTTGCGATCTTTTTCATATTTTGCACCACTGCGGTGAATAAGC
>CASFDQ010000018.1 GCA_949293385.1 uncultured bacterium | reverse complement strand
ACGCACCCGAAAATGGATGATTTTTATGTAAGAAAAGGCAAAAAGCCGTGGTAACGCTGTCGCGTACCACGGCTTTTTAACGCATTATTACGGAAAAAGCGCCGTTTTCGGGCAATTTCTCACTATGGCGCACACCCGTTAGGTTGGTTCCTTTTAATTTTTACATAAGGGGCTTGAACCCGAGAGGGTCTGGCGTAAGTTGACAAAGGGGGTCGGATAAATTATAATACTATCAGAAAAAAGCTTTGGAAGGGTGCAAAGATATGGCAAAGGATACCTCGAAGATCGTTGAGGAGTTAGGGCTCTGTCCCGACTTTAAAACCTTTTACGGCGAAAACAACGACTATATGATAAAAGAAAAGCTGTCGGAGCTTTTAAACGGACTTATGGAAAAGCACGGTCTTAAAAAATCCCAGATAATCCGTGAAGCCGAAATGAGCGAGGTATACGCCTACCAGATTTTTTTCCGGGATAAGAATTCCCGAGCGTAAAAAGCTTTTATGTATCGCGGTTGCTATGAAGCTGTCCCTCGACGAGGTTCAGACCCTTTTAAAAAGCGCAGGCTATCCCGCCCTTTACGTTAAGCTCCCCTTCGACAGCGTTGTCCTTTACGGAATCTGCAAAAGGCTGTCGGTAGTTGAAATCAACGAAATCCTTTTCGAATACGAGCTTGAGACCTTGGGGTAATTTATGAAGAAATGTCCTAAATGTAAAGCGGAAATACAGGAAAATGCGCGGTTTTGCCTCTACTGTATGACCTCCTTTGATGAAAAAAAGGCAGTCGATGCCGATAAAAACACAGATAAACGGTGGCTCTTTATTGCGGCCGCCTTATTGGCCCTTTTGCTTATCGGGGCGGTTATCGCCTTTAGCCTTAACTGCGGCGGACCCTCTGAAAAGCCAAGTGCCCCCATCGGCGGCTCGCAGGGCGACTCTTCCATGGATGGCACGAGTTCGATCCCTTCGGACGGTTCTTCCGAAAACGAGGACCCGTCATCAAACAAAGAAAGCTCCTCCGATAAAAGCTTCTTCGGGCAGCTCTAAGCCGGCCTCTTCCAAAAACGAAAGCAGCTCGCCCTCTTCCGACTCAGGCTCGTCGAGCAGCCCCTCTTCGAACGGTTCATCATCAAACAGTTCTTCGGGTAGCTCTTCGGGAAATTCTTCCTCGGGTAGCTCTTCGTCTACCGTTTCGCAGGCTCCGCGTTTTTCCTTCGAGACCGCCACTATTTACAATGCATACCCGGATCCTTCGACCGCAATGTATGCCCCCGAAAACGCCATTGTTATAACCAAGGTTTTATATACTCCTACAGACGGAAATTACGTTATCTCCGAAATATACGAGTGCAAAAAGGTTGCGGCAATTATGCCCTCGGCCTTTTCCGACGTTGCCGATTCGGTAAGGTCGGTAACCCTTCCCGCTACGGTAAGAACCCTTTGGAACGATGCCTTTAAGGGCTGTAACAAGCTTACCGACCTTTATCTTAAATCGTCGGTAATAGAAATATTCGAAGACTCTTTTGTCCCTCCCGAAAACCGAACGGGCAGACTCACTATTCACTGTAAGCGCGACTGCCGTAACTTTAATTATTACTACTACCGCAATATTGCAGGCAACTTTGACGCCGACTATAAGGAATGGAACGGCTGATATGACGAGAGAGGAATATTTATCCGAGCTTTAGGGATATAAAGCCGGAAAACGTTATGATCGGCAAGGACGGAAGGGTCGTCCTAATAGATCTTAACGCCGCAAGACGGGTATCCTCCGCCACGAAGGATACGGTTATTTTAGGCACGGTAGGATACGCTTCTCCCGAACAGCTCGGAATTGCCCAAAGCGATCCGAGATCCGATATTTACGCGGCAGGGGTCCTGCTCAACGTGATGATAACAGGCAAACACCCCAGCGAGAAAATCGCAAAGGGAAAGGCGGGACGGATTGTTAGAAAATGCACCAGCATCAACCTCGATCAGCGCTTCGACTCGGCCGAAAGACTTGCCGCCGCCCTTTAGCAAATTAAAAAAAGATCCGAAATTTATCGTAAAAGATAGATTTCGGATCTTTTTTATTATGCTGACAGCATAAGACATTTAAAGCTAAATATTTTAAAATGAAGAAAAAGGAGGTGGCTAAATTTGAGCGAAATAATAGGACGTCTGTTTTCGGATTATCTGTCCGAGCAAAGCATTGCCGCAAACTCGGAGTATTCCGTGCTTGCGAAAAGGGCCCTCGATAAGGAAAGAGAGCTTCGCGGTATGCTGAGTAAGGAGCAGACACTCTGCTTCGAGGAGCTTTTCGAGCTTACCTCGGAAAATCATTTTTTAGAGGTAAAGGATGCCTTTGGCAGCGCCTGCAGGCTTGGAGCCAACGCATCAAAGGAGCTTTCTACCTGATCTCCTGCTCCAGCTCCTTATATTCGGGGGTATCGAAAAACTCCATAACGGTAATTTCAAGACCGTCGCATATCTTTTTAAGGGTAACGATACCGGGGTTTTTGCTTTCTCCGTTTAAAATGCTTTTAACGGTGGACTGCGAAATGCCGCACAAATAGCTTAAAGCATTTGGCGTAATTTTGCGCTCTCTGCAAAGCTGGTAGATTCGGTTTACGGTAAACTCCCGAATACTCATACATATCACCTACTACATATTATCTGTATACATAGATGATATATCACTATGTCTGTTTTTGTTAGTTATTTATCACTAATAGCCATTGACTTATCCTGTCGAACGATGTATAATTAGTGATATATAACTAACCGTAGGTAACATTACTGAGGAATCGCTATGTCAAAAATAGCTGACATAATAAAACACGAAGGCGATAACGCCACATTTGTCTGGAAACATCCTTGCGAGGATTTTAATAGTTTAACTCAACTTGTCGTTCATGAAACCCAAGAAGCTATATTCTTTATGAACGGTCAAGCACTCGACCTTTTCGGTCCCGGTCGTTATACGCTTGAAACACAAAATATTCCTTTAATCGGAAAAGCACTGAATCGTACCACAGGTGATGAAACACCTTTTCATTGCGAAGTTTATTTCATCAATAAAACCGAGCAGATGGCTGTTAAGTGGGGTACTGATTCTAAGGTTCAGTATGTTGAGCCAACTTACGGTTTCCCCATTTCAATCGGTGCATCCGGAGATATGGCGTTAAGAGTATCTGACAGCCGTAAGTTGCTAATTAAATTGGTGGGTACTGAAAACCTACTTACACAAAACAAACTACTGACTTATTTCCGTTCGATTCTTATGACGAGAGTAAAAACCTATATTGCTCAAGTTATGAAATCTAACGCCATTAACATTTTTGAAATTGACCAAAATCTCACTTCTTTTTCAGAGTCAATAAAACAACTTCTTATTCCTAACTTTGAAGATTACGGCATAGTTCTTGAAAAGTTTTTTGTTACAACAATTGTCAAGCCGGACGGCGAAAGACAATACGAGAAATTCAAAGAACTACACTTCCGTCAATATGCAGATATAGCCGAAGCAACGCTTCGCCAATAGGTTGATATTATTGAAGCAGAAACCGAAGCTAAGAAAACAATTATTGAATCGAAAGCTCTTGCTGAGAAACGTGCTACCGAAGGATATACATACGGTCAGGAACGTGGCTTTGATGTAGCCGAAAAGGTTGCGGAAAACGAAGCTGTTGGCGAATTTACCAACATGGGAGTTAACGGTGTATTCATACGACACCGCACTTGCTTTATACGAAACTAATTTTGACGATTTAGATGTCAAGATTGATATAACCAGCATTACCTACACAAATGGTAAAACAAAAACATACTAATTGAGGAGAGTATGATATGCAACATAACAGAGGTCATCCGTGAAAGCATGCTTTCACAGACAAATATATTAAATTTAAAAAGAGAAGGAGCTAATTAAAATGGCTAAAGAAAAGAAAACAGTTGACCCTAAAAACTTTTTGGAAAAAATCAAGTTTTTCCTTACTGAACCTGTAAAGAGTTCTGCTGAAGCAGATGCTCGAAAGAAAGAACTTATTCCCTATACCCTTATCTCATTTGGCGTTGTCGTTGTCTTTTTGATTTTGGGAATGGCAATTGAGCCAATTAAAATTGTGTTTAATATTATTGCCTACATAGCAATGTTTTTTGTGTTTGTTTTTGGTTGGTGTCTGTTCAAAGCAATATTTAAAAAAGAAATTTGCAGATCTTGAATGTTCGAATTGTAAAACAGTTATCAAATATTCACCTGACTTTAAGATTGATGTAAAAAATAAAAGTTTTAGCACCTCGGAAAGAAAAACTCAGAACTCTAAAGCAGGCATAGACATAGAAGTTACCGGTATTGAAACATCTTCAGTTACAATCACCTGTAAATGTCAAGAATGTGGCACTGAAAAAACGTTAAATAAAATATTTACTACAGTCCACGCCAGCATGTCGCAAAAAGGTGTGTCAGCATTAACAGCAGATATGCTTATTTTGGATATGAAAAAAACTTTGCAAGCAGCCTATGAAAATGGGTTCGCAAATTATTCATCAGATATCAAAATCAAGACAAATACAACCGCTGAACGCGAAGTGGTAAAATATTTCAACGAGGATGGAACAGCTGGGAAAACGCCTTGGGGCACTGTCACCAAAACTAAAAATAAAAACCGCTAGTTCAACTAGTGGTTTTCACCACCCCTATAAGGGGTGACTACTGGCTTAGCCCCTAAAAGGGGCACTGAAAGTTTAGCAACGCATTACAATCTCGGGCAGCCGCTCACGTGCGGCTGTCTTTTTTGCCTTTTACTTCTTGTTACCCGTAAACGGGTCAATAAATTCTTTTATACTAATTTGCTCTGCTGCGTAATCTTCTTCTAACTGATTCCTTATATATTCAGCTATAACTTTCTTGTTTCGACCGACCGTATCCACATAATTTCCTCAAAATTTCTCCTATGTCTTTTTTGATCTTCCCATATATTTCTTTTCTTCTATACTTTGGTGCGAAAACTATATGTTACTGACATCTGTATTTTGAGTGTGAACTGCTTTTTATCTCATTATTTCCATTCATTTGAAAAACCTCCTGTATTTTTGTAATGCGGTTGCCAAACCATTACTATTATACAAGAGGTTCTTCTTTTTCCTATAGCTTTTTTGGGCTTAGCTACGCCTCGCCCGTTTTATTGTAGCTTCGCTCTTTTTCCTTCCCCCGGTACAACCGGGGGTTTATTTCCACACCTAAAGGCACCAATAATAAACCCCTCTCTTGCTTATTGCAAAAGAGGGGTTTTGTTATTTTAGTATAAATTTTTTAAACAAGCTCGAAGTCGGAGGCGGGGTGCTTGCAGATAGGGCAGATATAGTCGTCGGGGAGGTCTTCGCCGTCGTACTCGTAGCCGCAGATCCTGCATTTCCAGACCTTTTTATCGGATTTATTCTCGGCAGGCTGTGGCTTAATATGAGCGTGATAATAGGCGTAGGTTGCCGACGGGATATCGGATAAGACCTCCATATCGGTAACGGTCGCGATAAACATCGTATGCGTACCAAGGTCGACCGTATCGGTTACCCAGGCGAGGATAAAGGCGTTTGTACCCTCGGTTACGATCTTGGTGCCGTTTCCTGCGGTCATTACGCCGTCGAAGCCCGCAAACTTATCGGTATCGCGGCCCGATGCAAAGCCGAAGCGTTTAAACAGCTCAAAAGAAGCATTCTCGGCAATTATCGAAACGGTAAATTTCGAGGTATCCTTTATCATATCGTGGGTAAGATTATCCTTGTTTACGGTTATAGTTATCTGCTTCGGGTTGTCGGTGACCTGACAGACGGTATTGATAATACAGCCGTTGTCCTTTCCGTCCTCATTCGCGGTTAAAACAAAAAGTCCGTAGGAAAGCTTAAAAAGCGCCTTATCGTTCATATTTATTCTCCTTTAAGTTTATAAGATATTCGTCGGCCTCCTCGCGGGAGGAAAAGACGGTTATATCTTTATTTTTATATTTTTCAAGCAGATTATATACGTGAGGCATTTGGTCCCTTTTAAAGTTTTCGATCCAGACCTTAAACTCGGGGTCGAACTCCTCTTCTATCCAGGGCATATCCTCTCTTTTCTTGCCTATCCTGCTTTCGGCCCCTTTAAGGCAGACCTCGGTCGGAAGATCGAAAAGAAATACCTTATCGCATTTTTCCAGCCGCATCTCCAGAGTTCGGCCGTAGTTTCCGTCGATTATCCATTCGTCCCTTTCTATTATTTCTTTAAGGGCGGCGTCGAATTCAGAACGCGAAACGGTGGTTTTATCGGGCCTGTGCCAAAGCATATCGAGATAGTATAGAGGAAGTCCCGTTTTATCCCGAAGTTTTCGGGCGAAGGTGCTTTTACCCGCACCGGGACAGCCTATTATCATAACTTTTTTCATATTATCCCCTCTTTATTTCATTATACCACACTAAGGAGGATAAGTAAAACACATTTTCTGTGCTATTTTGCCTAAAATTTCAAAAGTATTTTTAATATATTATATAAATTGCATAATTAGTATTGACAAAGAGCCTGTAAAAGGGGTATAATTAAACCGTAGAAAATACTACAAAGGAGTGCTTTTTTAATGGAACTCGGAACTGTTATCGCAACAAGACCAAACAAGACCCTTTACCGCAGCGGAGACGCCCTTATAAAGGTTTTCGGAGCCGACTTCTCCCCTGCCGATATTTTAAACGAAGCCCTTAATCAGGCGAGAGTCTGTGAATCGGGTCTTCCTATGCCGAAGATACGTCAGGTTACCCGACTTGAGGACGGCCGTTGGGCGATAGTTATGGACTTTATCGAAGGAAAGACCCTCGATCAGCTTATGCGCGAAAACCCCGAAAAGCAGCCTGAGTATTTAGAAAAGCTCGTTGACCTGCAGATGCTTATAAATTCCAAAACCGCGAGTATGCTCTCGGCTCAGAAGGATAAGTTCAACAACAAGATCTCCTCTACCAAGGAATACATACCCGCCACCGTCCGCTACGAGCTTCATATGCGACTTGAGGGTATGCACCGCCACAACAAGCTTTGTCACGGCGATTTTTGCCCCAGTAACGTTATCGTAGGCGACGACGGAACCGACTATATTATCGACTGGTCTCACGCGACTCAGGGTAACGCTTCGGCCGACGTAGCCAGAACCTACCTCACCTTTAAGCTCGACGGCGAGGACACCTTAGCCGAAAAATACATTGACCTCTACTGTTTAAAGAGCGACACCGCAAAGCAGTACGTTCAGAAATGGCTTCCCATAGTAGCCGCTTCTCAGGTAGCAAAAAACAAAGAGGAAGAACGCGACTTCCTCCTCGGCTGGATCAACATTTTCGATTTCGAATAAGGAAAAGGACGAAGAATTTCTAAAATTCTTCGTCCTTTTTTCTTTACAAGCACTGCATTTGCAGACACAAATGCTCTTTTGGTTATGAGTGATGAAACTCGCTTGCGCTCGTCGTTATGAGTTTGCTTTGCAAACGTTATGATATGATCGCCTTTTTACATTAAACTGCA
>CASFDQ010000017.1 GCA_949293385.1 uncultured bacterium | reverse complement strand
ATACGTTTGTGATGGCAAAGGTCTTACCTGCGTTACTACATCCGCCTGAGCCGATAACACCGCCGACTGCGGCGCCGCTTAAATAAACGTCCTCGCCTACAAAGCTGTTTTCAACAACGTATCCGAGTCCCGTGCTTCCCGCTTCGCCAACGAGAGCCGAAGCGCAGGCACCTGCGGCGTTAACGTAGGAATTTACAACGCCGATATTCTTAACGGTGAAGGCACCGCCGTTTGGAATGAGACCAAAGCCCAAAGTCCAGGCTTCGTCGGTACCGGTATAGGTATAATCGATATAGAGTCCGCTTACGATATGGTTATCTCCGTCGAGATGACCGTTAAAGGCGGTATTTTCGGTCGAATCGTGCCACTTTATGGCATTTTCCTTTCCTGCAACCCTGCCTGTAGATACGTCAACGGCTATATCGTTTATATAAATATCGTTAGCAAGCTTAAAATACTTGTCTTTATTACTGTTTTTAACCGCCCAGTCAAGCTGTGCGGCGTTGGTGATGATGTAGGGGTCGGTAGGCTCACCTGTTCCAACGGTAGGCTTAACAGAGGTTCCGTCCCAGAAGGTGGGGAGAACCTTGATGCCGTCGAGGGCACCCTCTTCGATCTTAACGCCGTTGCTGATGGTAACAACGCCGGTAACACCTGCAACGTATTTGAAGGTAGTCTTGCCGATAGCGGTAACCGGTTTCTCGCCTAAAAGGGCAGGAACGGTAACGGTGCCGGTAGCGGGAACCTTTCCGACATAGTGGGTTATTTTAAGTCCGTCACCGTCGGGAATAGCGCGCCAATCGCCGTAGATAGTATCGGCCTCATCCGAGATTACCTCGTGAGCAATGGAACGGAGAATTGTTGCGTTTTCGGCGCTTAAGCCTGTGGGAAGGTAGGTAGCGTTGCGGCAATCAACGGGGAAGCCTGCCTTGGCTGTGAATTTTTCAAGCCAAAGGTTGCCTATCATATAGCAGCCGATGGGGTCGCTTAAGTGGCTTATAAAGTCGGCATAAAGAGAACCCGCCGGACCGTAGGTATCACCAAAGCCAAACTCGTCCTTGGCAAGCTGCATAGCTTCGCCCGAGGGGATGATATCGAGGGGAGCGTCAAGATTTGCCTCACGCTGAACGATTGCGGCAGCGGCGGCTACGGTTTCTTCGATTTTAAGGAAGAAATCTCTTGTGTTTTCATAGTTCACGGGATACCACTTATAATTATTGTTGATGGACATCTCGTGAGAAAAGGACCAGCCCTGATTGAGAACAATTTCACACTTGGTATTGTTGTTCTTGTCGAGCTCGGTCTGAATGTAGTTATAGAGGGTTACGAGGTCGGGATTTTCCTCTGTCCAATACTTTTCGAGATCATCGCAGCTATTGGGAGCCTGATGCATTACGATAAAATCCCAATCGTCAGAAGCGATTGCTTCCTGAATCGAGAGGATGCTTGTGTCTGCAACTCCGTTTACGCTCAGATGTATGTACCTTTTTGAGGTCTCGGCGGCATAATATGCATCGTGACCCATAGTCTCATAATTCTTATAAAACTGGATATGCTGATGAAGCATACAGCCGTCCTTATAAAGACTTGCCGCCTTTATGTCGAGACCCATACTCTCAGCAATTTTAGAAATGTACTGAGTAGAATTGTTTGTATAGCTGTTACCTATGGCAAGGATCTTAAGGGTCGGCTTTTCTGCCGCATTTTCAGCGACGGTGGAGGTAACGACCACGCCAAGCATTAAGGACAGACATAAGATTATGCTGACAAACGCTTTAAGAAAACTTTTCATAATATTTTTCTCCCTTCAAAACTTCTGTTATGAATTTCGCGCAAAGAGATATGTATACTTATACGTTAACATTATATCCCCCCTCCGAACAATTTGTCAATGCACTATTGTATTATTTTAGTGCATTTTTGTAAACTGATATTGATTTTTTTAGATTTTTATACTATAATACTTACCGATTTGGAGATGATATTATGATGCAAAAACCGATCTTAGCCGATATGCACACCCATTCGCTTCATTCTCACGACTCTCAGTGTCCCGTTGAGGATATGCTTTTGGCTCATCTTGAAAAGGGCTGTCCCATAATGGCGTTGACCAACCATTTTGATACCTGGTTCTTCGACCGCTACGACATTTTTACCTCTATAAAAGAATCGGCCGAGGAGGTCGACCGATTAAACGAAAAATACCGAGATAAAGCCCTTCTTTTAAAGGGTTTCGAGATAAGCGAGAGCTTCTGGTACCCCGAAATCGCCGAAAAGGTATATACCTTTGCCGATTTTGACGTGGTCGTCGGCTCGGTTCACACCGTAAGGTGGGAGAAAGATCCCCTGCCCTATTCCTGGGACGATTTTACCGACGCAGACGAAAGCTATATCACCGAATTTATGAACAAATATTTCAGCGAGGTTTCGGTCCTTTTAGAGGAGACCGATTTCGACATACTCGCCCACCTTACCTGCCCCCTAAGGTACATAAACGGAAAATTTAAAAAGAATTTTACCCTCGACGGATTCGAGGACAGGATAGACCTTATTTTAAGAACGGTCATCGAAAAAGGTATCGCTCTCGAGGTAAACACATCCTCCTTCGGGCTTCTCGGCGATTTTATGCCCTATACCGATATTATAAAGAGGTATAAGGAGCTCGGCGGAGAGCTTATCACCTTGGGCTCGGACGCCCACGTAGCCGAAAACGCCTGCTGTTATTTCAGCGAAGCGATAACGACCCTTAAAAAAATCGGATTTGAGGGAATCTATTATTACAAAAAGCGAAAACCGATAAAGATAGAGATATAGCGACCGAAGGTCAACGCTTCACGCAGTGGTCGGTGAACAGTGGTCTTTTTTCAGTGGTCAGTGGTCAGTGATCAGTGGTCAGACGGATACCGAAGCAATTTATCGGGCGGTTGTAGGGCGCGGCGGTACGGCTTACGCCCAGACCCTTTTGTCGCTCCGCGACATTTCCCCTATGAGGGGAATCCCCCCGACGCGCCGAGCAAACTAAAACATTAGAAAAAGGCTAAACGGCTACGAAAAACACAAATCGTAGCCGTTTTTGTTTTATCTAACATTAAATACTGGAATTGTCAAGAAAAGTGCAGTCGAAAAATCCCCTAAATTAAATAAACGGAGACAAGCGCATTTGAAATAACGGAGTGGAGCGTAGCGGAACGGAGGGATTTCAAATGCGGCGGGCGCCGAATTCCATTACGGGACGTGCGCCTGCGACAGAGCAGATACGGTTGGCCTTAGTTGCGATAAGAGACTGATGGTTTATGGTGAGAAGCACCATAGTTTCTACCAAAAAGGCCTACATAGCGGGACCTCTTACGGTGACGATAGGCTCCATCGGGAAGATGGGGGGTTCCTTCGGGCACCGCCCAAACGTCACATTCAAACTTAAAATCGGAAAGATAGTCTAAAAATTCGTCACAAAAAAGATTTAAACCGCGAAGATATTTTATATCGTCTTTCGAGAAGGTCAGATTGTTGAAATACTCGATAAGCTGCTCGAGGCCCGCCATAATAGCATAACCGCCCTTATCGGGTACGCGGCGGAAGAACATATCGAAGTATGTTATAGTATCTCTCATATCACTTTGAAAAATACCGTTTGCCATGGTCATTTCATAAAGATCCATAAGCATTGAGAGACTATGTTTACGCATTACAACACTCCTGACGGAAAATTTATTTTAATTATTATATCACATTGTTTTTGTTATACAATATTTTAAATTGATGACCGCAGCTTCATACAATAAATCACCTTTGACCATGCAACTTACACAATCAAAGGTGACGTTAATCTGATTTCCGCTTATAAAGATTTTTGCTTACAGCCAGCCCTCTCTGGGGGTGAGGTTAAAGTCGTCCGCTATTGCTTTTAGCATATCGTCCTCAATGGAGTGACGCTCTCCTCCGCTTCGTATTTTCATATAGATCTCCGCGCCCTTTTCAACCGTTTCCAGCAGACCAAACGCCTCGTCAAGGTTGGTACCCGTAACGGTACATCCGTGCAGAGCCCAGACAAGAATTCTGAAATCCTTGAATTTTTCAGCAGAAGCAAGACCGATTTCGGGTCCGCTGCTTACCATCCAGGGAAGAAGGGAGACACCGTCGGGGAATATTACGATACATTCGGTGCAGGTTGACCAAAGCTCCTTCGTCAGTTTCTTTTCGTCCCAAGGGAAAACGTGGGTCATTGAGAGGATGTTTACCGGATGCGCGTGCATAACTACGCGGTGATTAGGATCTATGGCAAGACGCTGTTTGTGTGCGCCGAGATGCATTATAATCTCGCTGGTGTAGCTTCCTCCTGCCGTATAGCCCCAAATAAGATGCGCGCAGCTTCCGTCGTCGGCAATGCGTATCAGTCCGAGATTTTCAGCAGGCTTTTTTTTAATATTTTTAAAGTATTTGCCTGTGCCTGTTACGATGAAATATTTTCCCGCAAATTCCGGAAAAGGTACCGCAAGGGGTAAATCTCTTATGATTTTTTTGGTGTTGACAAAGGGTCTGATTTCGCTCTCATCTACCAAAACGCTAATGTTACCGCCATTTCTTTCGTTCCAGCCAAGGCGGTGCATATTTGAAGTGATCTCACCTATCTCCTTAACGATAGGACATTTTGTCATTTTATCCATTTAACCTATCTCCCAAATAAAATTTTTCTCATAAATTTACTTGCGGCAACACCGTCGCGTTTTCCCAGTATCTCTTCGGCTTCCTTTTGGTCGATTTTCTCGGCAGCCTCCTGCAAAACATCGAGCCATTCGGCGCTTTCGCTTACGGCATCCCTGCCGTCCTCGCGGTATGGGAACTGGTCAATAACGAGATAGCCGTTATAGCCCGTACGCTTTAGCCAGTAGAAAAACTCGAGATATTCGAGGGTATGTACCGTTCCCACAATCATATCGTCATCCCACAGGCGGTAGTTGTCGTTTATGTGAATATGCTTTAGTCTGTTTCCGTACATACTGCACATTGCAACCGCCTCGGCGGGAGTTTCGTAGCCGAGAGCAGCATGACCGTAGTCGAGGGCAATACCGAGGTTGGGCAGACCGATTTTTTCAATCATCAAGAGGGTTGAGCCCACCGTACTGATATAGGAGTGGGTTCTGGGCTCTTTTATCTTATATTCGAGGGTAATCGTTACCTTGGGGTTATACCGACAAAGTTCCTCTACACCGTCGGCAAAAAGGGTGCGCTCCTTTATGTAGTCGGCCGAAAAAATATAGTCGTAGCCATCCTGACCCGGCCAGAGCGTCACTATATCGCAACCGATTTCCGATGCAAAGTCGATAACCGCCTTGGAATCGGCAATAGCGCGGTCGCGAATCTCCTTTTCGGTTGAAGACAAGCTTCCTTTTTTGTATATGGGATTTGCAAAGGTATCTACCGCAAGGGATCCCACCTTAAGACCTGTTTTTGCAAGACATTCTTTTATTTGAGCCTTGTTTGCCATCATTTCCTCGGTCATAACCAAATCGACGGCAGAAAGCTTGCCGATAGATGTGGCTCGGTCGAAAAGTTCCTCCATTGTAAAGGGAGCAGAATATTCAGCGCAGTATCGGTCGAAACAGTTGCCTACGTTTCCAAGAAAAACGGAATATTTAAGTTTCATAATAATCTTCCTCTCTTTTAGGCTATTCTACGGGAATGAATACCGAATAAACGTCCTCGTTGGGACAAAGTTTTCCTGCCGATGCAAAGTCTACCAGATGCATCTGATTGCACTTAAAATGAACCGTCTCAAAGCCTGCCTCTTCCCGTGTTATGTTAAAGGGCTCGCTTACAGGTTCCCACAAAGAGTTTGAAAAGTGGGTATCCATTGCCAAAAGCAACGGACCGAAGGTGAAGGAGGCGTATTCTTTATCGTCGATTTTGTCTATCTGATATTTAACACCCGAAACAAACTCTATGGATATTTTGGTTTCGCCCATACCTAGCTCAACCGTAACATAGCCGTCCTGCGGTAAAATATCTTTTTTCTCCTCGTCGATGGTTAAAAGATACCCGCCGCACCATTTCGGTATACGAATCCTGATTTTCTGATTTTCCTTTTGATTTTTAATCTCAAACGAGATGTTAAAGGATTTTGGATACTCGGTTTTTTGAACAACCGACAGACCTTCGGTATTAAACTCAGAGGCGGTATATACCATCGGAATAACCGTTTCGCCGTTATAGTGATATATGTAGTCCTTAAGGTAGGTAAACAGGGTAAAGCCGCGATAGCGACAGCACTGATACATTCCTTCGTTGGTACGATATTCCTTCTTGCCGAAATTTCCCTGATAGTAGGCGAAATCTTCGCCCTTTGCTTCAACCGATCCCACCAGATGATTATAAAGGGTTTGTTCTATAGCATCTAAATATTTTGCTTCACCCGTAACGGCAAACAACTTGAGAGAAAACTCTACCCAACCCACCGCAACACAGTTTTCGTTGGGGTGAATATCGGTAGGAAGCAAAACAGGAGCATTTCCTCCTGCGGTCCAAAGCTCTCGGATGGTTGCGTTACCCGTATTTCTTATCTGAGTTTCGTATATTTCCTGCCAATATCTCTCGGCCGCATTTACCGCCTTTTCGCAGTCCGAATACATTCCGTATTCCAGCACGCCCATATAGATTATGAGCATTTCAATACCCTTGCGTGAGCGGAGGTTTAATATACTGTCGAAGGATACAAGATTCATATCGGTGGTTTCGCAATAGTTTAAAACCTGATCTACATAATCGAGATAATTTTTGTTTTTTGTCACGCGGTATATCTGCATCATGGCAAATATCGAGCTTAGATGCTGGGTGCCGTCGTTTGTTGCGTTTAGAATATCGGGCGCGTTTTCACAAATGAAGGTGGATATAAGCCACTCTGCCGCTCTGTTTGCGCAATCCAGCGCAACCTCGTCTCCGGTGGCTTCGTAAAAACGAATCAGGCCGTATAGAGTAAAGGAGTGATTCCACACCGAAAATGCCTCTAATTCGTTGCCGTCCTCCAAGCAACCGATATAGCCGTCTGCTCTTTGGTTATCTCGTATGCTGTCGACTACCATTTTACCGTTATTCTTAGCGCGGTCATCCTTATCAAGCTCGTAAAAATGAGCGCATATATCGAGATATTTGCCTGTAAATTCGGGCTCGGCATAGCGCAAATTATACCTGCCTATATATACGTTTTTATGTACCTTTGGGTCTATTTTATTGTAGAAATTTTTCCGAATGTTGCAAAAAACCGTTTCAAGTACGCTTTTTTCAAGTTTTACGTCAGCAAAAATCAAAATTATCTCCTCCAACCTTTGTTTTATAGCATTTTACACCCTTTTTAAAAAATTTTATATTGAAAATTCATTACACTATATGGTAAAATCATAACCAAGGAGGGGTTTTGGTGCGCTATTCCATATTTTCAAATTCCAGCTGTTCTTTACTTAATATTTCAAGTATCGGATACTCGGCAGATACCAATACAACCTGCTTTGGACCCGGTGTAAGAAACTCTTATATCATTCATTACGTGATTTCGGGCAAGGGCTTTTTCAATCAGCATGAGGTAGGCGCAGGACAGGGATTTTTAATTACTCCCGGTATGAAGGAGCACTATTATGCCGATGAAAAGGAGCCTTGGGAATTTTTATGGGTGATTTCGGGCGACCCCGCCATGTCGAAATTGTTTGATTTGCTAAATGCCGATAAGCATACAAAAATCTTTGAGTTTGATTACCTTCCCGCCGTTAAAAAGCTCTCTTCGTTTTTGATAGAAAACTGCAATTCGACCTACGATTCCTTTGAAATGCTTGAAATATTTATAGGACTTTTTAAACACTATCAAAAAAACGACCTGCAAAACAAGGTTAAGACCAACTCCGAGGTATATATTGAGGCGGTCGAGAAATATATTTTTTCGAACATTCACCAAAAAATCACCATTTCGGAGCTTACGCGCTTTTTGGGCGTGAGTCAGCCATATCTATATAAAATTTTTAAGGAAAAATTTTATAAATCGCCCAAACAGTATATACTCGACCAAAAGCTCACAAGCGCGCAAAAACTTCTTGTCGAAACAAATATGTCCATCACCTATATTGCAAATTCGGTAGGTTTTCAGGACGTGTTGTCCTTTTCAAAAAGCTTTCGCTCAAAATTCGGCATTTCTCCACAAAGCTATCGAAAACAAAAGCTTTTGCAGGAAGCCTGCTTAGACCGACTCTCGAAAAAGCAGTAAAAAAGCCACGGTACTTTAATAATGTGCCCCCTGTCAAGTAGACAGACTAAAAAACAAAAAAGAATGTGTTAATTGAATAAATGCTTTCATCTCCCCCTGCTGCGCAGCAGGGGGAGATTTTTCGTCACGCGGAGGTGGCGAGGTAATACTCGCACGGTGA